>DATBEM010000125.1:0-94597 GCA_036276115.1 Trebonia sp.
CAGGCATCCGTGACCGGGTAATGATGCACGCCAGCGCATGGTGGCTGGCCCTGGTGGCCGGCTATCTCGGCTGGGAGCTGCTGTCAGCATTCGCCTGGCCCGGGCTGGCCGGACTCGGGGGCGCCCTCGCGAGTGGCGTCGCCGCCGCCCGGGCCGACCTGGAGTGCCGGTTCCTAGCCGCGCGGCTCAGGCAGAAGGACGAGCAGTTCCACGCGCCCGGCGTCGGCCCGCAGGGTGATGAACTGGCCTGCAAGATCGATGCCCTGTTCGGGAAGTACACCGCGAAGTACGCACCCGGCGACGGCACGCAAGCAGGCTGGGAATCCGCCATTGCCGGGATCCGCGCTTGGTACCGGGACGAACTCACCGGAGTCTGCCGGAAAAACGGTATCCCAGCCAGCGAGGCCAACAAGGTGGCCTGGCTGGCAGGCTACGAGCTCCGCCAGTTGCGGGAGCAGTGGTCCTGCGGGACCCTGCTGGACTACCGGCGGCTGCTCCTGCCCCGACCGGGCACGGTGGCGGCCCGCTGGACCGGGCCAGCGGCCACGACCGCCGGCCTCGTCATCGCCCTGATCGCGCTCGGGCCGCACCCGCTGGCCGACGTGATCACGCTGCCGGCCTGCGTGGCGGCCTGGCAGTGCTGGCTGCGGGTCACGCTGGCACGCAGGAAGCACGCCGCCGACGGTGACGAGCTCAGCCGACGGCAAGTCGTGATCGATGCGGACTATCGCCAGTGGGTGGACAGGCTGCGATCCCGGCCCGCCGATGAAGAGATGGCCGCCTGGCTCCAGTACGACAAGACGGTCCTGCTGGGCCAGGCACTAACCCACTTTCAGATTCCGCGCAGCCGGCTACGGACCCACGCGATCACGGAAGAACGGGGCGCAGGAGGCAGGCGTGGCGTGGTAGCCGGCGGCCTGCCCCGGTACGACCGGTACGTCTTCAAGGTGTTCCTGATGTCCGACGATGGGGTCCGGCACGTGGAGGCCAGCCTGATGTTCCTCTCGGGCGCCCCGAGCATCTACAAGCGGACCAGTTTTCGGTACGACTCCATCGTCTCGGCGCATGTCTCCCGGAATGGGCGGGATGGCCAGAAGCTTGAACTGAGACTGAAGGCAGGCGAGCCGATCACCGTCCGGGACGCCCCTGCCGCCGGCTCCGGCCCGGAGGCCGGGACTCAACCGGACGAGGTCGATGCCCCGCTAGCCGCCTCCAGCGTCACCGACATCCTGCACCTGCTGGAAGGAGTCGCGGGCGAGGGCCGGGACTGGTTCCGGAATCAGGAGAAGGCAGGCTGACACGGCCCCGCCCCTGCCTAGCCTCCGCT
Source organism: Trebonia sp. (assembly GCA_036276115.1). Lineage (GTDB taxonomy): Bacteria > Actinomycetota > Actinomycetes > Streptosporangiales > Streptosporangiaceae > Trebonia. Next base: position 1,328 of record DATBEM010000125.1, read on the forward strand.
ATTCAGCGTTGAGGGGTATCTGAGGTGCCCTGGCGAGTTGCCAGTGGTTGTGAGCTGGGGTTTCGCATCGCGGTCGGCTGGGTTCCGGGGCACCTTATGGGTGCGGGACGATCGGCGTGTCACGGGAATGCGAAGGGACGGCCGCGAAGCGGCCGTCCCTTGCTGGTTCAAGAGCAAGAGCGCCCTGGTGCTGGGAGATTACGGGTCACCACAACCTTGCAATCCACAGCCTGGAGCGCTCTTCGCCATGCAGCATAACGGGTGGGACCATGCCCTGAAAGTCACCGCGGAAGGAGCCGGGCCGGCCGGCCACGCCGGCGCCGTCCTGCTCCGCAAGGCCGCCGACCAGACCGGACTGACCGCGCAGCTCAGCGGGGCATTGCGGAAGAAGGGCACTTCGCCCGCCTTCGACCGGGGCACCGTGCTGGCCTCGCTGGCCACGGCGATCGCGCTCGGGGCGACCAGCATGAGCGACATCGCCCTGCTGGCCCACCTCTCGCCGGTACTCGGGGACGCGCCCAGCGGCCCCACGGTGCGCCGCGCCCTGGACCTGGCCGGGACGGCGGCCGCGCTAGGCAGGATCGCCCGCGCCAGGGCGAAAGCCCGCGGGCATGCCTGGCAACTGGTCGAGGGCACGCCCGCAGGGTTCCCCTGGCTCGAGATCGCCGGCAAGCCCCTGACAGGCTGGCTGGTCATCGATATGGACGGCACCCTGGTCACCGCCAGTTCCGACAAGGAAGGCGCGGCTCCGACCTGGAAGAAAGGCTACGGCTTCCACCCCCCGGCACCTGGCTGGCCAACACCCGCGAGTCCCTGGCCATGCTGCTGCGGCCCGGGAACGCGGGGTCAAATACGTTCACCGACCATAAGGAGGTGCTGGCTGCGGCCCTGCGGCAGGTCCCGGCCCGGTTCCGGGGCAAGGTCCTGGTCCGCGTCGACGGGGCCGGCGCCAGCCACGACCTCGTGAACCACCTGCTGTCCCTGTCCTCCGCGCGGCGGACCGTGCTGTTCACCAGCGGGTGGATGATCACCGCCGCCGACGAGGACGCCATCCGCCAGGTCCCCGCCGACGCGTGGCAGCGCGGCACCGCCCAGGACGACACCGCCCAGGGCGGCACCGCCGAGGACGACAAGGACGTCGCGGAGGTCACCGGCCTGATGACACGCGCCGGGAACTGGCCCCGCGGGCTCCGCTGGATCGCACGACGGGTCAGGCCGTCCCGCCGGCACCTGCGCAACCTAACCGACTTCGAGAAGAAGACCGGCTGGAAGTACTCCATCAGCCGCACCAACATCCCGGACACCGGAATCCCCGGGGTCCCGGGCAGCCACCATGGCCAGTACCTCGACACCGTCCACCGAGAGCACGCCGTCGTCGAGACGGCCGGCGTCCGCACCGCCAAGGCCATGGGCCTGCGGAACCTGCCGTCGAAAACCTGGCAAGTCAACTGCGGCTGGGTCATCGCCGCGAACATCGCCGCCGACCTGGCCGCCTGGACCCGCCTCCTCGGCCTGCACGACGACCCCGGCCTGCGGGGCGCCGACCCGGAAACGCTCCGCTACCGGATCTGGCCCATCCCAGCCCGCCTCGCCCGCCACGCCCGCGAGCGCACCCTGAAGATCAGCCCCGACTGGCCGTGGAAGGAAGCGTTCCTAACCTGCTGGCACCGGCTCTGCGCCCTACCCGCACCCGCCTGACCAGCACAGACCACCCCAGCAGCAAGAAAGGAGACCAGTCGGCGCGGTCGGAGCCGGTGCCAACCCGGGCACCTCCGGGCTGCCTCACGCGACCGCTCCCGCCAGCCAAACAGACATCGGCCCCGAAACCGGGCACCACCACAATCGGTAAGCGAACCTCAAACCCCCTGAACGATTGAGGCTAGCACCGCGTTCAAGCACACCTACTAGGTCATCGCCCGCTGCGGGCGGCAGTGCGGCATCGGCGTGTTCTCGCCCGTTCCGGCACCAGCGACTGCCTCCGAACTGGACAGCTCAACACACAATCGGGCGAATTGCTATGATTCGGGGAGGGGGTGGTTTTCATGCCAGGCAGCGACATGCTTGTCGAATATAGCGTTTTTCTGGCGGATCAGGGTGCAACGGACATACTCCGAAGCCTGGGTGCCATGCTTCTCGATCATGAAGAACTACACGGACGGGTGCAGTTCATCGAGGCGCAACCAGAGTCGGGCAGCATGGGGCCAGTCATCACGGAACTGCACCTGCTGCTGGCCGACCAGGACCACCTGCAGACGGTCGGTGCCGTCCTGGTCGCCTGGCTCCTCAGCAAGCGCCGCAAGATCACGCTCCGCCTGACACGTAGCGGCACAAAAGCGGAGTTCACTGTTACCTCTGCCGATGGCGGCACCGAGGCTGCCGTACGAGAAGTGCTAGCGCAGCTCGCCAAGGACCTAGTCCAGAACCCGGAACCCGCCGAACTCCCGGCTGATGGCGAGTCCTAAGCGAACCCAACTCGCGCTGGCCGGGGCCGGGACGCGGGCCGTACTTGTCGGCACAGGGCGGCACGATGCGCCGCCGGGCGAAGAATCGCGTCTTACGCCTATCGAGTCCGCCGCGCGCACTGTGCTGGCTTTGGGCGAGGCCCTCGTCGATAGCTGCGGGTTGGCCCCAGAGAACCTCGCGACTGTTATTGACCCCGCTGATCCGGAGGCCATGTACGCGGCGATCGAGTCAGCCGCGCGGGCAGCTGACGACTTCCTCGTCATCGGCTATGTCGGGCACGGTGTCAAGGACATGGACGGCCGCACGCTGTTCCTGGCCACGAGGGCGACCACGGATCTTATGAGCCGTTACCCCGAATCCCAGGCCCTCTCGTACGCGAGGATTAACTCTCTGCTTCGCACGTGCAAACTCCGCGGCATCCTGGTCATCCTGGACTGCTGCTTCTCGGGGATGGTAGTCCCACCACGGGCGGGTTCGCTACTGCTCGCGTCCGCCGGCGAGGACGATACCGCCCTCGCGCCTCCAGGTGCCACGTACACCGAGTTCTCCGGCGAGTTGATCAAGCTGCTTCGCGAGGATCGTCCGCCTGGTGAGGCACTGACCGTCACCCGCCTGGCCTGGCGACTGGACCACAGTCAGCGGTCGGCCGGACGGCAGGTCGTGATCCGGTACGGCCACACCGTGGCCGGGCTCGTGCTTGCTTGTGCCCCAGAGGGCGCCGTCGTGCGGCTTGGCACGGCTGCCCCTAACGGGGATTCGCCCAGCGACGGGCACGCGAGCGTCAACTGTCCATACCCCGGTCTCCAGGCCTTCCATCTGGACGACGCCTGGTGTTACTTTGGCCGCGAGCAGCAAGTTGGGCGACTCCTGCATGAGGCCTCGAACATGCTGTATAACCCAGGGCCGCTGCTCGTCACCGGCGGATCGGGAGTCGGCAAGTCCTCATTGCTCCAGGCTGGGCTGCTCGGGTCGATCCGCTACGGCCACCTGGATATCGCTCGATCCGAGCTGTGGCCAGCCATGGTAATGACGCCAGGAAGCGATCCCCAAAACGCCCTGCGACGCGGGCTAGCTGGCGTCATAGAAGAGCACTCGCTGGGGATTGAGCTGCCCGCACTTAATACAGCCGACGAGGCGCTCGCGGCCGTAAAGGCCGTGCGCGACAAGCATGCGGTTGCCGCGGGCCTGGAAGAGTCCAGGTTCATCCTCATCGTTGACCAGCTTGAGGAGCTCTTCACCCACACGCTAGAAGAGGAGCGCCGTACGACCTTCATGGACGCCTTGCGACTCCTGTGCACCCCTGGCGAGGGAGGTCCGCCGACGGCGCTGGTGATCGCCGGGATGCGTGCGGAGTACGCCGCAGAGGTCGCCTTCTGGGTCAAGGACCTGCCCGGACTCGGAACTCAGGTCCCTGTAGTCCCGATGGCCCCTGGCGACCTGCGCCAGGCGGTCGAGGCCCCCGCGGCACGTGTGGGGTGCGCGGTCGATGGCGCCCTCACCGGCCGACTGCTAGAGGATCTGGCCACGCTCGGTATGGCCGGCGATACTCCGTCCACCACTCCTGTGCTGCCCTTCGTCTCCCACGCCATGCGGCGCACCTGGCTGGCGGCCCGGCTTAAAAGCCAGCCCTCCGCCGTCACTCGCCTCACGCTTGAGGATTACGCAGGTGCCGGCCGCGTACGCGATGCCATTGCCGACTCGGCTGAGGAGATCTACAAGGCTCTTAATGGGGCTGGCCGAAAGACATGCCGGACCTTGTTCTCACTCCTCATCACGGTTCCGGTCGACGGCCAGGTCACCCGTCGGTATGCCGCGATGAACGAGCTGCGCAGGATTGCGCCGTACCCGCGGACCGCCGACCACATCGTCGAGAGCTTCCGCGCGGCCCAGATGCTCACGAAGGCGGGCGAGACTGTCTGGATCACTCACGACATCTTGCTGAGCGCCTGGCCGCAGCTGGCGAAATGGGTCGCTGAAGACCGTGCCGACAGCCTCGTGCGCCAGGAAGTGCGGGCAGCAGCGGACGTGTGGGAGCAACGCGGCCGCCGGGACGACGGCACGCTGTACCGGCGGAGGCGGCTAGAGCAAGCGCGGGAGTGGCTGCTGGCCGCGGCTGAGCGCGGCGAGATAGTAGAAGAGCGCGTCAGGCTGTTCATCAAGGCGTCTGCCAGGTCGCAGAGTTTGAGTACCTGGCTTCGCCGCGCGGGAGTCATCACCCTCGCCTTGCTGCTCGTCGTGGCGGCCGTTGCGGCACGCGACGCGACCATTCAGGCACACAACGCCAGCGTCCAGGCACACAACGCCAGCGTCCAGGCCAATTTGGCGCGACAGCAGGCCCGGGTGGCTACCGCCGGCCAGCTTGCCGCGCAGAGCGAGACGCTCGACGACTTCGACGTCGGCAAGGCGAACGTGCTTGCCGCGGGCGCTTGGCAACTCGACCCTGACTCGCTCAGCCTGGATGCGGTGGCCGACGCGCTGCAGCGACCACGCCAGCTGGTTCTTCGGGCGCACACTGCACCGGTGACAGGCGTCGCGTTCGCTGACCGCGGCCGCGAAGTCGTCACCGTTGGTGATGACGGGAACGGATACCTGTGGGACGTGGCGAACGGAGATGAAGTCGGGGATCCGTTGGCGGGCTACGAGGTTGGCCCGATGCCCGCGCCGGCGGTAAGCGGGGATGGGCAAACGGTGGCGACCGCGGACGGCAACTACATCTACCTCTGGGACACGAGCGGAGACTCGGTTGGCGGCTCGGAGAGCGCCGACGTCTCCGAATGCCTTGATGATGTCGCGGCTACGGCGTTTAGCCCCGACGACTCATACCTGGCCGTGGCGTGCCAGGACAGCCAATATCCTAGCGATAAATACGGGATAGGCCTGAACCGGCTGGCGTCAGCGAACGGGCTGGTGTCCTCGGCACCGGGTCGCGAGCTCGGCAACGCCACCACTCCGTTCAGCGCGATAGCGTTCAGCCCCGACAGCCACACGCTCGCTGCTGTCAACGGTGACCGGACGCTACTGTTTACGGTCTCTACTGGCGCGTCCGGTCCCGTCCTCAGCGGCGACGCCGCTGCCGTGACTTCGGTAGAGTTCAGCCCCGATGGGCGAATGCTAGTCACAGCGAGTAAGGACGGCACCGCGCGGCTCTGGAGCGCGGCTACCGGGCACCAGATGGCGATACTACGGGCAGGCGGCGGCGCGGTCACCGCCGTGGCGTTCAGCCCGGACGGGTCAACGGTTGCCACAGCCAGCGCCGACGGCACAGCCCGGCTGTGGAGCACCTCGAGCGGCGCCCCCATCGCCATGCTAACCGGGCATACCGAGGCCATACAGGCAGTGGCGTTCGACCCGAGGGAACCCATCGTGGTAACCGCGAGCAGTGACGGCACCGCTCGCGTGTGGGACGCCAGCACCGGAGCGCCGATCGCCGTCCTCCGCGGCGACACGGGACCAGTCAACGCGATCGCGATCAGCCCAGACGGCCGGACCCTGGCGACAGTCAGCGACGATACGACCGCACGCTTGTGGGACCTCACATCCGCAGTCCCGTACACAGTCTTGACTGTCGGCTCAAGTGCCGTCACCGCGCTGGCCTTCAACGCGAACGGGAGAACCGTGGCCGCAAGCGGGCAGGACGGCAGCATCCGGCTATGGAATAGCACGGGGGCCACGGTTGCCACGTACAGCGGCGAGGAAGGACCGCTACTCGGGGTGGAATTCGATTCCAACGGAAACGTCGCGGCAACAAACGGGACGACCGCGGAGGTGTGGGAGCCGGATTCCTCAGCTCCGCCGACTCCCATCAACTTCCAGCCCGACGGTTCTGAAGAAATTGACCCCAACCCATACCAGACTGCCATGGCGAACACATGCCGCTGCCTGAGCGTGGCCGCACGGGGGGCACTGGTGGCCGATGCCAACGATGGCGCGTTCGCGGTTAGCCCAGATGGTTCGCGGTACGCCGACGGCAACGGCCTTTACAAGACGGCTACTGGTCAAATGGTAAACAGCCTTGGCGGCGAAGACGCGGGAAAGGAGTGGACGTCGGTGGCATTCAGCCCGGACGGCACCCGGCTCGTCGTCGGGAATAATGATGACACTGCCTGGTTCTACAACGGGGTCACAGGGAACCCCATCGCGCAGCTAGGCGGAAACAGCCCGGTGCTGGCGGCCGCCTTCGATCCGAAAGGCCGCACCTTCGCCACCGCCGAAGCGGACGGAACGATCCAGCTGTGGAACGCCAGCAGCGCAACCCCTATCGGCGAGTTGACTGGCTCAACCAGCGCGGTCACCCGGCTCGCCTTCAGCCCTGACGGCGAGACACTTGCCAGCGGCAGCGCCGACGGCTCGGTACACCTGTGGAATGCGATCACCGGTAGCGTGATCGCCAACCTCATCGGCCGGACCGGGCCCGTGAGTGCACTCGCGTTTGACTCGGACGGCGTACTGGCGGTCGGCGGGAAGACCGGCCTCGTGGCGTTGTGGCATGTACAAGTCGCCGACCTTCCGAGCCTGTGCGCCCGCATCGGCGGACCGGTCACCCGTTCTGAATGGACGGCCGACGTACCTGGTGTCGCCTATGAGAAAGTGTGCTGAACAAACTTCCTTACTTCGGCCTCGCCAGTTCATTCTCTTTGGTGTAGTGAAGGTCGCCCCACGGGTAGTCCATGATTGGCTGGACAGGCTAGTACTTCTCCGGGCCCGGGAGACCTTGGCGTGCAAGTACCCAAGGCAGTCCAGCGGGTCAACGCGGGCTAGTACTGGGGGCTAGGCCTACAGCGAGGGCGGGACGCTCGGACGCGCTGGCTGGTCCGGGTTGCGGCGGGGCGGGCAGGTTGGGGCGGCAAGGAACTTGGTGCAGGCCTCAGCTGTCGCCCGGTACAGCCGGCTCGGTCGCCGCCGTGCTTTCCAGGTCACGGAGCCAGCCCGCGTGCTCGGTGCGGGCCCACGATCGCGACACCGATCCTGTTCGCATTCCGCGGCGCGCCTCCGGGTCTCTCAGCGCGAAGATGACGTGCCCGACGACAAGCAGGCCGAGGGCAAGGGCGAACCAGTCGTGCACGAACGTGGCGCCACTGCGCCAGGACAGGGGGGCAAGCCACACGAAGTACATGAGCACTCCGGTGCCAAGAAGGACAAGGATCGAGCCGGAGGCCAGCGAGGCGTTCAGCTTCTGGCCCGCGTTGAACTTCCCGACGGGGATGGTCCCGTCCCGGCGGGTACGCGAGCCCAGCCAGCGACGGTCTGCGGGAGTGAAGCGGCCGAGGCGTCGCAGGTCAGCCCGGTATGCGAATGACAGGAGGCCGGCAAGCATGGGTACCGGCAGTGCGAAGCCGCAATAAACGTGGATCAGCTCGATGAGGTGACGATGGCCCACGGGCACGGCGATCGCGCCGTTGTAGAGGACGGCGGCGGTCAGGATGCACACCGTCATCAAGATCGCCGTCGTCCGGTGGATCATGCGCTCGGCGCGGCTGAACCTGGGTACTGACGCCGAGGCGGATTCCGGCGCTGAACGGGTCGGGCGCGCCGCGTTATTGCCTGATGATCCCGTCGATGTCATAGCCTCGTGTCTCCCAGTAGCCGGGTGTTTCGGCCTCGACGAGCTCGATGCCTGACAGCCATTTGGTGCTCTTGTAGCCGTACATCGATCCTGCGTACACGCGCACCGGACCGCCATGGTCGTGGGTGACGGGCGCGCCGAGCATCTCCGTCGCCACGATGACGTCCGGGCGACGAGCCTCGGCGAGGGTGAGGCTTTCGGTATAGGTGCCGTCGAAGGACGTGAACTGCACGGCGCGCGCCTGCTTGGCCGGCGCGGCCTGCTCGAGCAGGGCGGACAACCGCACGCCGACCCAGTGCACCCCGGGGACGCGCCATCCGGTAACGCACTGAAAGTCCTGTACCAGCGAAGTTCGCGGCAGGGCCTTCAGGTCCGACATCGAGTAGGTGGCCGGGTGATCGACAAGCCCGGAGACGTTCAGCCGGTAGTCGTCCGCTGTCTCCCTGCGCACGGACCCGGTGACCGAGTAGTACCGGAAGGTGTCGCCCAGCGGGATGAGCGAGAGCAGGCCCGTGGGGTCGTGGTCAGCGACCGCCCCGATGGCCGGGGCGAGGGCGTTCTGCACCCGCTGGCCGGTGAGCGTCCCGGCCACGCCGAGGCCGAGCAGTCCCAGGATGACCCGCCGGCCGACGGGCGCGCCCTCCGGGCTGGAGGGTGCGTCGCCTGGGTTGCCGGTGCCCGACCGGTCGCGACCGCTCAGCTCGACCAGTCCCGGACGGCCAGGCCGGCAACGGCGACGATCGCAATGGCGGGACCCGCGACGCCCCTGAACGTGCTGTTGCTCATGCTCTACACCGGCCTCACGCCCGTTCCCTGCACTATTGCGGCCGGGAAGCACTACGGCATCGTATGCCGACAGCATATTCGCCCTGCACGCAGCAGCCGCGGGGCCCGCAACCCTGGGGCCCGAGCCCGTCTGGGTCCACCGCGACGCCTCCGTAGTCGCCTTCGCCGTCGCGCGCGGGCACGGCCTGCGGCTTAGTGAACGCGCCGTAACGGCCCGGCCGCTGACCCCCCTGAACGAGCGTCATCTTCAGCTGGCCGCGGGCCGCGAACAGGTCGGCCTTAATGCTGCCCTCGGCCTTGCCCAGCAGGGCGGCGACCTCCCGGATCCCCAGGGCACCGTAGTAATGCAGCAGGAACGGGTCTCGTAGCCGGGGCGGCAGTGCGGCGATGAGCTGGCGGACGTCGACGTCTTGCATGGGATAGCTCACCTGGTCGGTAGCCGTGCCCGCGGTCACGCTGCGGAAGGCCCGCTGCTCCCGCTCGGTCTTTCGCCAGTGGTCCCGGATCAAGTTAGCGGCGATCGCGTAAAGGTAGCTTCTTGGCCTTTCCACCGGGACTCGGCGCGATAGCAGCCGAACGAAGGCCTCCGACGCTATCTCGTGTGCGGTGTGCTCGTCGACCGTCCGCCCGATCCAGCCCGCGAGCTTGGGATAAGCGTCCCTGAACAGCTCTTCCAGAGCATCGTCGTCGATTACGGTATCGCTGGTAATTTGATTATCAGTACACGCCTTCATGCTGGTTCTCCTTGCCGCATGGCCGTGTCGGCTCTGCTGCCGCGCCGCGCGTTCGCGCGCGGCGCGGGCTTGTCACCGGTTCAGCCGCTTCAGCAGGCTGCCAGCAGGGTGGCCGCCTTCTCGGCGATCATGATGGTCGGGGCGTGGGTATTACCGCGGGTGATCGCCGGCATCACGGATGCGTCAGCGACGTACAGGTTCTCCAGCCCGTGCACGGCCAGGCGCGGGCTGACGACGGTGCCGGCCGCCGTGCCCATGCGGCAGGTCCCCACCGGGTGCCAGATGGACACCAGGCTCTGGCTGATGAAGGCGTCGAGCTCGCCTTCGCCCGCCGCGGGCGCGGGAAGCAGCGCGGGCCCGGTGACAGCGGCCAGCGCCGGGGCCTGGAAGAGCGCGCGGACCTGCTCCAGTCCCTGCCGCAGCGCCTTGCGATCGGCCTCGTCGGACAGGTAGGCCGGGTCGACGAGAGGCTGGTCGGCGGGGTCGGCGGACCGCAGCCGGACGGTGCCTCGGCTGGCCGGGGTCAGCAGGACGGTCAGCGCGGTCACGGCCGGGCGGCCCATCGGCACCAGTCCCGGTTCGAACCCCAGCAGCGTGCAGTACACCTGCAGGTCGGGCGCCTGCCCACCGTCGAGCGGGAGCATCGCCAGGGCCTGCGCCACCGACGCCAGCGGGCCGCGCCGGGCCAGCCGGTAGGCGGCCACGGACTGCTCATCCTGCGCGTCGAGCAGCGTGGTTCCGCTGGTGATGGGCCAGACCGGGGTAATCATCGGGTGGTCGTGCAGGTTCGCTCCCACCCCGGGCAGGTCGGCCACGACCGGCAGGCCATGCCCGGCCAGGTGACCGGCCGGGCCCACGCCGGACAGCATCAGCAGCTGCGGCGTGCGCAACGCGCCCGCAGCGAGGACGACGCCGCGGCGGGCGGTGACCAGGCGCCCGCCGCGCAGCCGGACCCCGGTCGCGCGGCGGCCCTCGAAGACAATCCGGTCGACCGGCGCCGCGGTGCGGACCGCGAGGTTGGGGCGGCCCAGGGCCGGGCGCAGGTAGCCGTCCACCACGCTGTGCCGCGCGCCATCGCGGATGTTGGACTGGGCGATGCCGAACCCGGTCCGGCTGGCGCCGTTAAGATCGCCGCTGACCGGGAATCCGAGCTGCTCCCCGGCGGCGATGAAGGCCATCGAGGTCGGGTTGACGTCCCGGGCGAAGTCGACCGTCATGGGACCGCCGGCGCCGTGGAACGGCCCGTGGCCCAGGACGTGATGCTCCATCCGGCGGGCCACGGGCAGCATGTCCGCCCAGCCCCACCCCTCGGCCCCCTGCTCGCGCCAGCCGTCGTAGTCCGCCGGGTGCCCCTGGAACCAGGTGAGGGTGTTGACCGCGCTGCCGCCGCCGAGGCCGCGCCCGGTGGGCAGCGGGATCCCCCGGCCCCCGGCCGCCGCCTGCGCCGTGGTGACGTCGCCGTACATCGCGTCGCTGCCCAGCATGGCCAGCGCCGCTCCCGGCGTGCGCACCGTCGCGGACTCCAGCTCAGGGCCCGCCTCCAGCAGCAGGACCCGGCAGCCAGGCTCCTGCGACAGCCGGGCGGCCAGGACGCACCCGGCCGCTCCCCCGCCCACCACCACGAAATCCGGCTCGTTCGAAATCTCTTCGTTCACTGGCTTTCCCCTCGCGTTTCTCGCGGAACTCGGCTTCTCTCCATTGAGACTGGCCCGAATGGCAGCCGGCCAGCATCAGTCATTTGACCGGCGGTGCACCGCCATGCGCGGATTGCCCCGCGAGGCTCCGGGAAATGGACTGCCCGTCCTTGTTGACAATGGCCCCGCGGTTGATCTCCTCCGTCGGTGCCAGTAGCTGGCCGCGGACAATGAGCAGCACCGTCCGGCCCGCGGTGTAGCCAATGAACGCCGTGATCACGGTGAGGATCAGCGTCGCGCAGGCCGTTGCCCCCGGCGGGTTGCGCAGCGCGATCCACTCCAGGGCGCTGGTGGCGATGGCCGCCCAGGAGAAGGTGAACGCCCAGAAGGCGGGCGTGAAGCGCAGGGCCGCGAACCGGGGCAGCAGCCGGACCTGGACCAGGACCATCAGCGCCGCGTAGCCCGCGAGCGCCTGCGCCGGCCAGTCGGTCCGGCCGCCGGTCAGCGCGAAGTAGGCGATCCCGGCGACGGCGGGCGGGGCGAGCTCGATCGCCAGCGTGGGGACGAGCGCCGACGGCAGCCACGGGTGGAAGAACAGCCGGTTCAAGATCGTGGAGCCGACCAGTAGCCAGCTCAGCAGCCCGATCCCGAAGCTGGCCACGGCCAGGCCGTGCAGGTGAACCTCGGCCGCGCAGAAGGCGCCGACCAGGCCGCCGGCCACGGTGGGCAGGAAGTAGCCGGGGTGGGCCGCGTCGTAGTCCAGGCGGGCGACGATCCACTCGCCGGTCAGCAGGCCGCCGAAGGCGAGCGTCGCGACCAGGAACACGACCACGAGGGCCTGCCCGGCGGCGAGCGCGTGCGCCGGCAGCGTGACCGCCAGCAGCATGCCCGTGATCGGCGCGAGCGACATGAACGGCGACAGCGTCTTGTCCCTGAAGTCGGCGAGAGCGCCGGCCGTGCCCTGCGCGCCGTAGCAGGCCAGCAGCGTGACCCAGGCCAGCGCGGCGATGACGCTGACCGCGTCAGGCACGGCCGTGGGCGTGCGCAGCGTCGGCCCGGCCGCGTCCCAGGCCTCGGCCAGGCCCGCCAGGCCGAAGGGGATAGCGAACAGGTTCGGCGGGAAGCGGCGCCAGCCGGGTACCCCGCTGGCGATAGCGAGTCGTGTCTTCATGACTGCCATCATCAGGAGGCGCGGACCGGCCCAGCATCAGTCATCCGACGGTGCGGTGGGCGGTGCCGCTGAGCGCGTCGCGCAGCGCCGCCCGGGAGCTGACGCCGAGCTTGGGAAAGACCCGGTACAGGTGGGCGCCGACGGTGCGGTGCGACATGTACAGCCGCCGGGCGATCTCCTTGTTGCTCAGCCCGGCCGCCGCCAGCTCCGCCACCTGGAGCTCCTGCGCGGTCAGCGGCTCCGCCGCCGCCGGATCCTCGTGGCGCCTGGTCACCGCGGTGGCAGCGAGCTCGGCGGCGGCACGGTTCGCCCAGGCCGACGCGCCCAGCCGCTCGAAGGCGGCCAGCGCCGCCCGCAGGTGATGGCGCGAGCGGGTGATCTCCCGGGACCGCCGCAGCCATTCTCCGTACAGCAGGTGCACCCGGGCGAAGTCGAACGGCCACAGCCGCGCCCCCGGGTCCGCCAGCGCGGCCTCGAACAGCGCGGCCGTCAGGTCGTCGGGCGCCCCCAGCGCCCTGACGGCGCGGGCCAGCAGCGCCTTGCGGGCCTCCAGCGCCGCCAGCACCGCCGCGAGGTCCGTGCCATCCGGGCCTGCCTCGAGGGCCGCGCCTGCTTGGCTTGCGCCGGAAGCCGCGCGGTCTGGCGCCATGGCCTGCGTCATCGGGGCCTCCTAATCCTGGACGTGATCGGTGCCCGCCGCCCGGGCATGTCACCAGGAAACCGTCTGCGGCGGGTCGGGCGCAGTGGTCAGATGACGACACCTGGCAGCCGCCGGATGACGACACTTGCCGCTAGCGCGGCCAGTGCGCCTGCTGGGAAATCCACCAGTGCGAATACGCTGTCCCCATGTGGTCGACTGGGCGGCTGCCGCATTGGGTCGGCCGCGGGCAAGAGCTCGCCGTTCTCACGGCCGCCATCCAGGACCTCCGGCGCGGCGTGGGATCGGTGGCCTGGATCGAGGGCGAGCCCGGCATCGGCAAGTCGTCCCTGGTGACCGAGGCCATAGCGGCGAGCGCCCCGGGGCCGGACGTTAGCTGGGCGATGGCCGATCAGCTCACCCAGCGGCTGCCGCTGCGCGTCATGGTGGACTGCCTGCGGGTGCGGCCGGGCTCGCCCGATCCGCGGCGGGCGCATGCGGCCGACCTGCTGCCCGGGCGCCAGTCAAGCACGCCCGGCGGCGGGGACGCCGCCGCGACCGGCGTGGAGGTCCTGGTCACGCTGGTTGACGAGCTCTGCGCCATCGCCCCCATGGTGCTGGTCATCGACGACCTGCAGTGGGCCGATGAGGCGTCGCTGATGGTCTGGCATCAGCTAGCCGCCTCGATCAGCCAGCTGCGGCTGCTGCTCGTCGCCACGTGCCGTCCGACGCCGCGGCGGCTGGAGGTCGAGCAGGTGCGCACGGCGGTGGTGCGCCGGGGCGGGACGCTGATCACGCTGGAGCCGCTGCCAGAGACGGATGTGGCTGACCTGGTGACCGCGATAGTCGGAGTCCCGCCCGGAGACGCCCTGCGCCGGCTGACGGCCCAGTCGGCCGGCAACCCGCTCTACGTGCGCGAGCTGAGCGACGCCCTCGTGCGCGACCGGGCATCGCCGGACAGGGCCGCCCGGCCCGGCGAGCAGCTGCCGGTCTCGCTGGCCGGGGTGCTGGCCGACCGGCTCAGCTCCGTGTCGCCGCAGACGGCCCAGGTGCTGCGGACCGCGGTGCTGCTCGGCGGCGGGTTCACGGCCACGGACCTGGCCGTGGTCCTCCGCCAGCCGGCATCCGCCCTGGCGCCGGCCTTGCAGGAGGCGGTGGCGGCGGGCATTGTGGCCGGCGCGGGCACCGAGCTGGTGTTCCGTCATCCGCTGATCCGGCAGGCGCTGCATGAGAGCATGCCGCTGGCGCTGCGCACGGCATTGCACGCCGAGGCGGCCCGGGAGCTCGCGGCGGCCGGCGCGGATGCCCTCAGCGTCGCCCAGCAGCTGTCCGCCGCGAGCCAGCAGCGGGGAACCTGGAGCCGGGGGTGGCTTATCAAGATGGCGCCCGCGCTGGCGACCAGGGCACCGGAACTGGCGGTCGAGCTCCTGCAGCGGGAACTGGACGAGACCTCCATCGGTGGCGAGGCCTGGGAGAGCCTGATGACCGGCCTGCTGTGGGCCCTGCTGGCCACCGGGTCCTATCAGGAAGGGGTCAGGCAGGCCGGCTGGGCGCTGACCGTGATGACCGACAGCGCCCGGCGAGCGGAAACCTACTGGCTGCTGGCGCACGCTCAGGTCAGCGTGGGCCGCGGCGACAACGCGATCGCCTCCATCCGGCAGGCACTGGCGCCGGCCGACCTGCCCGGCAAGTGGCAGGCCCGGATGCTGGCGCTCCTGTCGATGCTCGAGCGGGATCCCAGCGGCGTTGCTGCCGCCGACTCGATCGCCCGCCGGGCACTAGCTGCCGCCGAGGAGGCCGGCGACCCGTCGGCGACGGCGGGCGCCCTCCACGACCTCTGGCTGACCTGCTCCATCAGCCGCGACCACGCGGCCGCGCTCGACCATATCGACCGGGCACTGCGGGTTATCGGCGACGATCCCGGCCACGCGGACTTGCGTGCGGCCGGCCTCGACGCCCGCACGTTCACGCTGCACAACCTCGATGAATGGGCGCCGGCCGAGCTCGCCCTCAGGGACGCCCGCGAGTTCGCCCAGCGGACCGGGCGCCCCGATCGCGCGACCTGGGCGACGGCGGCGGTACTGCGGTACTGGCTCGGCCAGTGGGATGACGCCCTGGCCGAGCTGGGCTCGGACGCGGCCGACTCGCCCGGGCTGATGTACTCCTTCCTGCGCGAGCGCTGGTCAGCGCTGCTGACCCACGGCGTGACCGCGCTGATCGCCGGGCGCCGGGACCAGCGCGACGTGGCCGACCGGGAGCTGCGCCAGGGCCTGTCGCTGCCGATGGAGAACGTCACCGACCGCGAGAACCGCGACTTCCTGGTCGCCGCGCATGCCCTCGCGCAGGAACAGCGCGGGGAAATCGGCCAGGCCGCGCAGACGCTGGCGGTGATGCTGTCGCGGCAAGGCAATGAGATGACCCTGATCCACCAGTGGCTGCCGGACCTGGTGCGCCTCGCGCTGGCCGCCGGGGACGGGCCGCTGGCGCAGGCCGCGGCGCAAGCGTGCCAGGCGGAAGCCGCGGCCGAGGCCCGGCCGGCCCGGGCGGCCGCGGCCGCCCGGCGGTGCCGCGGGCTGGTGCAGGACGACCCGGGCCCGCTCCTTGACGCCGTAGCGCATTACCGGACGGTGGGGCCGGCCGTCGAGCTGCCCGCCGCGCTGGAGGACCTGGCGGTCGTGCTGGCCGGATGCGGCCAGGAAGAGGAGGCCCGGGCCGCCCTGAACGAGGCGGTGAGCCTGTACGACGGAATGCAGGCCCGCTGGGACATCCGCCGGGCCGAAAGCCGGCTGCGCGCCCTCGGCATCCGGCGCGCCCCGCACAGCCGCCGCGGCCCGCGGGCAACCTCCGGCTGGGCGGCGCTCACCCCGACCGAGCTCAAGGTAGCCGCCCTGGTCGCACAGGGCGGCTCGACGCCGGACATCGCCCGGGACCTGTTCTTGTCCCGGCGCACCGTGCAGACCTACATCTCCCGCATCCTGGCCAAGCTCGACGCGAAGAGCCGGGTGGAGATCGCCGCCGAGGCGCTGCGCCAGGGTGCGTAGCGCCTCAGCGACGTGGGCGTCACCGCTCCAGCGCGCGCAGGGCCGTGATGAAGGCCTGCCCGTTCGGCGTGCCGAGGCCAGTCATGTTGTCGTAGCCCTTCAGCGTGACCTGCCCGGTGTACCCCTTGGCCTTGTCGGTGCCCTGCACGTTGAGGACGAGCAGCCCGTCCATGCCGCAGGCAGCGGTCCCGCACCACACCGCGCGCAACGCGGCGGGAGTCGCCGCGCTCAGCGGCAGGTCGTCATGCAGCGCGCTCGTGCCGGCCAGCCTGTAGAGCACCGGGTCGAGGAAGCCGAACGGCACCCTGCTGCCCTGCTGAGCGGCGGCCACCAGCCCGGCCACGAGCGGGGTTGCCTCGCTCGTCCCGCCGCCATGCGTGAGGGAGAACCTCGCCTGCCCGCCCGGCGTGACGGTGATCACGCCGACGGCCATCGACGTGGCCGGGTCGCCGTCGGCGCTGATGTCGGGAACGGAACGATACTGGCCACTGTGGCCCGCGACGCGTGACAGTGCCACCGGAACGACGCCCCGCTGGTACGCGGGCTGCTTCCAGACCACGCTGGGGCCACCGCCGGAGGCGTCGTCCACGTCGCCGTCGTTGACCCACGTGCCCTTCTGCAGCGCGAGCAGGCCGGTGGACCAGCCAGTCTCGAAGACGCGGTTCCCGGCCGGGGCGATCGCCAGGCTCGTGCCGCCCACCGCGATCGCATAGGGGTCAGTGCTGGGAGCCTCGACGCCGGGGGAGTCACCCGAGGCGAAGTACATGCCGACGCCCTCGGCTACCGCCTGCAGCAGGGTGGCGTGCTCGATCGTGGTCTCCGACGCGGGCTGGCCCTCGGGACCGCTTTCCCAGGAATTGGATGTGATCGACGCCAGCGGGTGATGGCCAGTGCCGTCCAGCACGGCCTGGTCGGCGTCGAGCAGGCCCTGCGACACGGGATCAATGCCGCCGCAGCTCACGCCGGCGATCACGAGCTCGCTCGCGCCCGGCGCCATCGCGTACGCCGCCTCGATGTCCATCTGCTCCTCGATGTCGGCACTGCCGGGCGCGGTGTCGCCGGGCGCGGCACTGGCGGCAGCCGGCTGGCTGAGGTCGGACGCGCTGGTGCAGGGGGTGCCGGCCGACCGTTGCGCGAACCGCTGCCTGGACGGCGCGGGCAGGCCGCTGACCCTGGCGTAGTCCTGCAGCGCGAGCAGGTCGCTGGAGCCCGGCGGGGCCAGCTCGACCAGGGCGATGGTCTGGCCCTGGCCGGTGCTGGTGAGGCTGGCCCCGTAGGCCGTCCGCAGCTGCCGGGCGGAGTAGCCGCACACTGGCGTCGGGAAGGAGGTCCGGCCGAGGTACTCCGGCAGCCCGCCTTGCAGGTGCTGGGCGAAGTACGCCGAGCATGCGGCCTGCGGTGGCGCGGTGGCTCCCGCTTCCGCCGGGGTCGTGCTGGCCGGCTGGATGGCCGGGGCGGCCGGGGCGGCGTTGTCCAGCCCGGTCACGCCGAGCACGAGGGAGGCCAGCGTCGCGGGCAGGGTGACGGGGCGGTCGTTGGACCGCAGGGCGTACCCGCCCGCGCTGGCGACCGCCGTCGGCTGATAGAGCCTCAACCGCACTGCGAATGCCTGGCTGACGACCGACGCGGGGGCGGTGGCCCGTACGTAGGAGCGCCCTGAGTCCGCGCTGACCGCGGTGAAGCCGCTGGCCCGCAGCCACGCCTCGACGGCGGTGGCGTCAGCCCGGGTCGCCCCGAAGCGGGCGGCATAGGCGTCCGGGCTCAGGTATTGGTGGAACTGGGAGCTACCCGGGGTACTGACCGCCTGGGCGAACTGGGTGGCCTCGGCTATCTGAGGCCGCAGCCACAGCTGAATGGTCAGCCGCTCGGCGGCGGGAACGCTGCCGATGGAGCGAGCGTCACGGACGAACGGAGCCATGCTCCCGGCCATGGTGGCGGCCACCCCCGGCCGCGTGGCCGCCCCGGCCGGGCCGCTGCCCCCGCCGACTGCGGCGACGGTCAGGCCCGCGGTCACCAGGCCCGCGCCGATCACGCTGGCGGTCATTCTCATTCTCGACATCGTGGTTCTCATCCTCGCCGTCAGGAGCAGGAACGCTCGGTGGTTTCCGCTTCCAGTCGAGCACGATGAGCGCTGGCCAGTATCAGTCATTTGACTCCCCTGGCCATCCCCTGGCCCCAGGGGGCGGCCCGGCACCACAGCCCGCTCGTGGCACTCCATTCCGGATACTTACGTGCGAGCACAGATTAAAATAGATTCACCGTGACATTGAAATTATTGCCGTTCCGGGACCAGGTGAAAGTCTTGCGGGCAGCCTATGCCCGGGCTACGTTGATCGAATGTGGAAGCGTAGCGGAATACTCAGGCATAGCCGCCTGCACAAGAAGTCACTCGTGCTGCTCCTCGCGTTCGCTCTTGCCCTCATCGGGCTGGAGGCCGGCTCGGGTGGATTCGCCGCTAAGGCCTTCGCCGACGCGCCGAGCGCGCAGGGCGCATCGATCGACGCGGGCGGCTCGGGCGACGGAGCGGCCTTCGCCGCGGACGAGTACTACAGCGGCGGCTCGGCGGGCACGAACTCCTCGGGCTCAAATGGCTTCACCACCTTCTCGACTGTCGCCAGCCCCATCCCGCAAGCCGACTGGAACACGTACCGGTCCGGGTCCTTCACGTACCAGGTCCCCGGCCTTTCGGTGGGCGGCGAGTACCAGGTGCGCCTGTACTTCCTGGACTGGCAGAACACTCAGGTCGGCCAGCGCGTCTTCGACGCCGACATCAACGGCACCCCCGTCCTGGAGAACTTCGACATCGTCCAGGCCGCCGGCAACGCGGGCGGCGATGGCACGTACATCGGCGTGGAGGAGAACTTCAACGAGACCGCCGACGCCAGCGGGGACATCACCATCCAGCTCCTCCCCGGGTCGGCCGGCGTGCCCCTGGTCAATGCCATCGCGCTCACGCCGGTGGCCGTGAACGCGTCCGGCGTATCCGTCGACTCAGGCGGTAGCGGCGACGGCGGGAGCGTCAACGTCGCCGGCGCACCGCTGGCCGAGACTGGCTGGGTGGCGACCTCCAGCACCAGCTCAGCCCCCGGCGATGCCCCGCAGAACGCGATCAGCGGGAACACCGGTGCCCGCTACAGTTCCGACGCCGACCAGGCCTTCGGCATGTGGTGGCAGGTGGACATGGGCTCGGCGCGGAGCTTCGACGAGATCAGCCTGGACTCCGGCGGCTTCAACCAGGACTACGCCCGTGCCTATCAGGTCCAGGTATCCAACAACGGCACGACCTTCACGAGCATTTACAACGGCACCGGCACCGGCTCGCCGGAGACCGCGAACTTCGCCCCGCAGACGGCGCGCTACATTCGGGTCGTGCTCGAGGTGGGCGTCCGGACGAACTGGTGGTCACTCGTCAACGTCCTCGTCTACGGTAGCGGCTCGGCCGCCAGCGGATTCGTCGCGGACGAGTACTACAGCGGCGGATCGGCTGGGACGAACACGTCCGGGTCGAACGGCTTCATCACCTTCGCGAGGACCGTCGCCCATCCCATTCCGCAGAATGACTGGAATACTTACCGGACTCTTCCGTCGACCTATGTGATTCCCGATCTAACCCCGGCAGCCGGTTACCAGGTGCGCCTGTACTTCCTGGACTGGCAGCACACGCAAGTCGGGCAGCGCGTTTTCAACGTCGATATCAGCAGTACCGCGGTATTGCAGAACTTCGACATCGTGCAGGCCGCCGGCAACGCGGGCGGCGATGGCACGTACATCGGCGTGGAAGAGGACTTCAGCGAGACCGCCGACGCCAGCGGGGACATCACCATCCAGTTCCTGCAGGGCTCGGCCGCTCAGCCGATCATCAACGCCATCGCCGTGGTGCCGACCGCCTGAGCATCTACCGGGCGGCTGACGGGGCGCTTGCCCCGCCCCGTCAGCCCCTCGCCGGATGGCTCTCCGGGCAATCGTGGATGGATCGCTCTCCCTGGTTCCCGTGTTCCTAGGAGCGCGCCTTCGCGAAAAGTTCCAGAAGTTGCCCGTGCAGCCGGGCCGGGGCGGCCAGGAATCCGGCCGAGTCGGCGCGCCAGGGCCCGCCGTCCATGTCGGTACGACCAGCCGCCCGGAGGCGACATCGGCCACCTGCCAGGAGGTCGGGCCCAGGTTGCGGTGCGCGCCCACAGCGGGCAGGAGCACGGACACGGCGCGCCCGGTCGCGGCCACCGCCGCGGGCTGCGCGGCGACGAACGGCGGGTGGCTGGTGCCGACCAGGGCCACCGCCAGGCTGGTTTTCGCGGACGGCGCGATCGGCGCGCCGTCGAGGAACGCCCCCGCGCCGAGGGAGGCGGTGTAGGTACGGCCCAGGCTCGCGCTGTGCAGCGCGGCCAGGGCCGGCCGACCGTCCCGGACCAGGGCCGGAGGGAGAATTCACCATGACCCTGGTCACGGCCGAGGGAGCGGGGCTCGTTGACTTCGCGATCATCCCGCACGTGGAATACGACGATCACCAAGACATGGCGAACGCAGAGAAAGCGGCAATGGCCGACGGGCCCCCGACGGCAGCAATGGGCAAGGCCAGTTACCTCCCGTCACTGGGGACCCGGCTGGCCTGGCTGGCACGCTCCGCGTCGTCGGCCCCATGAGGGATGACGACGCGGGCGGCGTCGGCCGGCGTCAGGGCCGGGTACAGGAACCTGATGATGAGGACCCCGGCGATCCCGCCGCCGGCCTGGGCGGCGATGAACAGCGGGGCCGATGATGGCGCGATCCCGGCGAAGCTGTTCGACAGCATCCGGCCGACGGTGATCGCGGGGTTGGCGAAGCTGGTGGAGGCGGTGAACCAGTAGGCCGCCCCGATGTAGGCGCCGACCGCCGCCGGGGCACTGGCGGCCCGGCCGCTGCGGGCCAGGGCGAAGATGACCAGGAGCAGGCCGGCGGTGGCGATGACCTCTGACAGCGCGTGCGCCCCGGTGGCCCGGTGCTTCACCGAGATCGAGATAGCGGCGTCCCCGAACATCAGGTTCGCCCCGACCGCCCCGGCCACGCACCCGGCGACCTGGGCGGGCAGGTAGGCGAGCGCGTCCCGCCACGGCAGGCCGCCGAGGGCCGCGTCGGCGAGGGAGACCACCGGGTTGAAGTGCGCCCCGGACACCGGCCCGAACATCACGATGATCGCGAACAGCCCGGCGGCAGTCGCGGCGGAGTTCTCCAGCAGCTCCAGCCCGGTGTCGGACGGGGACAGCCGCTGGGCGGCGATCCCGGAGCCGATCACGATGGCGGCGAGGAAGGCGCTGCCGAGCAGCTCGGCCGCCAGGCGGCGAGCCAGGGGAACAGGCGGGCCGGTCACGTCGTCACCTCGACACGAAGAAGCTCGATGCATCGACTATCTTCGATGCATCGAGCTCTGTCAATTGATGTGACAGGATTGAGGCATGCCGGACGTGACCCTCCCCCTCCCCGGCGCCCGCTGCTCGCCGCTCACCGGCGGCGTCCTGGACGAGGACGCGGCCGAGCGGGTGGCCCGCGCGTTCCGGGCGCTCGCCGACCGGCACCGGGTCCGGCTGCTGTCCCTGATCGCCGCCGCCGACGGCGGCGAGGCCTGCATCTGCGACCTGACCGCGCCCCTCGGCCTGTCCCAGCCCACCGTCTCCCACCACATGCGGCTGCTGGCCGAGGCCGGCCTGGTGACCCGCGACCAGCGCGGCAAGTGGGCCTACTACCGGATCGTCCCCGAGGCCATCACCGCGCTCGGCGACATGCTCCGCGTCAGCCCAGGCCAGCCAGCCTGCTCCGCCGCTCGATGAGGACCGTGTCCCGCCACTGGCCGTGATGCCGGCCGACCCGCTCGCGGGTCCCGACCACCCGGAACCCGGCCCGCTCGTGCAGCCGCAGGCTGGCCGTGTTCTCCGGGAACAGGCTGCTCTGGATCGTCCAGATCCCCGCCCGCTCCGTCGAGGCAATGAGCGCCGCCAGCAGGGCCGACCCGACCCCGCGCCCTCGATGACCGGGCGCCACGTACACGCTGTGCTCCACCACCCCCGCGTACACCGCGCGCTCGGACGTGGCCGACACCGCCACCCAGCCCAGCACCCCGCCGGCTACGGCATCGGCGGCGACGAGCCGGTGCCCGGGCAGCTTCGCCGCGTCGAACGCCTCCCATCCCGGCGCGGCCGTCTCGAAGCTGGCCTGGCCGCCGTCCAGCCCGGCCTGGTATATCGCCAGCACCTCGCCGCCGTCACCCGGCGCCATAGAGCGGATGACCAGCCTGTCCGCCCCATCCGGGACCTGCTCGTTCTGCATGACAGCATCCAACCAGGCCGCAGTGCCGCCGGCCGCGGCGAAGTACGCGCGACGCCGGGGCAGCTGCGACTTCGGTCGTGAGTGAACCAGCATCCGTCCCCGCGTCTAGGCGACGATGCCGTCGCCAGGTCATCCCGGCCGTTTGGATTCCTCCGCCTGGGTAGCAGGGGTCGTGAGGATAACCGATTTGAGGAGTAGACAATGTATATCGGCATAGGCACGGTAGTGCTCATCGTGATTATCGTCGTCGTCGTCCTCGCGCTGCGCCGCTAGCAGCCCCAGGACGCTACCGCCCCGCCCTGCCCGTGACGTGATAAGGCCTCCGGTATAGGTGTGAACGACCAAGCTCACATCTGAGTACCGGAGGCCTAGTCGTGTCAGGATGAGGTCATGCGCACTCAGCGGTTCGAGGCCGTCATCACTGCCGGTCCCGGTGGCAGCGCGGTCATCGCGGTCCCGTTCGATCCGGACGAGGCATGGGGCGCCAAGGCTGAGCATCCTGTCAGCGGGACGGTCGGCGGCGTCAAGGAACGGCCGCGCCCCTGAAGCGTGACAACGCCTCGCTTCGCCGTTCCCCCGTGAGCACCGTCGCCTGGCTGGCCGCGGATACCAACAGGTAGGCACTCTCTCGAACGTAATCATTGACAAATCACCAGAGGGCTGCTTTATTGTAAAGAAGGTTATTAGTTAACCTTCTTTACAAATGAGAACGACCAGGAGGGCAGCCCCCATGAGAAGGTCCGTGATCGCCATCGCCGCCACCGCGGCCATCGTCGGCACGCTCGGCCTCGTCGGCAGCAGCGCGAGGGGCGCCACCGCGCTCGACCCCGGCGTCGCCCCCGGCGGGAACTTCAACCTCTCGGCCTGGGAGCTCCAGCTCCCGATCGGCTCCCCCGGCTCCCCCACGACGATCCTGCCGTCCCAGCTCAAGGGGGCCAGCGGGTACCAGAACCCGGCCTACTTCTGGACCGACAAGACCGACGGGTCCATGACCTTCTGGGACCCGGAGTCCGGCGTGACCACGCCGAACTCCGACTACCCCCGCAGCGAGCTGCGGGAGATGAACAGCAACGGCAGCGCGGCGAACTGGTCCCTGTCCGGCAACAGCACGCTCAGCGCCGAGCTGCGCGTGGTGTCGGTGACCTCGAACGTCTGCGTCGGCCAGGTCCACCTGGGCACCGGCGGCTCGTCGACCAAGCCGCTCGTCGAGCTCTATTACCACAGCAACGGCAACATCTACCTCGGCACCGAGAACTCGCCCAGCGGCGGGCAGGCCCTGCACTACATCACCAACGTGGCCCTGGGCGCCCACTGGACGTACGTCATCAACGTCAGCGGGGGCACGGTGAACCTGACCGTCAACGGGAGCAAGACCAGCTACGCCATTCCGTCCTCCTTCGACGCCTACGCCATGTACTTCAAGGCCGGCGACTACAACCAGACCGCGTCCAGCAGTACCACCAACGGCGCGAAGGTCAAGTTCTACAGCCTGGCCATCAGCCACGCCTAAGCGCTTCTGAGGGCACTCGACGCGCTGTGGGGCAGCGAGCCGCCCGCCAGCACCGGCAACGCCCTGGCCGCGCTGGCCAAGCGGCTGCGGGCCAGCCTGGGGGACGGGCGAGGTGCTGTCGCCGATACCGCCACTGAGCCTGCCGCCGGGCGGCTCGCCGTCGCCGTCGCGGCCGAGCTGCTCAGCCCCCGGCCGGGGCGGGCGACCTCCACTATCGCCCACGCGGGGGCCGGGAGCCAGGCTCGCGCAGCCGAAGGATCGCCGCCGGCCGCGCCGCACGACTTGCCAATCTTGGCAAGTCGTGGCAACATCCTGGTAAGCACTTGAGCGCGCCGGACGAAGGGAGCGTTCCCCATGGCTGACTTGATCCCGCTGCCGGGCGGCTCCTGGCGGCTGTGGTGCACGGTGCCGCTGCGCAGCGGCGGATTCCCGGTGCGCCTGGTCGACCGGCTGGCGGACCCGGTGCTGGCCGAGGTTGCCGACGGGGCGGCCGGCGACGCGACGGTTGACGTGGGCGGCGGGGTGGCCGGGGCGGAGCTGCGCGTTGACCCCGAAAGCGGGGAGATCATCGAGGTAACGGAGCTGCGCCCGCAGGCGCGGCGGCACCAGGCCAAGGCCGGCACGCTGGTATTCATGACCGCTCCGGCCTGCCGAATCACCAGACAAAGGGGACCACGCTAGTGCTCAGAAAACACAAGCGCATGGCAGCGATCCTGGCCCCGGCCGCACCCCCGCGAGGAAGCTCATGCACCTGCCCCTCATCCCCCCGACGCGTGGCCGACGGCGGCTGTCGGCTGGACGCTGGCCTTCAGCTTCCCCAGCGCGACCGAGCCCGTCTCCGCCAGCACCTGGAACGCGAACTAGGCCGAGAACGGCGCGAGCGTGAACGTCACCCCGCTGGACTGGGACGCCTACCTCGCCCCGGGCGGCGGCAACACGGTCAGCATCGGCTTCGTCGGCAGCCAGTCCGGCGCCTATCCCTCGCCAAGGACCTTCACCCTCAACGGCGCGGTGTGCACCACCACGTACTCCTCCTGACCACTGCCAGGTAGCGGCGCCCCCGGTCCCGCTCGTGACAGGGCCGGGGCCGCCGCTAGAACGGGAAGCGGCCGCGGCGCCAGTGCCAGTGGCGGCCGGCCCGCAGGTGGTCGATGATCGCCCGCTGGAGCGCGGTGCGGCGCGGCAGCCGGTCCAGCGGCGTGGTCAGGGTGCGGAACACGAACCGCAGCACCTCCACGTCGCAGTCCAGGCCCTCCGGCTCGGTGTACGGCTCCAGCTCGAACCGGCGCTGGAAGCGGGCGATGTTGGAGCCCGGCGGCAGGTACTCCAGCAGCTGCGGGTCCAGCAGCCACGAGCCGCAGGCGAACTCCGGGTAGCGCTCGCCGGGGAAGTGGCGGGGGAAGAAGGCGCGGGCCGCATCGAGCGAGGCGTCGACTGCCCGCGGGGTGATCGGCCCCGCCTCGGGGACGTGCAGGTCGATGGCTGCGCCGCCGCGCTGGTGGTGCAGGCGCCCCAGCTCGTAGACGCCGCCGCGCGCGTGCAGCGTCAGCCAGCTTTGCATGACCGGCCAGCCCTCGCGGTCCATCCGCCGGTCCACGGCGAGGTTGCGGCCCAGGTCGGCGAGGGTGGCCCAGGACACGGCGCCGGCGATGCCGTGGTCGCGGTGGTATCCGCGCACGACGTCCACCAGCGCCAGGTAGGCGTACGCGTACAGGTGCCGCCAGGCGGGGCCGCGCTCGCGCGGCAGCTCCGGGCCCGGCGACAGCCACCCGGAGCCGCCGAGATCGGCCCGGACCAGGGCGATCGAGCGGTCCAGGAGCCAGCGCAGCTCCGGCGTCCACGCCGCGGAGCCGGCCTCGGGCCAGCCGGCCATGATCTCGGCCGCGTCGTCTGCCTGCACGGCCAGCCGGCTGAGGATCGCGGGCGCGTCGGCCCGGGCGGGCAACGGGGCCGAGGGCCGGCCGGCCGCCAGCTGGTGCACGCGCTCGACTTCCGCCAGGGGAACCCCGAGCCGGGCGGCAGCGTCGTTAAGGCGCCCGTCGTCAAGGCGCCCGTCGTCAAGGCGCCCCCCGTCATGGTGCACGTCGTCCAGGTCCACCCGAGCGACCCTACCGGCCGCCGGGACCGGAGCCGGGCGCGGCCCGCGCCGGCAAATCCGCTAACGGGCCCGTTGACGGATTTATCGCGACCGTTTACATGCACTCACGCAAATCGGTACGGCCGGGCACCGCAAATCGGGGATTCACGGATTAGCAATTGATTCCCCAGCTCACGGCGTTACGGTCGGCTACCATATTCGCAGATGCGCCAATGGAGGTTACCATGACCGCTCCCGCTACCCAGCCGATCGACCTTGGCCTGCTACGGTCCGATCTGCGCCGTTATGCCGATATCGCCGGCGTCCCTTTCGACGCTCCCGCCGTCGACCGGGTAATCGCCCCGCTAACCGACCTTTTCACCACTGACTTCTGGGTGGGAATACGCACCACCACCAAGCCCGCCGGCAGCCGGGACGTGAACCTTCGCCTCGGCTACACCAGGGTCCCGCCGATCCCCCGGCTGCGCGAGGCGGGGCTGCTGGCCTACCAGGGGCACCCGATCGAGCGCCTGGCCGACCAGATCGAGCGCCGGTTCGCCGTGGGCGGATGGGGGGTCGATACCTCCGTCAAGGGCGTGGCCGACAAGGTCTGGCTGGCGTTCCCGGAGCGAGTTCCCCTCGCCGACCTCATGTCCCTGCCCGACCTGCCCCCGGCCGTCACGGCCGCCCGCGCGCACTTCGACCGGGCCGGGATGGACCGGGTCGGGCTGATCGGCCTTGACTTCACGAGCCACACCATCAACCTCTACGGCCCGGTCTTCCCGCCCGGCACCCTCACCGCCGCGCAGGTCGAGGACATCCTGGCCGGCCTGGGCTTCCCGCTCCCGCCCGGCGAGGAGCTCCAGCGGAACGCGCGGGCCTTCAACCTCTACCAGACTTTTAAATGGGACTCCCCCGATATCCTCCGCCTGTGCTTCCCCATTATGTGCACCGCGGCCGAGTTCCCTACGCACTACCATCCGCTCCTCAAGGAATTCGCGGACCACGCCCCCATGCTGGATAGCGCCGCCCGCGACTTTATCCTGTACACCACCTACGGGCCTCGCGGCCGCTACTACAAGGTCCAGGCCGACTACACCGGCAATCACCGGGCCCTTTACCCCCATCACTACGGTTCGAGCGCGGTACCGCCGCAGTGCTGACGGACCCGGCCCGGCCGCTGCCGGCCGCCTCGGGACTGGCTGACCAGGCCGAGATCACCAGCCTGGTCAGCCGGTACTACGCCGTGATCGACGACCGGCGCATCGACCGCCCGGCGATGGAGGCAGTGTTCACCGCCAGAGCCCGGCTGACGCGGCCCAACGGCACCTCGCTGGTCGGCCCCGCGGCCATCGCGACCGCCCAGGGGATGAGCTTCGCCCGCTTCCGGGCAACGCACCATGTCAGCTCCGACCACGTCATCGACCTCGACGGCGACAGCGCCCGGCTGCGGGCCAACCTGATCGCCATGCACCTGTGGGCCGACGCGGAGCGCGATCCCAACGGGCTGGAAGCGCACTTCCTGGCCGGCGGGGTGATCGAGGCGGTCGCGGCGCGCACCAGCCAGGGCTGGCGCCTCAGCGAACTGTCACTGCGCAATACGTGGCGCACCGGGAGCGGCCTCAGCGCCATGCTCGCGACCGGGAGACAAGCCGGCTAGAACGGCAGGAAGGAGCGTGGCCGATGGGAGCCAGCCTTTCGCACCACACTGGAAGCAACGTCCCGCCGGGTGCGGCCACGGCGCGCCTGGCGGCGGGAACCGAGCAGCGCCTGCGCGCGGCCACCGGGCTGCTCCTGCCGCTGGACGAGGAGCTGGCGCTCCTGGCCGGGCTGCAGGAGTTCGAGCTCGGGCGGTTCCTGCTCCACAACGCCGGCCTGAACGGGTACTGGACTTCCTATGTATTCCGGTACCAGCCCGGCGACCCGACCGCCACCGCGCTGGAGCACTGGCTGCTGAACCGCTCGCTCCTGGCCGGGATCAGGGAGCGCTTCCAGCGCTTCCGGGCGCTGATCGCCCGGGAGGCCGCCAGCGGAGCGGTGCTCGCCTCAGTGCCCTGCGGGGTCATGGACGACCTGCTCAGCCAGGACTACGCGGATGTCGCCGGCCTGCGGCTCATCGGCGTGGACATTGACGCGGAGTCGGTGGACCTGGCCGCGAAGAACGCCGCCCGGCGAGGGATGAGCGAGCACTGCCAGTTCCTCGTGCGCGACGCCTGGCAGCTAGGGCTGGACTCGGAGGCCGACCTGCTGGTGAGCAACGGCCTCAACATGTACGAGCCGGACCGCGACCGGCTGGTCGGGCTGTACCGCAACTTCCGCCAGGCGCTCCGCCCGGGCGGGAAGCTGCTGGTCAGCTTCATCCCGGCGCCGCCCCCGCCGCCGTGGGCGCAGCCCGCGCACGCGGCCGCCTGGGCCAGGTACGGCATCGGGGAGGCTGACCTGCGCCGCGACATGGCCGTGTTCGGCGACATCCTGCAGCCCCGGTACCTCAACTTCACCAGCGAGCAGGAGTTCCGCGCGCAGGCGGCCGAGGCCGGGCTGGTCGTCACGGGGATATCCCGCAACGCCGGCGGCGCCCTTCCGATCGCGACCGCCGTGCGGCCTCGCTAGCGCCGCGACCAGAAATCCGGACACGATGACAGAAGGGCTCGCGCGGCCAGCTGCCTCCCCGGGAACGCCGAGGTCCTGGCGGATCCTCGTCATTGACAGCGATGAGCGGGGCCGGGAGGACCTGCGGCGGAACCTGGAGCGGAACGGGATTGAGGTCCAGGGCGCCGCCTCGGGCGAGGCCGCCCTGGAGGCGGACGACCAGGCTGACCTCATCCTGCTTGACTTCGAGCTGGCGGACCTGGACGGCCTGGAGGTCTGCCGCGCCATCCGCTCGGTCCGCGACACCCCCATCATCGCGCTCACCAGCCGCCGGTCCGAGCTCGACACGGTCCTCGGGCTGCAGGCCGGGGCCGATGACTGCCTCGTCAAGCCGTACGGGCTCCGGGAGCTGCTGGCCCGCATCGAGGCGGTCATGCGGCGCGCCCGGCCGCGGGCCGCCCGGCCCCGGACCATCGAGTGCGGGCCGCTGCGGATCGACGCCAGCGCCCGTGAGGTGATCTTCAACGGCCAGCGGGTCACGCTGACGAGGAAGGAATTCGACCTGCTGCACATGCTGGCCGGACGGCAGGGAACGGTCGTCACCCGCCGGGCCATCATTCGCGAGATCTGGGGCGATTCCTGGTCCCAGCGGACCATCGACACCCATGTCAGCAGCCTTCGCGGCAAGCTGGGGAACGGGACGGTGATCGCGACCGTCCGGGGAGTCGGCTTCATGATCCCGGGAGGCGGGCCGGGCGATCCGCCGACCGCGACTTGACATTTACCTGACGTGCCCCTGGCCAAGTCCTGCGGTAATCGCGGTTTACCCGGAAAGAGGAAGGAAAGCTTGTCTCAATTTCCTTGAGCGGCCGCCAGGCCGCCTGACATCATTGTGCGAGTCCGGCCGTCAGGATAGAGGCGTCAGGCAGGAAAATATGCACACAACCGTGAACCTGAGTAGGATCGGACCCTTTTCGCCCGCCGAAGCCGGCCGCCTGTTCGGGGAATTCGACGAATCGGGCATGAGCCGGCACCTCGGCGTCCGGCGACGACAGCTTTTCACGTTCAATGACCTGCTGATCCACGTCCAGGACTTCGATCACGAACCCGGGGAAGGCACCGTCTTTCAGCCCGGCACGGCCTATTCCCCTTTCGACGCGCACGCCACGCGCTTCTACACGTGGGCGGGAAGGCCGGCCGCGACCACCCCGGCCGTAACCAGCACCGCCCTTTACAGCACGGTCATCGTGGGCCGGATGGACGAGGCGCGGACGGCGGAGGTCTGCCAGGTATTCAGCGAGCTCGACAGCACGGACTTCCCGGGCAAGATGGGCACCCGGCGGCGGCAGCTCTACCTCTGCCGTGACGTTTACCTGCACGTCCAGCACTTCACGCAACCGAGCGGCACGGAGCTGATCGACCAGGCGTGGCTGGAGGCCGACCCGCGCTTCATCAAGGCCTGCCAGGAGCTGATGGCCATCATCCCGCCGTACGAGCCGCGCGCGTGGACCGTCCCGACCGACTCGGTGGCGACCCGCTTCTATCAATGGGAGGAAGGGCAATGAGCGGCCGCCGCGTCGTCATCACCGGCATGGAGGTGCTGGCCCCGGGCGGCGTCGGGACCGGCCGGTTCTGGGAACTGCTCAGCGCGGGGCGGACGGCGACCCGGGCCATCACCTTCTTCGACCCGGCCCCGTTCCGGTCCCGGGTAGCGGCGGAGATCGACTTCGACCCGTATGCCCATGGCCTGACTCCGCGGGAGGTCCGCCGGATGGACCGCGCCGCCCAGTTCGCGGTGGTCGCCGCCCGTGGTGCCGTCGCCGACAGCGGCCTCGAGCTGGGCCGGCTGGACCCGTACCGGATCGGCGTCACCATCGGCACCGCGGTCGGGGCCACGACCCGGCTCGACGCCGACTACCGCGTGGTCAGCGACGACGGCCGGCTGGACCTGGTCGACCACGCCTACGCGGACCCGTTCTTCCATGACTACTTCGTCCCGAGCTCCTTCGCGGCCGAGGTCGCCCGGACGACGGGCGCGCAGGGCCCGTGCAGCGTGGTGTCGGCCGGCTGCACCTCCGGAATCGACTCGGTTGGCCTCGCGGCCGAGCTCGTCCGCGAGGGGAGCGCCGACGTCGCGATCACCGGGGCGACCGACGCGCCGATCTCCCCGATCACCATGGCCTGCTTCGACGCGATCAAGGCGACGACACCGGACTACGACGAGCCCGCGCGGGCCTCCCGGCCGTTCGACGCCACCCGCAACGGGTTCGTCCTCGGCGAGGGCGCCGCGATCTTCGTCCTGGAGGAACTGCGGGCCGCGCGGCGGCGCGGTGCCCGGGTCTACGCGGAGATCGCCGGCTACGCCACCCGCAGCAACGCGTACCACATGACCGGCCTGCGGCCCGACGGGGCGGAGATGGCCGAGGCGATCCGGGCCGCCCTGGGCCAGGCCCGGCTGGCCGCCACCGCGATCGACTACGTCAACGCGCACGGATCGGGCACCCGGCAAAACGACCGGCACGAGACCGCCGCGTTCAAGGCCAGCCTGGGCCATCACGCGTACCGCACGCCGGTCAGCTCCATCAAGTCGATGGTCGGCCACTCCCTGGGCGCGATCGGCTCGATCGAGATCGCGGCGTCCACCCTCGCGATCAGGAACAACGTGGTGCCGCCGACCGCGAACCTGCACGCCCCCGACCCCGAGTGCGACCTCGACTACGTGCCGCTGACCGCCCGGGAGGGCCGGGTGGACGCGGTCCTGACCGTGGGCAGCGGCTTCGGCGGGTTCCAGAGCGCGATGGTGCTGGCCCAGCCGGAAGGGAGCGCCGCATGACCGTCCCGGTCGTCGTGACAGGGCTCGGCGTGATGTCGCCCAACGGCCTCGGCCACCGGGACTTCTGGACGGCCACCCTGGCCGGCAAGGCCGCGATCGGCCCGGTCACCCGGTTTGACGCCGCCCAGTACCCGGCCACGCTGGCGGGCGAGATCTCCGGCTTCAGCCCGGAGGCCCACCTGCCGAGCCGGCTCCTGCCCCAGACCGACCGGGTGACCCGGCTGTCGCTGGTCGCCGCCGACTGGGCGCTGGCGGACGCGGGCATCGAGCCCGCCAGCCAGCCGGAGTTCGGCATGGGGGTGATCACGGCCAGCTCGGCCGGCGGGTTCGAGTTCAGCCAGGGCGAGCTGCGGAACCTGTGGAGCAAGGGCAGCCGCCACGTCAGCGGCTACCAGTCCTTCGCCTGGTTCTACGCGGTCAACACCGGCCAGATCTCCATCCGCAACGGCATGAAGGGCCCCAGCGGCGTGGTCGTCAGCGACCAGGCGGGCGCCCTGGACGCGGTGGCGAACGCCCGGCGGCAGGTTCGCCGGGGAGCCAGCCTGATCGTGACGGGCGCGGTGGACGCCACGCTCTGCCCCTGGGGCTGGGTGGGCCTGCACTCCAGCGGACGGCTCAGCACCGCCACCGAGCCCACGCGGGCCTACCTCCCGTTCGACCACCGGGCGGGCGGCTACGTCGCCGGGGAGGGCGGCGCGATCCTGGTGCTCGAGCCGGCCGCGTCCGCCGCGGCGCGGGGGGCGCGGGCCTACGGCGAGATCGCCGGGTACGCGGCCACCTTCGACGGGCCCGGCCCCGGGTCCCCGGCGGCGCTGGGCAAGGCCATCGAGCTGGCCCTCGCCGACGCCGGGCTGGCTCCGGCGGACGTGGACGTCGTCTTCGCCGACGGCGCGGCCGACCCGGAGCTCGACCGCCATGAGGCGGCGGCGATCACGGCGGCCTTCGGCCCCCGGGGCGTCCCCGTCACCGCCCCCAAGACCATGACCGGCCGCCTGTGCGCGGGCATGGCCGCCCTCGACCTCGCGACGGCCTTCCTGGCGATGGCGGAGGGCGTGATCCCGCCCACCGTCAACGTCGAGCCCGATGACTCCTACGGCCTCGACCTGGTGGTCGGCCAGCCGCGCGCCGCCCGGCTGCGCGCGGCGCTGGTGCTGGCCCGGGGCCAGGGCGGCTTCAACTCGGCCATGGTCGTCCGCGGCCACGCGGACGGCTCCTTACCTCCCCTTACCCCTTCTGTCACCAAAGGACGGCCAGCCATGCCCATCACCGCCGCCAGCTTCAGCATCGATGACCTCGTGCGCATCTTGTGCCGGGCCTCCGGCACCCCCGACGGGGTCGACCTGACCGGCGACATCCTCGACACCCGGTTCGAGGCGCTCGGCTACGACTCGCTGGCGCTGCTGGAGGCGGCCAGCTGGATCGAGCGCGAGTACGGAATCGAGCTCACGGACGCGGATTACCCGACGCCGCGCGCCTTCCTCGCGGCCGTCCGCACCGCCGGGGACGCGGCATGACCGCCACCGAGCCGCCGGCCGCCATCGTGACCGGCGCCACCAGCGGCATCGGGCTGGCCATCGCCCGTCACCTGGCCGCCCGCGGCCACCGGGTGTACATCGGCGCCCGGACTCAGGAGAACGTCACCGCGACCGTCAAGCAGCTGCTGGACGAGCAGCTGGACGTGGCCGGCACCACGGTCGACGTCCGGTCCACCGACTCGGTCCGGGCCTTCGTCCAGGCGGCCACGGGCCGCTTCGGGCCGGTCGCCGTCCTGGTCAACAACGCGGGCCGCCCCGGCGGCGGGGTCACCGCGAGCATCACCGACGAGGCGTGGGACGACATCATCGACACGAACCTCAACAGCGTGTTCCGGATGACCCGCGAGGTGCTGAACGCCGGCGGCATGGCGGCCAGGAGCCGCGGGCGGATCATCAGCATCGCGTCCACGGCGGGCAAGCAGGGCGTCGTGCTCGGCGCGCCGTACTCGGCCTCCAAGCACGGCGTGGTCGGCTTCACCAAGGCGCTCGGCAACGAGCTCGCGCCGGCCGGCATCACCGTCAACGCCGTCTGCCCCGGCTACGTCGAGACGCCGATGGCCCAGCACGTCCGCCAGAACTACGCCGCCATCTACGGCACCACCCCGGACGCGGTGCGGGCGAAGTTCGAGGCGAAGATCCCGCTCGGCCGGTACTGCACCCCGGACGAGGTGGCCGGCCTCGTCGGCTACCTGGCGTCCGATGCCGCCGCCGCCATCACCGCGCAGGCCATGAACGTCTGCGGCGGCCTCGGCAACTTCTGACCCGACCCGCCCTTCCCCGACCAAGGAGGTCGCAGTGGCATCTGACCAGCATCAGGCCGCGCACGAGGTACGGATCGCGGCCCCGGCCGACGCCGTTTACCGCCTGCTGGCGGACGTGGCGAACTGGCCGCGGATCTTCCCGCCGACGATCCACGTCGACCGGATCGGCCAGAGCGGCCAGGCTGAGCGCATCCGGATCTGGGCCACGGCCAACGGCGAGGTCAAGAGCTGGACCTCCGGCCGTGCCCTGGACCCCGAGCGGCTGCGGATCGACTTCCGGCAAGAGGCCAGCGCCCCGCCCGTGGCCGCCATGGGCGGCGCGTGGCAGGTCGAGGCGCTCTCGCCGGGTGAGTGCGTCGTCCACCTGGCGCACGACTACCAGGCCGTGGACGCCGGCCAGCTGGCGTGGATTGACCAGGCGGTCGACCGCAACTCCCGGGCCGAGCTGGCGGCGCTGAAGGCGCAGGCCGAGCTGGGGCACGACCAGGCCGGGGCCATCTGCTCGTTCGAGGACGCCGTCCGGATCAACGGCCGCGCCGAGGACGTGTACGACTTCATCAACGAGGCCGACCGCTGGCCCCAGCGGCTGCCGCACGTGGTGGCGGTGCGGCTGCGAGAGGACGTCCCGGGACTGCAGGTCCTGGAGATGGACACTAAGTCCCAGGACGGCTCGGTGCACGCCACCAAGTCCTACCGCGTGGCCTTCCCGCACCAGCGCATCGTCTACAAGCAGGTCACCCGGCCGGCCCTGATGAGCCTGCACACCGGGTACTGGACCGTGACCGGGGACAAGGCCGGCGTGACGGCCTCCTCCCAGCACACGTTCGCGGTCAGCCCCGCGAGCATCGAGCCGGTCCTCGGCCCGGGCGCTGGCGTGGCGGATGCCGTCGCCTACGTGCGGGCGGCGCTCAGCGCCAACAGCCAGGCCACCCTGGAGGCGGCCCGGCTGTACGCGGAGAGCGCCCGCTGACCGCTCAGCCGGCCGGCCCCGGCCCGGCCGGGACCTGCCCCTGCTGCCCGGCCCGGTGCCGCCCCTGGTAATGGCGGGCCGGGCGCGGCCTCGGGACGGGGCGCGCCTCAGCCACGGCGGGACCGAGGTCCAGCGCCTCATCGAGGCGCACGGGGCGGTCGCGATCCCGCGCGGCCGGGGCCGCCCGCGGGATGAGGAGGGTCGTGAGCAGGCCGACGGCGAGCAGGCCGGCGGCGGCGTAGGAGCTGGCGGCGATGCCGTCCGCCATCGCGTCGCGGGCGGCGCGGGCCGCGCCCGCGGTCGCCGGGCTCCGCGCGAAGGCGCCGATCACGGCGCCGGCCGAATCGGTGACCGCCGCCGTGTACCGGTCAACCTGCCCCGGCGCCAGGTGCTCGCCCTTTAGGCGGGTGCGCACCCCGCTGCCGAGCAGGGAGTAGAAGATCGTCGTGAGCGTCGCGATGCCCAGGGCCGAGCCCAGTTGCCGGAACGTGGACTGGATGCCGGACCCCTGCCCGGCCTCGGCCGGCGGCACGTCCGCCAGCACGACGTTCGTCACCTGGGCGGTCGCGAAGCCGACGCCGACGCCGTAGGTGAACAGCGGGAGGGAGATCGCCCACCACGACGCGGAGGTCGCCGCCGCGACGGCGCCGAGCGCGGCGATGCCGGCCGCCTCGACCACCAGGCCGATGCGGACGAGCGCCAGCGCCGACAGCCGCTTGGCCAGGCCGAAGCTCAGGGCGCTGGCGAAGAAGGCGCCCCCGGCCAGCGGCAGCAAGGCGAACCCGGCCTGCAGCGACGTGTAGCCGAGGGCGAACTGCAGCCACAGGGGCACGACGGCGATGATCCCGAACTGGCCCAGGCCGATGATCATCGTGGCCACGTTGCCGTTGCGGAAGGACGCGATCGCGAACAGGCGCGTGTCCATCAGCGGCTGGCCGCGGGCGCCGTCGCGGCTCAGCCGGGCCTGCCACCACGTGAACATGGCCAGCAGGGCGACCGCCCCTTCCAGCGCGACGAAGGCCGGCGACAGGCCACTGTCCCACTTCAGCCCGAATAGCGTGAACGCGCTCGCGCTCGTGATCCACCCGTAGGTGCGGCCCTCGATGAGGCCGAACGACAGGGCCGCCAGCCCGAGGACGGACAGGACCGAGCTGGCGACGTCGATGCGGCCGCGCACGCGCGGCGACGGGTCGATGAACGCCAGCGTGAGGACGAAGATCACCACGACCAGCGGGATGTTGATGCCGAACGCCCAGCGCCAGCTCGCGTGCCCCGCCAGCCAGCCGCCGACGACGGGGCCGACTGCCGACGCCGCGCCGATCGTCGATCCCCAGATCGCGAACGCCTGCCCGCGCTCCCGGCCGCTGAACGCCTGGTTGAGCAGGGACAGGGAGGTGGGCAGGAGCATGGCGCCGCCCGCGCCCTGCGCGAACCGCGCCGCCACGAGCACGCCGCCGGACGGCGCGACGCCCGCCAGCAGGCTGGTCGCGCCGAAGACGAGCACGCCGGCGGTGAAGACGCGGCGCGCCCCGAGGATGTCGGCCGCCCGCCCGAAGACCAGCAGCAGCGCCGCGAAGCTGATCGCGTACGACTCCTGCACCCATTGCGCCTGCGTGGAGTCGATGTGCAGGTCGTCGATGACCGACGGGGTGATCACGTTCACGATCGTCGTGTCGACGACGATCATCGCCACCCCGAGGGCGACGGCCACCAGCCCCAGCCATCGTCGCCCGCCGGCTCCGCGGTCGGTCATGGGTGAGTCCTTCCATCCGCCCAGATTAGTTACACCATCAAATTATCACACCGTGTAAAGGAATCATGGCGTGATAATCTCCAGGCATCAACAGACCCGAGGGCGCGGTCGCGCCAGACGAGGCCGACGCCGAGACGCGCAGGCGGCTGCTGGCGGACCTGCGGGCCTACGGCCACGCCTTCCATGAGCTCGCCCGCAGCTTCGGGGCGCAGGCGGGACTGCACACCACCGACGCCACCGCGCTGGTCGAGATCCTGATGGCGGACGACCGCGGCACGCCGCTCACGCAGTCCGGGCTCAGCCAGCGCATCGGGCTGACGACCGGGGCCACCTCATCGCTGCTGAACCGCCTGGAAGTGGCCGGGCACATCGTCCGGCTGCGCGACAGCGCCGACCGCCGGGTGGTCACCCTGCGCGCCACGGCGGGCGTCAGCGAGCTGGTCGACCACTACTTCAACCCGCTCACGGCCCGCATGAACGAGGTGATGGACCAGTACGCCCCGGGCACCCTCGCCGCCTTCGAGCGGTTCATCACCGAGATCAAGGGCGTGATGGAGGCCTACACGACGGCCTCTCCGGGCGCCCCGGCCGGCGGCCGCTGATCGCGGCCAGCCAGCCGGGGGCACCTCAGGGCGGCGTTAGCCGCAGGTGGTGCCGTTGACCTTGAACGACGTGGGTGCGGCGTCGTTGCTGGTCCACGATCCCTGGAAGCCGTCGGTGATGCTGGCCCCGGGGGCGATGGCGCCGTTATAGCTGGCGTTGGTCAAGGTGGCGTTCTGCCCGGTCTGGGAGAAGCCGCCGTTGAAGTTGCTGGTGATCTTCTGATCGCCGGGGAAGGTGAAGGTGAGCGACCACGAGCTCAGCGCCGTGGTGCTGGTGTTGGCGATGGTCACCTGGGCGGTGAACCCGCCGGGCCATTCGCTGTTCTTGGTGTAGGTGACGTGACAGGCGCCGCCCCCGCCGGTGCTTCCGCCGCCGCTGATCGTCCACGTGAACGTCGCGTTGCCGGAGGCCCCGGTCGCATCCTTGGCGGTCACGGTGACCGTGCTGCTGCCCGCCGTGGTCGGCGTGCCCGTGATGAGGCCGCTGGTGCTGATCGCCAGCCCGGCGGGCAGGCCGGACGCGGTGTAGGCGAGGGTCTGGCCGCTGGCGGAGTCTGTCGCCGTGACCTGCAGGCTAGCGGCGGTGCCGACGGTCCCGGTCCGCGCGCCCGGGTTGGTCACCGTGACCGTGTTCTGGCTGCCGGCGGATCCGGCCAGCGCGCTCTGCACCGCGGTGAAGGCGGGCTTGGCACTGTAGTTCTGGTCGAACATGGTGGCGGCGCCCTGGCCGGAGAACGTGCCGGGAACCCAGGAGTCGGCGTCGCCGACGGCCCACTGGGTCACGCCGACGCAGCGCGAGACGCCCAGGCAGTCCTTGACCACGCTGGCGAAGTCGGTGGCCTGCTGGGTGAGGTTGGCGCTGGTGGCCGGGAGCGTGATGCGGTCGTCCAGCTCGGTGACCGCGACGTCCAGGCCGAGGCTCGCGAACCGCTGCATGTTCGCTTCCATGTCCGACGGGACCTGGCCGAGGATGAAGTGGCTCTCGAAGCCGATGCCGTTCAGCGGGACGCCCTGGGCCAGCAGCGACTGCGCCAGGCTGTACATCGCGTTGCTCTTGGCGTTCTCGCCCTCGATGCTGTAGTCGTTCAGGTACAGCTTCGCGCTCGGGTCGGCCGCGTGGGCGGTCCGCAGCGCGTCGGCGATGTAGGCGCTGCCCATCGCGTTGTAGAACGGGTCGGCCACGAACGACCCGTCGCCGTTAAACGGCTCGTTGACCACGTCCCAGGCGTAGCACTCGCCCTTGAAGTGACCCGCCTCGGTCGTGATGTGGGTCTCCATCGCCGCCTGGACCTGGCTCGCGGGCAGGGACGACACCCAGGACGGAAGCTGGCTCTGCCAGACCAGGTTGTGGCAGCGCACCTGCTCGCCGTTCGCCTTGGCGTAGGAGACGATCTGGTCGCCCGGGCTGAAGTTGAACGTGCCGTTGGACGGCTCGGTCGTGTCCCACTTCATCTCGTTGCCCGGCGTGACCATGTTGAACTGCTGGGCCTGGAGCTGGGTCACCGTTGAGTTAGAGAGCAGGTTCCCGGTCATGTCGCTGCCGAAGTACCGGCTGCCATCGGCGGCGGCCAGCGTCTTCAGGGGCGTTCCGGACGCTAGTGCCGCCCGGGCGGCCGTGCTTCCGGCCACCAGGGCGCCGGTCACCAGGGTTCCGATCACTAGCGGTATTACCGCCAGACGGGATCGCCACATTTCTCATGACCTCCTTGTCATCGAAAATTATCGGAGAAATTTCCGATAACTGGATGCAGTGAAGGACTCCCACGCTGCCCCCGCAAGGGACCCGGGCATTTCCCCCGGACATTGCCGGGCCGGGCCTGAAAGTTCCATGGCGACTAGGTCGGCTGGGCCGAGCCGGACGGCCTTTGAGCAGCGTGGGCGGCTTCCCGTCATGAGAGTTTCACGAAATCCGGGCGAGCTTCCCCGGCAATGAAGGTCATCTCTTTCCAGCCGTCGCACCCAGGGTTACGTTGCGAGCCTGATTGGCGGCTATTCGCCGCCATCCCGCAATTCACACTGTCCCCTCGAGGAGATGCAGATGAGCAATCATCGACCTCGTTCGCGCGCGCTGGCGGCCGTCCTGGCCGCCACTGCCCTGGTGGCGGGCGCGCTGCTCGCCACCGGCAGCGCGTCAGCCTCCCCGGCCAGCCCGGCCGGGAGCGCGCGGACGACCGCGAGCAAGACCGACGCCGGGCCGCCGGCCGGCTCGCCCATCACCAGCCCGGCCCCCGGCACGGTGTTCACGCCGGGCACGAACATCACCCTGGCGGCGGCCCCGTTCCTGGTCGGCGACGCCGTCAAGGACGGCCTCAGCAGCAGCCCGGTGACCTCCATCAAGTTCTACGCGAGCACCAGCCTGGCCACTAACCGGCTGGTCGGCGTGGCCAAGTCGGCCCCCTGGACGGTGCACTGGAACCATGTCCCGGCCGGCGACTACTCGCTGACCGCGGTGACCGCCAACGCCCACGGGAGCACCACCTCCGACCCGGTCGCCTTCTCGGTCGAGAAGCCCAGCGTGGTCGCCGACCAGGCGTCGCTGACGGTCGCCCAGGGGCACGCCTCCTCGTTCGGGGTCACGCTTTCGACGGCGCCGAGCAAGCCCGTCACCGTGCACCTGACCGATCGCGGCACCGGGACGGCGCTGTCCGGGGGGCAGGCACTCACGTTCACCCCGGCGAACTGGAACCGGCCGCAGCAGGTAACGGTCGCGCGGGCGCCGGGCAAGGCCGCTAAGGGCGGCAGCCACTCGACCGTCACGGCCACCGCCGCCGGGCTGGGCAGCGCCTCGGTCGGGGTGACCGCCGCGGTGACCGCGACCGGGTACGACCAGTGGTTCCTCAGCCTGTACAACGACATCACGAACCCGGCCAACGGCTACTTCAGCCCGCTCGGCATCCCCTACCACTCGGTCGAGCAGCTCATCGTGGAGGCCCCGGACTACGGCCACGAGACGACCTCGGAGACCTACAGCTACTGGGTGTGGCTGGCAGCCGACTACGGCCGCATCAGCGGTGACTGGACCGCGTTCAATAACGCCTGGTCCAACATGCAGCAGTACATGATCCCGAACGCCGCCAACCAGCCCGGGTGCAGCGGCTACAACGCCTCCTCGCCCGCGACCTACGGGCCGGAGGAGCCCTCGCCGAGCGACTACCCGGTTGCCCTCAACTCCTCGGTCCCGGTCGGCTCGGACCCGCTCTACAGCGAGCTCCAGTCGACGTACGGCAACTGCAACATCTACACGCCGATGTGGATCATGGACACCGACAACCGCTACGGCTTCGGCCAGCAGGAAGACGGCACCTCCACCCCGAGCTGGATCAACACCTTCCAGCGCGGCTCGGAGGAGTCGGTCTGGGACACCGTCCCGCAGCCGGACTGGGACACCCTGGCGAAGGGCCAGAGCGGCTCGGGCTACCTGGGCTTGTTCAACAACGGCGGCGGCAGCTTCGCCGCCCAGTACAAGTACACCGACGCGCCCGACGCCGACGCGCGCCTCATCCAGGCCGCCTACTGGGCCGAGCAGTACGCCACCACGCAGGGCAACCAGTCGCAGATCGCGTCGACCATGACGGACGCGGCCAAGCTGGGCGACTTCCTGCGCTACTCGATGTTCGACAAGTACTTCAAGCAGATCAGCGCCTCCTGCAGCGCCGGCGGCTCGGTGTCCTGCCCGGCGGGCACGTCCAAGGCGAACGAGGACACCTACCTGCTGTCCTGGTACTACGCGTTCGGCGGCTCCACCACCGGCGCCTGGTCCTGGCGGATCAGCGGCACCGAGGTCCACGAGGGCTACCAGAACCCGCTGGCGGCCTTCGCCCTGTCCACCACCTCGTTCCTGGACCCGGCGTCCCCGTCGGCCAAGTCCGACTGGGGGACCAGCCTGACCACGCAGCTCAACCTCATGCAGTGGCTGCAGTCGGCCGAGGGCGGGATCGCGGGCGGCGTCACCAACAACTGGGGCGGCAACTTCGGCGACGTGTCCAAGCCGCCGGCGGGCGATCCCACCTTCGACGGGATGTACTACGACTTCGAGCCCGTCTACCACAACCCGCCGTCCAACCAGTGGTTCGGCTACCAGACCTGGCCGATGGAGCGGGTCGCGGAGTACTACTACGCGACCGGCAACGCCCAGGCCGGGGCGATCTTGTCGAAGTGGGTGACGTGGGCCGAGTCGGTCGCCACGTTCAACACGTCCACCGGGGCGATCTGCCTGCCGGGGACGCTCAACTGGGCCGGCCAGCCGGGCGAGAACTGGACGACGGGCACGTCCTCGGCGTCGCAGCCGCCCGCCAACAGCGGCCTGCACGTCTCGGTGACGGGGTGCTCGGCTGACCTGGGCGTGTCCGCGTCGCTGGCCAAGACGTACATGTACTACGCGGCCAAGTCCGGGAACACCGCCGCGCAGACCGCCGCCCGGAACATCATCGACATCATCCACCAGTTCTACGGCGACTCGCTCGGCTTCTCGGCCCCCGAGTCCCGGACGGACTACAGCAACTTCACCTCGGCCTTCAACACCACCAACTACGAGGGCCTCTACATCCCCGCCGGCTGGTCCGGCAGCTACCCCAGCGCAGGCGGCACGATCAGCTCGGCCGACAAGACCTTCCTGTCCATCCGCCCGTGGTACACCAGCGTCGCGGACTACCCCGAGGTGCAGGCCTACCTGAACGGCGGCTCCGCCCCGGTGTTCAACTACCACCGGTTCTGGGCCGAGGCGGACATCGCGACGGCGTTCGACTCGTTCGCCTTCCTGTTCCCGACGGTGTCCCCGCCCGCCAGCGCCACCTCGACGGTCACGGTCACCAACCCCGGCACCCAGGCCGGCAGCGTGGGCACCGCCGCCAGCCTCCAGGTCCACGCGACCGACTCGGCATCCGGCAAGACCCTCACCTACAGCGCCACCGACCTGCCGCTCGGCCTGTCGATCAGCTCCGCCACCGGCGCGGTCACCGGCAGCCCGACCATGGCGGGCAGCTACACCACCACCGTGACCGTCAATGACGGCAGCGGCGGCTCCTCGGTCAACTTCGACTGGACGATCGGCGGGACACCGGCCGGCAACACGGTCACGGTGACCAACCCCGGCACCCAGACCGGCACCACCGGCACCGCCGCCAGCCTCCAGGTCCACGCGACCGACTCCGCCAGCGGCCAGACCCTCACCTACACCGCCACCAGCCTGCCCGCCGGCCTGTCCATCAGCACCAGCGGCCTCATCACCGGCACCCCCACCACCGCCGGCAGCTCCACCGTCACCGTGACAGCCAAGGACACGACCGGCGCCACCGGCAGCGCCACGTTCACCTGGACGATCAGCAGTGCCGGGGGCGGTGGTGGTGCCTGCCATGTCACCTACACCAAGAACAGCGACTGGCCGGGCGGGTTCACCGCCCAGGTGACCATCGCCAACACCAGCACCACGGCGCTGAGCTCGTGGTCGCTCACCTTCACCTTCCCCGGCGATCAGAAGATCACCAGCAACTTCAACGGCGGATTCTCCCAGACCGGGCAGAACGCCACCCTCACCAACGCCAGCTACAACGGCGCCATCGCTTCCGGGGCCAGCATCACCGACGGCTTCCAAGGCTCCTGGACCAGCAACGACACCTCACCCACCTCATTCAAGGTCAACGGCACCACCTGCACCTAGCGCGAGCACCGGCTCCCCGGGCCGTGACCGGCCCGGGGAGCCGGCCAGTAGCCCGTCCCCCAGGGTCACCGTGACCCCGGCGGACGCGCCATTACAAGCAGGCCTGGTCGAAGGCGGCCCCGTCGTCTTGCACGGTGGTCATGCCCGGCAGCTGGGCCGCGCCACTTTGCGACTCGACCAGCGCGGTGTAGTCGTCGGCCAGGGTGGTCATGGCCTTGGCCACGGCCGGGCGGGTCTCGCGGGCCGCCGACGCGGTGAGCGCGGTGGCGAAGCTGGTGAAGTCCTGGTCGATGGCGGACTCACTGGCCTGGTCCTTGACCTGCCGGGCCTGCAGGGCCTGCTCAGCTTGCAGCGCGGCGGCGCAGGCGTGATCGGGACCAACCGGTCCCGTGAACGGCGCGCTCGAGTGGGCGGATGCGGCCGGGCTGGCGGCGGTGGCAGCGCCCGTGGTGGTGGCAGCGCCCGTGGTGGTGGCAGTGGCCGCGCTGCAGCCGCCCACGCCGAGGCCGGCCGCCAGCAGCACGATGAGGGGGAACATGGCACGGACCGCGGAATGCCTCATGGGCCGTGACGGTACGCCGGGCGTGGCGGCCTGCCCAGCGACGGCGCGGGCCGGCCCCGTTCAGCCAGCAACCAGCCGCCACCGCCACTGAAACTTACATTCCCGCCGTTTCTCGTAATGCGCGAACGGCGCCGGCCTATTGCGCATGTTTCAGCGACGTTTCAAAATGACCGAAATCAAAGCATCATGGGGACCAGCAGGGAGCCCGCTGAACATCGGCTGAGGAGAAGGCGCGGTGACGCTCGCAGATTCAGTACCGGGGCAGCCCGCACTCCCGACACTCGCCGACGTCGCTCACCTGGCCGGCGTCTCGCTGGCGACCGCGTCGCGCGTGCTGAACGGCTCCGCCCAGGTCAAGCCGCCGACAAGGGTAAAGGTCGAGCAGGCGATGACGCGGCTCGGGTACGTGCGCAACCGGACCCGCGCCGCGAGCAGCGGGCGAGCGAAATCCGTCGCGCTGGTCATGGGCGAGGAAACCGCCAAGGTCTTCACCGACCCGTTCTTCGCCCGCATGCTGCGCTCGGTCAGCAAGGAGCTTTCGGTCGCCGATTCACAGCTCGTCATGCTCACGTTGCCCTCACCTCGCGATTACCACACCGTGACCAGGTACCTGCGCAGCGGCCACGTGGACGGCGCGCTATTCGTCTCCATGCACGACCGGCATGACTTTGACTGCCAGAGCCTCGGCATTCCGCTTGTCTTGTGCGGGCGGCCAGCCGACGGCGGCGCAGCGCTCTCCTACGTCGACGCCGACAACGTCGGCGGCGCCAGCGCGGCGGTCCGCCACCTGCTCGACAGCGGGCGCAAGGCCGTCGCGACGATCGCGGGGCCGCCGGACATGGCGGCGGGCGTTGACCGGCTGCTCGGATACCGCAAGGCGATGGCTGCCGCTGGCATCCTCGATCCCGGCATGATCGCCTACGGCGACTTCAGC
The DNA here is from genome assembly GCA_036276115.1 of Trebonia sp. Classification (GTDB taxonomy): domain Bacteria; phylum Actinomycetota; class Actinomycetes; order Streptosporangiales; family Streptosporangiaceae; genus Trebonia. The sequence continues at coordinate 45,433 of DATBEM010000125.1, forward strand.
GCCATGTCCGGGCAGCATGCGCTGCAGCGGCTGATCGACCACCGCCCTGCCATCGACGCGGTGTTCGCCGCCTCCGACCTCATGGCCGCGGGCGCCCTCCACGCGCTGCGCCGGCTCGGCCGGCACGTGCCGCGCGACGTGGCCGTCATCGGCTTCGACGACCTGCCCGCCGCCCCGCAGACCGCCCCCCGGCTCACCACCGTCCGCCAGCCGGTCGACGCCATGGGAGCCCGCATGGCGCGCGAGGTCCTCGCCCAGATCGCCGACCCCGGCCGCGAGCCCGCCCACGTCATCCTCGACACCCAGCTCATCCTCCGCGGTTCCGCCTAGCGACCGGGCCTCTGCTCATATGTGTTTGGCTTTTGCGGGACTATGATGCCGCAAAAGCCAAACACATGGCGCTGCCGTCGCTACCGAAGCGGGCATCTCCGCAACTGCCAGCGGACGTCCTTTGGTTCTGGTAGAACACGCTAAGTACCCATTTACTCACGCCTGGAGGATGGATGCTTGGCTTCGCCACCGTGGACTTGTCTGAGCGCGACCAGGCCCTGACCGTGTGGCTCACCTCGCTGGCGGCCGTGCGGGTGAGCGCCGAGGTCGGGCACACGAACGCCGTCCGCCTTGACCTCGCGGATGAGGCCGCGCCCCGGCGCGCGTGGAGCATGACCTGCGACCGGTACGTGGTCCTGACCGACCGAACCCCGCGTGATCATCCCGCCCTGGCCGGCTGGGGCCTGGTGCCGTGCGACCTGGACATGCTCGCGGAGCTGACCGTCGCCGCCCAGGAGACGATCATGACCGCGTTCACGGCGTACGTCGCCACCAAGCGGGGCAAGGCGGCCGAGCTCGTCGACCCGGTGCTGCCGCCCGTGCCGCCGCCGCTTGACCAGGCGGCCCTTGACGGCGAAACGCCCGAGCAGCTCACCCTGGCGGTCGCGAACCAGGTCAAGCGGACGTGGGCGGCCTGGCTGGCGGCCGAGCGCGAGCGGGTCAAGCGCCGGGCCTACATGCCCGGCGGGCGCAAGGACGAGCAGCCCAGCGCGCTGCCGGCCGAGTTCAGCGGCCAGTACCCGCTCCAGCCGGCCCGGGCCTGGGCGCGGTGACGCTCGACTTCACCGCCATTGACTTCGAGACCGCGAACTCGCACCGGGCCTCGGTCTGCTCGGTCGGGATGGTGAAGGTCCGCGACGGCCAGGTCGTGGGCCAGTCCGGCGGGCTGGTGCGCCCGGGCCCCGGCCACGATCACTTCGACGGGTTCAATACCGCCATCCACGGCATTACCGCCGAGATGGTGGCGAAGGCACCGCCGTGGCGGCGAGTCGCCCGCTGGATCGCCCACTACGTCGGGACTGACCTGCTGGTCGCCCACAACGCCGCCTTCGACGTTGGCGTGCTCCGGGACGCGTGCACGGCCGGGAGCATCCCCTGGCCTCGCCTCGACTTCCTGTGCACCATGCTTCTCGCCCGCCGGGCACTCCGCCTGCCGTCCTACCGGCTGCCGTTCGTCGCCGCCGAGTGCGGCGTGGAACCCGGCCGCTACCACGAGGCCCTCAGCGACGCCCGCGCCTGCGCGCAGATCGCGGTCGCCCTGGCGCAGAAGCAGGGCGCGGGCACGCTCCGCGAGCTCGCGGCCGCCCTCGACATCCGCGCCGGGCGCCTGGAAGAAGGGCAGTACGTCCCCGGCGCACGGCGCGATGTCAAGGGCGGCCGGGCCGGCCGCCCGCGCCCGTTATCCGCCCTTTCATTTCACGGCTGCCCCGGCGCCAGTCGCTGGCCTGCGGTTCCTGCCTCCGCTGAAAACCGCGCCTGCGGGCGCGGTGGACGACGGGGCACCCGGGCGCGGCTAATGAGGGCAGTCAGGTGATACCGGGAGGACTGGGCAATGGCCGCAAAGAGAGCCTCGATCGCATCCGTGCTGCTGCTGGTGGCCGCCTTGCTGCCGGGGGCCGGACTGCTCGCGGCGACGCCCGCCGTGGCCGCGACCGCCGTGGCCGCGAGCGCGCAAGCGACCGCCGCGAGCGTCACCGTCAACGCCACCGCCGGGCTCGGGACGATCCCGGCCGGGGCGATCGGCCTGGGCGCCGCCGTGTACGACGGCGACATGAACGACGCCGCGATACCGCCGCTGCTGAAGGCGGCCGGGATCAACGCCCTGCGCTACCCCGGCGGCTCCTATTCCGACATCTACAACTGGCAGACCGAGGCGGCGGCGGCCGGCGGGTACGTGGCCCCGGACACGAGCTTCGCGGACTTCATGACGACCGCGAACGCCGCTAGCGCCCGGCCCGTCATCACCGTGAACTACGGCACCGGCACCCCGAGCCTGGCGGCGGCGTGGGCCCAGGCGGCGGCGGGCGACTCGGTCGGCTACTGGGAGGTCGGCAACGAGGTGTACGGGAACGGCACCTACGGGACCAACTGGGAGGCGGACGCCCACTGCGACACCTCGCTGAACGGGCCAGCGGTGACGATCGGCAGCGAGCCGTCGCAGACCTACGGGTGCGGGCCGGCTCAGTATGCCGCAGGAGTCGCGCAGTTCGAGTCCGCCATCCACGCCGTGAGCCCGAACGCGAAAGTCTGCGCGGTCTTGACCACGCCCGGATTCTGGCCCGACGGCGTGACCAATTCGCAGTACCCGCAAGCCTGGAACCAGACCGTGCTCAGCGCGCTGGGCTCCGCCACCCAGTGCGTCATCGTGCACTACTACCCGGGCGGATCGTCGACCGCGGGCATGCTGACGGATCCGGCCGGCATCGCTGGCATCATGGCGACGCTGCACAGCGAGATCAGCCAGTACGCCGGCATCGCCAGCGCCGCCAGCGTCCCCGTCCTGGTGACCGAGACTAACTCCTCCATCGACATGGACACCCAGCCCGCGGCCCTGTTCGGGGCGGACATGTACATGACGTGGCTGGAGAACGGGGCCGGAGAAGTCGACTGGTGGAACGAGCACAACGGCGAGGGCAGCGTCTCGACCGTGGACGGCGCCACCGACTACGGCGACCAGGGGATCTTCTCCAACAACAGCAACTCCGGCGGCACCGCCGAGCCCGCCACCGACACGCCCTTCGCGCCCTACTACGGGATCGAGATGCTGTCGAAGCTGGCGGCGCCGGGGGCCACCATGGTCACCGCCAGCGCGAGCCAGTCGCTGCTGCGGGTCCATGCCGTCCGGGACGGGTCGGGGAACCTCAACGTGCTCATCGACAACGAGGACCCGTCCAGTTCCTACGCGGTGAGCCTGGCCTACAACGGCTTCACCGCCACCGGCAGCCCCACCGTGTACACGCTGGCCAACAACGCCACCTCGATCACCAGCGCGGCCGGCAGCGCCAGCTCGGTCACCGTCGCGCCCTACTCGCTGACCGTCGTCCACGTTCCCGGCAGCGGCGGGACCGGCGTGACCGCCCCCGGAGCGCCCGGCCAGCCGGTGGCCTCCGGCCTGTCCTCCAGCACCTCGTCCAGCACGTCGGGCACCGCCACCCTCACCTGGCCGGCCGCCGCCGCGGGCACGTACCCGGTCACCGGGTACCAGGTCTACCGGGCATCAGCGGGCGGCAGCGGCACGCTCGCGGCCACGACGACCACCACCAGCGCCACCCTGACCGGGCTGACCATCGGGGCGAGCTACACCTACGACGTGGTCGCGGTCGACAGCCACGGTAACCCCTCGCTGCCCTCTCCCCCGGTCACGTTCACCGTGCCGCCGCCCGCCAGCGCCAGCTGCGCGGTCCACTACGCGCTCCAGGGCAGCTGGCCGGGCGGCTTCCAGGGCGGCGTCACGATCACCAACAACGCCACCACGCCGGTCAACGGCTGGACGCTGACCTGGACCTGGCCGTCGAGCGCAGTGGCGATCACCCAGGCCTGGGGCGCCACCGCCACCCAGTCCGGCGCGGCCGTGTCGGCCGTCAACGCCAGCTACGACGCGATGATCGCCGCCGGCGGCGGGACGGCCATCCTCGGCTTCCTGGCCAGCGACGCCAGCCAGCCACCGGCCCCGGCCGCCTTCTACCTCAACGGCCACGTCTGCGCCAGCGACTGACCAGGCCCGGCCCTTGACGCAGACGGGCAAATCCCTACTGCTCGCATCGCGCGGGTAGCGGAGCGTCCCCGGTGGCGCCCCGTGTGCCAGGCTGGGTGCGGCGCCGCCGATCCGGGAACGGCCGCAGTAGCGCCGGCCCGGTTACGCCCCGGGCCGGGGGCCGTGGTCATCGGCCGGCGGCGTTACCGCCGGGGCCGGCGGCCCGGGCCGCGATTCGGCGTCACCCGCGTGGAGGTCCTTCATTTCGGACTTGAGGATGCGCACTGACTTGCCGAGCGAGCGGGCCGCGGCCGGGAGCTTCGCGGACCCGAAGAGCACGATGAGCATCCCGGCGATGATCAGGATCTTCCACGGGCTGTCGAACAGGTCGCCAATCATTTCTGTCCTTTCCTGACCGCACTGGTCAACCCGGGCTTTTTCGCCGCGCGCGAGCTGGCCAGCGTGGCGTAAATGACGATGTTGGACAGGTAATGGTGAGTCTGGTAATCGAACTGGCCGCCGCAGGTGATGAGGCGCAGCCCGGCGTAGCTGACGGGACCGTAGACCTGCTGGGCGGGGAAGCTCGACTTCTGGTACTCATCGACGGCATCAACGCGGAAGATGGCGGTGGTCCCGTCGGCCCGGGTCACGTCGACCTCCTCGCCGGGCCGCAGGGCGCCGAGGCGGAAGAACACGCCCGGCCCCTGGTAGGAGTCAACGTGCCCGGCGATGACGGCCGGGCCGAGCTGGCCCGGCGCGGGCCCGAGGTCGTACCAGCCCGCTTCCCTGACCCCGGCCGCCGTGAGCGGCGGGACCTGCAGGGTGCGGCCGGCCGCGAGGCCGAGGTTGACCAGGGTGGCGTGCACCCCGATGGCCGCGATGGCGAGCGACACGGGCCGGGACCAGGGCAGTGCCGCGGAGCCCGGCGTCCCGGGTGACACTGCCCCCGCCGGCGCGGGTGACGGCGCGCCGGACCCCAAGGCCTCCGGCCCCAAGGCGCCGGACCCCAAGGCGCCGGACCCCAAGGCCCCCGGTCCCGGGGATCCGGGCACCGGGATGGCCCCCAGGTCGCGGGGCGGAGCCGGGGGCGTCTCCTGGGCCAGCACCCCGGTCACCACGAGGCCGGCGCCCAGCAGCGCCAGGGCGCCGGCCACGCCCGCCCAGGCGGCCCGGCCCGGCCAGGAGGCCCAGGACCGGCGGCTGCCGGGCCGGGTGCCCGGTGGCCGGGGCGGGCGGGGGCGGCCCGGCCAGGGCCGCCCCCGCCCGCCCGGCGGGCCAGTCACGGCCGGGCGGTTGTCCCGGCTCAGGACGCCGTCTCGTCGCCGGCGGCACTCCCGACGACAGCACCGTCGGCGCCAGCATGGTCAGCGCCAGCACGGTCAGCGACAGCACGGTCAGCGACAGCACGGTCAGCGACAGCACCGCTAGCAGCGGCGACGCGGCCGCGCCGGACGGCGAGCCCGCCCGCGACCGCGGCCGCCGCCAGGACCCCGGCCCCGCCGGCGAGCAGCCCCGTGTCCTCGACCCCGGCGGTCCCGCCGCCACCGGTCGCGGGGGCGCCGGCCGGCATCGTGCCGCCCGTCGTGCTCGTGTTCAGCGAGCCGTTCAGCCCGGCCGGGAAGAAGCCGCCCGAGGTCGCGACCTTCGGCGTCAGGTACACGATGTTGAGCACCTCGCCCGGGGTGCGGCCGTAGGCCAGGCCGCTGGCGTCGGCGGGGACGATGTTCTCCAGCCCGTTCACGGTCACGCCCTGGTCCTTGCCGTCATCCAGCGCGCCGCGGGCGGCGGAGATCTTGTTGGCGGCGGCGGACAGGCCCAGGTCGTAGATCCGGGTCCGGATCGCGCCGGCGTGGTAGGCCTCCACGCTCAAGATGCCGGCGGCGGCGTCCAGGTAGGTCTTGCTGGAGATCAGCGGGGCCGCCCCCTTGTAGGCGGTCACGCCGACGTCCTCGAAGATGAACGCGCCGAGCAGGAAGTTCTGCTCGTTGGCGAACGGGTCGAAGGCCGTCCCGGCCGGGACCACCCCGGCCGCCTGAGCGGCGGCGGTGAAGCTCTTCATGAGGTCGAGGGCCGGCTGCGACACCGCCGACGCCCCCAGTGCCGCGCGCAGGGCGCTCACGTGCGCCAGCTCGTCGCCCGCGATCTCCTGGGCGAGCTGCTGGATTCCCTTGGACTTGAACGGGACCTGCTTGCCGCCCGAGATCCCGCCCTGGGTGCCCGTGCCGCTCATCAGGGAGCCCGGGATCGCGGAGCCGTGCACCGCGAAGGAGTAGAAGTTAGCCTCCAGGTACTCCAGGTTCAGCGCGAAGTTCAAGATCGCCGAGTCGCTGATCGCGCCAGCGTCGTCGTCCTTGGCCGGGGCCGCCGAGGCGACGCCCGCGCCGGCGCTGAGCATCGCCCCGGCCGCGACCGCGCCGAGGCCCGCTATCCCGGCCTTGCGCAGGAACCGGCGCCGGTCGCTGGCGTTCTCGGCGCTGCGGCTGATGGCATTAGTCACGAACTCGTGGTCCAGGAGCTTCCGATTACCCTTGCCGCACGCGCCTTGCACTGGCAGCCCGTTACCGCTAGATTCCATGGTTCCCCCCGCTTTTGGTATGGCGATCGGGGCAATACCCGGGGTAGATTGCGGTAACCTTCGAACTTGAGAAAGGTGCGGCCGGGTTAGCCAGCCTGGTATTAAATGCTAATACAAGCCACTTGGCGTTTTCGGCGCCATTCGGGCGCAACCGCCAATAGCGGCGGGAGCAGTTTCCGGCGGGCGGCCGCCGGGCACTCACCGGACCATGCTCCAGCCGCTTACCCCGCCCAGCCCGGGCCCCGCCACGCGGGACGGGGGCGGCGACGTCATCGCCCGGCCGGCGGCCGGGACCCGGCGGCGCCGGGCGCGGGCCGCGCTGGGCCTGCTCGGCCCCGCGTTCGTGGTGTCGGTCGCCTACGTCGACCCGGGTAACTTCGCGACGAACTTCGCGGCCGGGGCGGGGCACGGCTACGGCCTGGCGTGGGTGGTCGTGATGGCCAGCGTCATGGCGATCGGAGTCCAGTACCTGGCGGCGAAGGTCGGCCTGGCGACCGGGCGGAGCCTGCCCGAGCTGTGCCGGGACCGGTTCGGGGGCCGGGCCAACCTGGTGCTGTGGCTGCAGGCCGAGGTGGTCGCGATGGCGACCGACCTGGCCGAGTTCGTCGGCGCGGCGATCGGCCTCAACCTGCTCTTCGGGCTGCCGCTGCTGGCGGCCGGGCTGGTCACCGCCGTGGTCGCCTTCCTGCTCCTCGCGCTGGAGCAGCGCCGCCGGCGGCGCTTCGAGCAGGCGGTCATCGCCCTGCTCGCGCTGGTCGGCGCAGGCTTCGCCTACCTCTTCCTCACCGCTGGCCACCAGAGCTACGAGCAGCTCGCGGCCGGGCTGGCACCCCGGCTGAGCGGGCCGGACGCCCTTAGCCTGGCCGTCGGCATCATCGGCGCGACCGTCATGCCGCACGTCGTCTACCTGCACTCGGCGCTGCTGAAGGAGCGGGGCGCGGCCGCGGGCCGCGCGGAGCGCCGGGCGCTGCTGGCCGGCAGCAAGTGGGACTGCGTCATCGGCCTGAGCACCGCGGGCCTCGTGAACCTGGCCATGCTCTGCGTGGCGGCGGCGCTCTTCCACCATCGCGGGCTAGCTGACGTTGGCGGCCTCATCGCCGTGCACGCCCGCCTCGGGGCCCTCGCGGGCGGCAGTGCCGCCCTGGCGTTCGCCGTCGCCCTGATGGCGTCGGGGCTCTCGTCGGCCAGCGTCGGGACCTACGCCGGGCAGGTCATCATGGCGGGCTTCACGAGCTGGCGCGTTCCCGTCGCCGCCCGGCGGCTGGTGACGATGCTGCCCGCGCTGCTCGTGCTGGCCCTCGCGGTCAGCCCCAGCCAGGCCCTCGTGTACTCCCAGGTCGCCCTGTCCTTCGGCATCCCGTTCGCCCTCGTCCCGCTCCTGCTCATCAGCCGTGACCAGGCGGTCATGGGCGAGCTGGCGAACCGGCGGCTCACCAGCGCCCTGATGCTCGCCACGACGATCATCATCTCCGCGCTCAACGCCTGGCTGCTGGGCGGCGCGATCGCCGGGCTGGTCCCGTGAGGACGCGGGCGGCCCGCTAGCCCCTCGGGCTAGCGGGCCGGGTCGCCGCGTCGCTTACTTGGGCATCAGGACGGAGTCGATGATGTAGACGGTCGCGTTCGCGGTCTGGACGTTGCCGCACACCACGTTGGCCCCGTTGACGGTGTAGGTGCCGCCGGACATCGCGGTGGTGACGGTGCCGCCCTCCAGGGTCTTGAGGGTCATGCCCGTCGCGAGCTGGGCGGGCGTGTACCGGCCGGAAACGACGTGGTAGGTGAGGATCTTGGTGAGCTCGGCCTTGTTGGCCAGGACGCTGCTGAGGGTCGAGGCCGGGATCTTGGCGAAGGCCGAGTTCGCCGGGGCGAACACGGTGATGGCGCTGGCCGCGTTGAGGGTATCGACCAGGCCGGCCTTCGTGACCGCGGTGACCAGCGTGGACAGCACCGGGTTGGCCGACGCGGCGGTCGCGACGGGCGCGGTGGCCATCCCGGTGAAGCTGCCGGCCCCCGACTTGGGCACCGACGCGCACCCGGGCCCGAAGTCAGCCATGGTCGCGGCCGACCCCGAGTCGCTCGAGGTGGGCATGGCCGACGACGAGGCCGACGCCGCCGGGGCCGAGCCGGCCGCCGCGGTCGACGAGGACGACGAGCTGCACGCCGCGGCACTGAGGGCCAGGGCCGCGATGGCAGGCACGGCAAGCAGGCGAAGGTTCTTCACTGTGTTCTCCTTGATGTTGGGTTTTAGTGCTGGCTTCTGGTGCGGGGATGTACCGCCCGCCGCCTGGCGATCAGGTGACGGTGACGACGACGGAGTCCCAGCCGCTCGCGCCGTCGGGGAACGGGGCGGCCTCTTTCGAGACCTGGACGGCGCCGGCGCCGTCGGCGGCCCGGACGCGCAGTGAGTGCAGTCCCGGGGTCGCGTCCCAGGCCCAGGCCCACTGCCGCCAGGTGTCGATGCCGTCGGCGGCCGCGAGGGTGGCGGCCCGCCAGGGGCCGCCATCAACGCTGACCTCCACGGCGGAGATGCCGCGATGAGGTGCCCAGGCGACCCCGGCCACCGGCACGCGCCCCGCCTTGACCTGGGCCAGCGGCTTGGGCACGTCGATGCGCGACTCGGTCTTGATCGGCGCCACGGCGGCATAGCCGCGCTGGGTCCAGTAGGCCCGGCGGCGGGCGAAGGTGGTGACCGTCAGCCGGGTCAGCCACTTGGTGGCGGACGTGTAGCCGTACAGGCCGGGCACCACCATGCGGGCCGGGAACCCGTGGGTGACGGGCAGCGGCTGCCCGTTCATGCCCACCGCGACGAGCGCGTTGCGGCCATCCATGATCGCCGCGAGCGGGGTCGATATCGTCATGCCGTCGGTGCCGGACGACAGCACCTGGTCCGCGCCCGCCTGCACGCCCGCCCGGCGCAACAGCCCCGCCAGGGGGACGCCAAGCCACCGGGCGTTGCCCGCGTACGGGCCGCCGACCACGTTGGAGACGCACACCAGGGTGACGTCGGCCTCGGTCAGCGGCATCTTCAGCAGCTCGCTGAACGTGATCTCGACCGGGCGGCTGACCATCCCGTCGATCCGCAGGGTCCAGTCCTCCGGCGCGACCTGCGGGACCACCAGGTCGGTGTCGACCCGGTAGAACCGCGAGTTCGGGGTCATGAAGGGGCTCAGCCCGCTGATCGGCAACTGGGCGCCGGCCGGGACGGCCCGGGCGGCGACGGCGGGCGCCGGGAGCCGCACGGCCGCCCGGGACGCGGCGACGTTGAACCGGCCGAGGATGAGCTCGCCCGCACCGCCGCTGGCAGCGGCGACCGCCACCGCGCTCGCCCCGGTGATGAGGAAGCGCCGGCGATCAGGCCCCCGGACTGGCCCGGGGGGGCCAGGTCGCTCCGGCCCCGGGGCGGCCGGCCGCTCCGGGGCCGTGCCCCCGGCCAGGGGCGCGAGCTCGCCCGTCGCGGCGCCCGCCTCAGCCGCCGTCACCAGCGGTGACGGCGAGCCGAGGGCAACCCGCGCGGAGCGGGTCAGCAGGATGAGGGCGGCGGCCCCGGCCGCGATGCCGGCCAGGGTGGGCAGGGCGCTTGTCCCCGTCGCCTGGGGCGACGTGACGGCGGCGGCTACGCCGGCGGCGCCGAACACCGCGAGCACTGCCAGCCCGGCCCGCAGCCACTTGAGGGCAAGCACCCCGGTCACTGCGGCCGCCCCGGTTAGTATCGCGACAATGCCGCTGATCAGGGCATCCTTGTCGCGCGAGCCGAAGTGCGCGATCGCGAACTCCTTGACTGGCTCCGGGGTATGGCTGATCGCGATGCTGCCGATCGCGACGACCGGGCTGCCCAGCGGCCCGGTGATCCCGGCCATCAGCTGGGCCACGCCGAGCGCTACCGCCACGGTCAGCATGCCGGCGGCCGCTCCGGTCAGTACTGCCGTCCATGCGCTGCGTCGCCGTTTTCCTGTCACAGTCCGCATTCGCCGCGGCTGCCACGGCAGATTGGACGGGCGGGCCGGAAGTTCGTGTGACGTAACCCCGGTGCGCATCCGCCAATCCGCGGGCCCCGCCGGCCCGAATGGGGAGCGTGACTACTTCTGCCAGGAACCCAGGGCAGCCGGGCCCTGGCCACGCCGAAGGGGATGGCCAGGACCCGGCCCAGCTGCTGGTCCGCGTGGCCCGCGGCGACCAGGGGGCCTATGAGGCCGTGTACGACCTGTTCGCGGGACCGGTTTACGGGCTGGCGTGCAAGATCGTGCGCGACCCGGCCCAGTCCGAGGAGGTCGCGCAAGAGGCGATGCTCGAAGTATGGCGCGCGGCCGCGCGGTTCGACCCCGCCCGGGGCAGCGCGGCCGCCTGGGTCATGACGATCGCGCACCGTCGCGCGGTCGACCGGGTGCGCTCCGAGGTCGCCGCCACCGCCCGGGACCAGAAGATGACACCCGACCCCGTCTCCGGCGACGACGTGGCCGAGCTGGTGGAGACGGCCCTGGATCGCCGGCGCGTGCGGCGCTGCCTCGGCGCCCTCACCCCGCTGCAGGCCGAGTCGGTCAAGCTCGCCTACTACGGCGGCTACACGCACGTTCAGGTAGCCGAGCTGCTCAAGGTACCGCTAGGGACCGTGAAGACCCGGATCAGGGACGGCCTGATCCGGCTGCGTGACTGCATGGAGGTGACCTGATGCGTGCTCAGACTTCCGAGCTGCACCTGCTGACCGGCAGTTACGCCCTCGATGCCATGCCCGCTGAGGAGCAGGCCCGGTTCGAGACGCACCTGACCCGGTGCCACGCGTGCGAGGAAGAGGTCAGGGGGATGCGGGAAGCTGCCGCCCGGCTGGGGATGGCGACCGCCATCACCCCGCCGCCGGCCTTGCGCACGCGGGTGCTCGCGGCCGTGCCCCGGACCCGGCAGCTTCCCCCGTCCGGGCGCGCGCTCCCGTCCGCCGCCCGGCGGGCGGCCGGGCTGCCGCTGCGTCGGACGGGCCTGGCGGCGGGATTCCTCGCCCTCGCGGCCGCCATCGTCTTCCTGGTGGTCGGCCAGGTCACGACGAGCGGCCAGCTCCGCCAGGCACGGGCGGCCAACCAGGCGGTCGCCGCCGTCCTCGCCGCCCCCGACGCGCGGGTCGCGTCCATGCCCGCCACCATCGGCGGCACCCTGACGGCGGTCATGTCCGCCCGCGAGCACGAGGCCGTCATCACCAGCGCGGGCATCCCGGCGCTGGCCCGGGCACGGGCCTACCAGCTGTGGGTCATCCCCCCGGCCGGCTCGCCCCGGTCAGCGGGCCTGCTCACGTTCACGGGCGGCCGGTCCGTCCCCGCCCTCGCGGCCGGCGTCGCCCCCGGCGACAAGATCGGCGTCACCGTCGAGCCGGCGGGCGGCAGCCGCCAGCCGACCACGGCCCCGGTCATCCTCATGCCCGTGACCGCGTAGTCGCTAGCCTGCCTCGACGCTGACGACGCCGATCGCCGGACGGCGCCTCGCAGGTCCACGTGCCCTGGCAGTCCCTGGTGGCGCGGCGCGTGCCCGGCCTGTACCCAGGAGCGGAGTGTACCCTTGCGGCGTGGCGGCGGGCAGCTCGGACGGTAAGCACGCGGAGGCAGTGCCATGACATCCCCCAACGTGCCGCCGCCGGCCTTCCCGGACCGGGCGGCGCCTGGCCTGCGGCGACGGGGAGAGATCGACGTGCTCGGCTGGCCCGCCTTCGCCGGGCACGCGCTGGACGCGGTGGTGACGTCCCGGCACGGTGGCGTCTCCCAGGGGCCGTACCAGTCACTCAACCTCGGGCTGCACGTCGGCGACGACGCCGGGGCGGTCCTCGCGAATCGGCGCCGGGCGGCCGCCGCCCTCGGGGCCGGCCTTGAGGACATGGTCTTCTGCAATCAGTCCCACGATAAGAACGTGCACGTCGTCACGGGCGCCGACCGGGGCCGGGGCACGCGCGGCCAGGACGACGCCATCGCCGCGACCGACGCGCTGGTGACGGCCGAGCCCGGCGTCGTGCTCGTGGTCATGGTCGCCGACTGCGTGCCCATCGTGCTGTTCGATCCGGTGGCGCACGTCCTGGCCTGCGTCCACGCCGGGTGGCGGGGCACCGTCGCCCGGGTGAGCGAGGCGGCGGTGCAGGCGATGACCGCACTCGGCAGCGACCCGGGCGACATCATCGCCGGGATCGGGCCGGCCATCTCACCGGACGCCTACCAGGTCGGCCAGGACGTCGCGGCGGCCGCGGCGGCATGCTTCGGGGAGCGCGGGGCGAGCGCCGTCATCCGGCCGGATGGCGCGGGCAAGTGGCTGTTCGACTTGTGGCGCGCCAACCGCGTCATCCTGGGCGAGGCGGGCGTTCGCGAGGACAACACGCACCTCGCCGCGGTGCCCACCGGCCCGGCCGGGGGCGGCCTGTTCTTCAGCGACCGGCAGGCTCGCCCCTGCGGCCGGTTCGCGGCGATCGCCCGGCTGCACCCCCGGGCCGGGGAGTAACCGCCCGCCCGCGGGCCGATCGCCAGCGTCGCCGGGCCGGCGGCCACGCTGGCCGGCCTCCCGGAGCGGCCGGGATGGCTACTGCCAGTGCTCCAGCGGGAGGGGGCCGCGGCTGAGCATCGTCCGGATCGCGAACGTGCTGCGCACGTTGACCACGGCCGGGATCGCCAGGATCTGGTCCAGCAGCAGCTGCTCGTAGCTGGCCAGGTCGGGGACGACGATCTCGACGAAGAAGTCGGCCGTGCCCGAGACCAGGTAGCAGGCCACCACCGCCGGGATGCCCCCGAGCGCCTCCTCGACCTGGGCGGACGTCTCCCGGCCGTGCCCGTCCACGGTGAGCTCGATGAAGATGGTCAGGCCGAGGCCGACCTTGACCCGGCTCACCTCGGCCTGGTACCCGGCGATGACCCCGCTGGCCTCCAGCGCCTTGACCCGGCGCAGGCAGGCCGAGGGCGACAGGGACACCGCGTCGGCCAGGTCCACGTTCTGGATCCGGCCGTCCGACTGCAGCCGGGCGACGATGGCACGGTCTGTGCGGTCCGGCCGGTATGGCGCATTATCCTGGCTCACGACGCCATGATAGTGGCACGATATTGCGTGGATGCCATCTTCAGGGCACATCTCTGCCATCGCGTGCGGCCCCTTTTTTGCCACACTGAGGCATGCGCCCAGAACCCCCCGATGGCCTGTCCACCGCACGCGGAGCCGCGCTCTACATCGGCGCGCTGCTCGGGCCGGGGCTGCTCCTGCTGCCCGGCCTCGCCGCAGCCGAGGCCGGCCCCGCCTCGATCCTCGCCTGGCTCGGCCTGCTCGCCCTGTCGGCGCTGTTCGCGATCGTGTTCGCCGCCCTCGGCCGGGCCTACCCGGCGGCCGGCGGCGTGTCCGGGTACATCGCGGCCGGGCTGGGCGCCCGGGCGGGCGCGGCGGCCCGGATCGCCTTCCTCGCCGGGGTGATCTGCGGCGCCCCGCTGGTCTGCCTGATCGGCGCGAGCTACGTGACGGACCTCGTCGGCGGCGGCCCGCTCCTGCGCTGCGCCGTGGCCGGGGTGCTCCTGCTGGCGGTGCTGGCGCTGGGGTCCGGCGGCCTCCGGGCGACCACGACGGCCCAGCTCCTGCTCGTCTCGCTGCTGACGCTGGTCATCGTCGTCGCGGTGGCGGGCGCGGCGCCGGACGCGCGGGCGGCCAACTGGTCCCCGTTCGCCCCGCGCGGCTGGGCGCCAGTCGGCCACGCCGCCGCCACGCTGATGTTCTCGTTCGTCGGCTGGGAGGCGGTGGCCCCGCTGACCGGCCGGTTCCGCGACCCCGGGCGGCAGCTCCCGCGGGTGATCGGGATCGCCCTCGCCGTCACCACCGTCATCTACCTCGGGCTGGCGATCACCATCATCGCGGTGCTCGGCCGCGGGGCCAGCACCGACGTGCCGCTGGCGGCCCTGCTCGCGCACCTCGTGGGGCGCTACGGCCAGCTGATCGCCGCCGTCGCCGCCGTCGTGCTCACGCTCGGCACCACCAACGCCTACCTGTCGGGGGCGGCCGCCATGGCCCGCGACCTCCTGCGCCGGCCCGGGCGCCCCGGTTCCGCCCGGCCGTTCTTCGCCACGGTCGCCGCGGCGAGCGTCATCCTGCTCGGGCTGTACGGGGCCGGGCTGGTGAACACCACCGAGATCGTCAGCCTGCCGACCACCTTGTTCCTGGTCATCTACCTTGGCTGCATGCTGTCGGCGGCCCGCACGCTGCGGGGCCGGGCCAGGGCATCGGCCGCGGTCGCGACGGTGGCGGTCGCGGTGCTCCTGGGATTCTGCGGCTGGATGCTGCTGCCGGCCGCCGCGGTCACGGTGACGGCCGCCATGCTGGCCGGCCGCCGGCCACGGCGCCAGCGCGGGGCGGACGCCGTGGCCGGCCAGCCGACCACGGCGGCGATCGCGGCGAAGGCGGCGTGCTACCCGGCCGGGTACGGCCGGGGGGCCAGGCCCCGGTGGACCCACTCGGTCAGCGTCACGATGTCGAAGACGGGGCGGCCGAGGGCGGCCGCGAGCGCGGGCGAGAACGGCGCCAGGTCGGTGCACTCCAGCACGAGCGCCCCGATCGAGGGATGGCGCGCGATGAGGCTGCCCGCCTCCGCCAGCGTCTCCGCCCGCAACGCGGCGAGGTCGAGCCGGTCCCGGCGGCCCTCCAGGATCACCTCACGGAACTCCGGGTAGCGGGCCATGCCGGCGACGTGGACGGGGATGCCCGCCGCCCCGGCCGCCTCGAAGTGGCGGGCCGTGAGCGCCCCGGCGCTGGCCGCCAGCACCCCGACCCGCTTCCCGGCCGGCAGCATCCGGGCGGCCAGCGGGACCTGGAGCAGGCTGGAGGTGAACAGCGGGATCCCCACGCTGGCGGCCAGTTCCCGCTGGAACGCCACGAGGAAGCCGCACGCCCCGGTGATCGCCGCGACGCCGCCCGCCTCCAGCTCCCGGGCCGCGTCGATGAACGGCCCGAGCAGGGCCGGGTCCGGGTCGGTGACGACGCGGCCGGGAGTCGCCCCCGCCACCACCCGGTAGGTGACCGGGAAGCTGAACGTCGCCGGGTTGCGGATGTGGCCCGGGGGCTTGGTGAAGGACGTGTCGAGGCAGAGGACCCCGATCCGGGCGGCGGTCACGAGCGGGTGACTGCCCGCGCGGGCGGCGGGGCGGGCGGCGGGGCGGGCGGATCCGGGGCCGAGGACGGGCCCGGCGGTGGCGTCATGCCCGGCCGGGGGCCGCGCTCGCGACCTTGCGGACCGCGGTGACCAGGTCATCGCAGTCGGCCAGGCTCAGCGTCGAGGACAGCGGCACGTCGACCGCACGCTCCAGGTAGGCGGTGGTGCGGGGCAGCAGCGCCTTGATCGCGTCAGCGTCCAGGCCCGGGTGCATGAACCGCCAGTTCCAGAACGCCCGGACGTTCGCGTCGGTGGCCGACCCGAGGTTGCGGGCGTCGATGCCCTCGCCGCACAACGCGCCCGCGAACCATTTCGCGCTCCCGCCCGGCACCCGGAAGATGAGCGATTCTCCCAGGTAGGCCCCGGGGGCGACCGGCTGCCGGACCTCGATCCCCGGCACGCCGGCCAGGGCGGCGGCGACATGGTCGTAGTTCTCGCGGAACCGCTTCAGCCGGATTGGCAGCCGGTCAAGCTCGGACCGGAGCAGCGCCGCGCGGATCTCGTCCATCCGGAAACTGAACAATGGCACGTCGAGGTCGCTGCCGATGGGCGCCACCGCGTCCGGGAAGTGCCGCCGGCAGCGGCCCTCATAGGCGCCGGAGAGAACCACCGCGCGGGCGTACAGGGCGCCATCGCCGGTGAGCAGGAAGCCCCCCTCGCCGGAATTGAGGGCCTTGTCGGACTGGGTGCTGAAGGCGCCCGCGAGGCCGAAGGTCCCGAGCTTGCGCCCGGCCAGCTCGACGCCGAGGGCGGGCACGGCGTCCTCGAACACGGGCACGCCCCGGGCGGCGGCGAACTCGGTGATGGCGGGCATCGCCGAGGCGAACCCGCGCATGTGCACGACCATGATCGCCTTGATGTCGGGCGTCCACTTGCGCGCGAGGTCGTCCAGGTCAAAGTGCAGGTTCTCGTCCACCTCGACCAGGAGCGGGCGGCAGCCGGCCAGCATGATGGCGCTCGGGGTGGCGGCGAAGGCGAAGCCGGGGCAGGCGACGAGCGAGCCGGGCGGGATCCCGGCCGCCATGACCGCCAGCGCGAGGGCGGTGGTGCCGCTCGCCACGACCAGGGCGTGGCCGGCCCCGAAGTAATCGCCGAGCGCGCTTTCCAGGCGGCCGCATTCGGTCTCGGACTGGGGGCGGGAATCATAACGGAAATACAGGTGCCGCCGAATTGCCCGGATGGCCGCCTCTTCGTCCTCCGGCTCGACAAACACCGCGCCCTTGTCGTACGTGGGCCACGGGGCCACGCGAACGGGGATTCCGCCGTCTACGGCGAGCTGGCGGCTGGCCTTGCCCGCAGCCGGCTCATCCGACTCCAGGACATCGTTCGGCATCGCCACTTGGGCCCCACCCGCCTATCGCGAATCACCAGGCATTCAGCTTAGATCGTACATAGCCGACACCATGTTCGCTAGAAGGCCAATCGTTAAATCTGCGACCCGCCCGCTGGTGAGCGGCATAATGCACTCCCCCGATCGGTAATATTGAGAATAATTTAGCCACTTGCGAAACAATGGCCACTCTTGTCCCTCGGACGCGGAGAGTAGACGCAATGGCCGCCAGCCGCCAGACTGGGCTAACAACGGGAGGGGAAATGCGATGACTGATGGGCCGTTTACCTGGGACGGGCTGGCGAAGTACAAGGCCGAGGGCCGGTTCCTGGACGGGTATCCCGATGACCAGCGGACCTTCTTCGCTCCCCGCGACGATGTTCACGGGCTGCTGGCGGCGCTGCTGGACAGCGCCCAGCACTCCATCGTGGTGAACATGTTCGGCTATGACGACGATGAGCTGAACAAGATCATCCAGGGCAAGCTCGCGGACGAGAAGGTCTACGTCCAGATGAGCCTGGACCGCAGCCAGGCCAGCGGCGCGCACGAGAAGAAGATCCTGGCCGGCTGGGCCAACGACGCCTTCGGCAACAGCATCGCGATCGGGACCAGCTCCGTCCACAACGCGATCTCGCACTTGAAGATCGTGATCGTGGACGGCGTCTACACGGTCAAGGGCTCCACCAACTGGTCCCTGTCAGGCGAGCAGCAGCAGGACAACGAGCTGACCCTCAGCCGCAACGCGGTGGTGGCGGCCGAGACCCGGGCGATCCTGGACCTCAACCACGACTTCATGCTCAAGCAGATGGCGGGGACCAAGCTCGACGTCACCGGGCTGCTCGCCCCCAGTTCGAGCGCGGCCATGCCGCCGCTGCCGCCCGCTCCGGACAGCGCCGGCGAGTCCGGCGGCAGCTGAGCCCCGCCGGGCCAGCCGTTAAGCCGTGGCGGCCAGGTCGGCGTCGCGGTTGACGAGGGCGGCGTAGCGGCCGCCACGGGCAAGGAGCTCGGCGTGCGGGCCGCGCTCGGCGATCTGGCCGTGGTCGAGGACGATGATCTCATCGGCGTCGCGGATGGTGGACAGCCGGTGGGCGATGGTGATCGTGGTGCGGCCCTTGCTGGCGGCGTCGATGGCGTCCTGCACGGCCTGCTCGGTCTGGGTGTCCAGCGCGCTGGTGGCCTCGTCGAGGACGAGGACGGGCGGGTCGCGCAGCACCGCCCGGGCGATCGCCAGCCGCTGCTTCTCCCCGCCGGAGAACCGGTAGCCGCGCTCGCCGACGATGGTGTCGTAGCCGTCGGGCAGGGACTGGACGTGCTCGTGGATCTGGGCGATCCGGGCCGCCCGGATGATCTCCTCGTCGGTCGCGCCGGGCTTGGCGAACCGCAGGTTGTCGGCGACCGAGGCGTGGAACAGGTAGGTCTCCTGGGCGACCATGCCGACGGTGGCGGCCAGCGCGGCGAACGACATGTCGCGCACGTCCACGCCGTCGATGGTGACGGTCCCGGCGGTCACGTCGTACAGCCGCGGGATGAGGTAGCTGAGGGTGGTCTTGCCCGAGCCGGTCTCGCCCACGATCGCCAGGCGGCGGCCGGCCGGGACGTCCACGTCGAGGCCGGCCAGGGTCGGCCGCTCCGCCCCGCCGTAGCTGAAGCCGACGCCGGCCAGCCGCACGTCGCCGCGCGCTCGCCCGGGGAGGGCGACCGGGTGGTCCGGCTCGGCGACGTCGACCGGCAGGTCGAGGTACTCGAAGATCCGGCCGAACAGCTCCAGCGAGCTCTGGATGTCCACCCCGACGCTGAGGAGCTGCACCGCGGGCCGGAACAGGGCCTGCTGCAAGGTGGTGAAGGCGACCAGCGTGCCGATGGAGATGGCCATGCGGTCACCCCCGTGCTGGCCAGCACTGCCGGTGAGGCCGGAGACCCAGTAGATGACGGCGGGCATGGAGGACATGACGATCTGGATCGTGGACTGCCGCCAGCGCCCGGCCATGCTGGAGCTGACCTCCAGGTCCGACAGCTTCCCGGACTCGCCCGCGAAGTCCCGCGCCAGCGAGGCCGAGCGGCCCATCGTGTGGCCGAGCAGGATCCCGCTGACCGACAGCGACTCCTGGACGATCGAGGTCATGACGGCGAGCTGGCGCTGGCGGTCGCGGGTGATGCGGCGGCGCTCGGTGCCGACCCGGCGGCTCACCCACACGAACAACGGCATCATGACCAGCGAGGCGATCGTGAGCCGCCAGTCCAGCACGAGCATCGCGATGACGGTGGCGACGACCGTGGTCAGGTTGGACACCAGGGTCGTGGCGGTGGTGGTGACAGTGGACTGCATGCCGCCGATGTCGTTGGCGATGCGGGACTGCACCTCGCCGGTGCGGGTGCGGGTGAAGAACGCCAGCGACATGCGCTGCAGGTGGGCGTAGACGGCGGTCCGCAGGTCGTGCATGACCCGCTGGCCGACGCGGGTGGACACGTAGACCTGCGAGACGCTCATCGAGCTGTTGGCGACCGCGACCACGATCATGGCGGCGGCGAGGATGGCGAGCAGGCCGGTGCGCCCCTGGGGCAGCGCGACGTCGATGACGGCGCGGATGAGGAACGGGTTGACCAGGGAGATGAGCGCCGACGCGGCGACCAGGAAGCAGACGAAGAGCAGGTTCCACCGGTAGGGGCGGAACAGCGCGACGACGCGGTGCAGTGAAACACGGGAAGTGGTAGCGGTACCCAAACAGGGCCTCCTGAGGACGTAGAAGAGTAAGTCTTGCATGCTCAAACTGAGCTTACCTCATAATTATTCCAAAGCCCATAGTTGATCCAAGCTCTGTATGAGCAGGACTCCTGATAACATCGGGAGATGGCCTACGAGGACCCGGTTCAGCTCGCTGACCAGCTGTTCCGGTTCACCCGGCGGCTGCGCCACGCGCAGGCCGAGCAGCTGGCGCCGCTCGGCCTCACCCCGGCCCAGGAGCGCGCGCTGCGCGTGATCACGCGCAGCGAGGAGCCTCCGCGCATGACCGAGATCGCCGCGCGGCTCGGCATCGTCCCGCGCTCGCTGACGACGGTGATCGACTCCCTGGAGGCGGCGGGCCTGGTCCGCCGGGAGACCGACCCGCGCAACCGCCGCGCCATCTTGCTGCACCTGACCGAGGGCGGGGCCGCCGTCCGCGATGAGCTGCGCGAGGCCCGCCGCCGGGGGGCCGAGGAGCTGTTCGCGCCGCTGTCGGCCCGCGACCGCGAGACGCTCGGCGAGCTGCTCGACGTGATCCAGCGCGGCGACCGCTAGCCCCCCCCCGCCACTCTGCCCCCGGCCACTCCGCCACCTGGCGGCCGCGCCGCTAGCGGCGCGGCGCGAGTCCTTGTGCCCGCTATTGCCAATTTAGGCAAGTTGTGGCAATAATGTTGCCAGGACCGTTGATGCCCGGACCGGGCGGGAGAGGAAGGTGGGCACATGCCCAGGCTTCTCATCGGGAACTGGGGCAACGAGGCGGAAGCCGCGGGAATCCCGGCCGCCGGGCTCCCCCATGCCGCCAGCCAGGGACAGCGCATGCTCTGGGGGGCGCGTCCGGGCGACGCCCTGATCCTGGCCGCCGAGCCCGACCCGGGCTTCCTCGCCTACGCCGCCGCGCTCATCGGGCTGGCGCCGGGCGAGCTGGAGATCGTGGTGGCGCCGGGCGCCGACGGCGGCGGGGTGCTGACCCGGGACCGGTTCACCGGCGAGGAGTTCCTCGGGCGACTGGGCCGCCTGGTCTGCGGCCGCGGGATCGACCGGGCCGAGCCGTTCTACCTCGACGGCTACGTGAGCCGGCTGGCCCGGCGGCTGGGGCTGGACAAGGGCACGCCGGCCTTCGGGTTCATGAGCCAGGGCGGCAACGAGCTGCTGAACAGCAAGGTCACGTTCCGCGCGGTGGCGGCCGGGACGGGCGTGCCGGTTCCTGAGGGCATCGTCACCGACGCGATCGGCGAGGCGGTGGACTTCCTGTGGGAAATGCTCGGCTCGCAGCGGGCCGCGATCGCCAAGCAGGACTCCGGCAGCGGCGGCTTCGGCAACGAGGTGCTGAGCGCCGCTCCCGGCCTGGCCGCCATCGGCGCGGCCTACCACCGGGTCTGCCCCGATCGCGATGCCCTCGCCCGGCACGTGGCCCGGCGGTGGCCGTGGTACACCGGCGACAACCGCCGGCGGGCGGTGTTCGAGGAGTACGCGGCGGGCGCGACCCCGATCTGGGGCGAGATCGCGATCACCGACGAGTCGGTCACGGTCTACGGCCACGGCGAGGTCCGGATGAACCCGACCTGCGCTGGCGTCATCATCCCGGTGCCCCCGCCCTACTTCGGCACCGAGCCCTTCCTGGCCTTCCTCGCGTACCTGGAAACGCTCGGGGCGACGATGCGCGCGATGGGCTACCGCGGCCTGTCCAACATCGACGCGATCTTGACGCAGGACGGGCGCGTCCTGTTCAACGAGTTCAACGGGCGCTACGGCGGGTCCACCCACCTGTTCACGATCGGGATGCGGGTCATCGGCGGCGACTACCTGGCCGACCGCTGCCTGATCGAGCAGCGCGACTGCGCCTTCCCCGCGTTCGCGGCCGCGCAGCGCGAGCTCAGCCGCAGCGGCCTGGCGTACGACCCGGCCACCCGGACCGGGGTCATCATCGCGGTGTACGGGACCGAGGCCGACGGCAGCGGGGGCGAGGCCTGCATCGTCGGCACCAGCCTCGGCGACGCCGAGCGCATCGAGCGCGAGCTCCTCATGCTGTTCCGGGGCTAAGGGCCCGGCCACTGAAACCGATTGGATGATCATGCGCATTGGCATCGCAGCATGGGACCTTGAGGACCCAGACTCACCGGAGCTCACCCAGACGGGCAAGGACCTCGGCCACGACACCACGATGTTCTACCTGTCCGACGTGACCTGCCAGGACACTGGCGACCTGCTGGTGCCGACGATCAAGGGCGAGCCGGTCTCCGAGTTCGACATCATCATCTCCCGCGCGGAGATCCGCTACCAGCACGCGCAGGCCGATCACGAGCGCTACGCGCTGCTGTCCCTCGACCCCCGGGTGACGGTGCTGGACCCGGCTGACGTCTACCTCACGGCCGAGAGCAAGGTCCTGGCGCTACGGCGGCTCGCGGCGGCCGGGCTGCCGATCGCCCCGACCCGCGTCGGCCGGAACCTGGCCGACGTGCAGGCCGCGTACGCCGACTGGGGGCAGGTCGTGGTCAAGCCGTCGTTCGGCTACGGAGGCAAGGACGTGGAGCGGGTCCTGGACCTCGACCAGGACCGCGATCGGGTCACCGCCCTGCTGGGCAAGCACGAGCGGCTGCTGTGCCAGCCGTACTTCCCGCACCCTCAGGGGGACATCCGGGTGACGGTCGTCGGCGACGAGACGCCGCTGAGCTTCAACCGGATCCCGAAGGCGCCGGCGTGGAAGAGCAACGCGAGCCAGGGGGCCGAGGCGATCGTGACCGCCACGCCCCCCGAGCTCGCCGCCATCAGCACGAGGGCCGCCCAGGTCATGGGGGTCACCCTGGCCGGCCTGGACTTCCTGCCGACCCCCGACGGGTACCGGATCATCGAGTTCAACAACTGCCCGGGCTGGTTCCCCGTCCCGGCCGACGCGCGGCGCCACCTCACCGAGCGGATCATCGAGGTCGCGGTGTCCATCCGGAACGCCCGGCGCGACCTCGCCGGCCGCGCGCCCGCGGCCAGGTCGTCATGGTGACCGGGCCGGCGCTGGCGCCGGCGCTGGCGGCCGGGCCCCTCGGGACCCTGCAGGCCACGTTCACCGGGCCGGTCGTCGCGCCGGGCGACCCGGGCTACCACGCGGCCCGGCGCGTCTGGAACGGGATGCACGCGAGCATGCCCGCGCTGATCGCCCGGTGCACCAGCGCCCGCGACGTCAGCGCCGTCCTGCGCTACGCCCGCGAGGCCCGGCTGCCGGTTACCGTCCGCGGGGGCGGCCACAACGTGGCGGGCACCGCCGTGGCGGACGGGGCGGTGATGATCGACCTGTCGCTCATGCGCCGGGTCGTCGTCGACCCCCGCAAGCAGATGGCCCAGGCCGAAGGCGGCTGCCTGCTCGGCGACGTCGACCGGGCCACCACCGAGCACGACCTGGCCTGCCCGGCCGGGGTCGTCTCGCACACCGGGCTGGCGGGGCTGGCCCTGGGCGGCGGCTACGGCTGGCTGGCCCGCAAGTGGGGCCTGACCTGTGACCACATCCTCGCCGCGGAGGTCGTGCTGGCCGACGGCTCGATCGTGCACACCCGGCAGCACCCGGAGCTGCTGTGGGCGCTGCGCGGCGGCGGCGGCAACTTCGGCATCGTCACCCGGTTCACGCTGCGGCTGCGCGAGGTCGGGCCAGTGCACCAGCGCATTGGCATCTACGCCCTGCCGGACGCGCTCGCCGCCCTCGCGCGCTATGCCCGGTTCGCCGCCGGGCAGCCGCGGGACATGCACGCCGTCGGCGCGCTGAAGATCGCGGGCGACCAGGCCTGGATCCCGGCCGCGCTGCGCGGGAGGCCGGTGCTGACGCTGACCACGGCCTGGATCGGCCCGCCGGGGCGCGGGCGGGCCGCCTGCTCCCCGCTGTTCGACCCGGTGCCGCCCGCCGCGTCGGCGCAGCGCGTCATGTCGTACGCGCAGCTGCAGGCGCTCGGCGACCACGGGGAACCGCCCGGGCACCGCTATTACACCAAGTCGCGCTACCTGGCCGACCTCTCGCCGCGCTCGGCCCAGGGGCTCGTCGCGGCCTGCGCCGCCACCAAGTCGCCGCTGTCGGCCATCGACTTCGGGTACCTGCGCGGCGCCATCGAGGACGTCCCCGACGCCGAGTCGGCCTTCCCGAGCCGCTCAGCCGCCTACATCTGCACCGCCTCGGCCCAATGGCTCGACCCGGCCGGCGACCGGGAGAACATCGCCTGGGCGCGGGAGGCCATCGGCTCGGTGACGGACGAGCCACGCGGCGGCGCGTACGTCAATTACCTGCAAGACGAGCCGGACGGGCGGGTGCTGGAGGTCTACGGCGAGGCCCGCTACCGGAAGCTGGCCGAGATCAAGCGGCGCTATGACCCGGACAACGTCTTCCGCGGAAACCAGAACATCAGCCCCGGCAATTCGCAGTCAACATCGCCTAACCCGTGACAGGAGGCCCGCTCATGGCGACGCTGATCGAAACTACCCGCATTGATCCACCCGGCGCGCGCGGCAACGCGCCGGGTGATTTCCTCAAGGCCATGCGGTCCCCGTGGTACAGCCTGGTCGTTGACCTGCACGACACGATCTTGCGGGCCACGGTTGACTACGCGAGCTCGCTCGGGCTGAAGGCGGTCCACCTGCCGCTGACCACGCGCACCATCACCTGCCCGACCGGGCTGGGCAGCGACACCTGCCCGGTTCCGGTCACGGTCAACGGCGTCGAGACCTACCTGTCGGACTCAGCGCAGTTCCTGCTGGAGTACGGGTGCCAGGTGGCGCCGGGCGGGGCGTACACGATCATGCCCTCATTCCGGTGCGAGGTCCCCGACCAGGCCCACCTCAGCCAGTTCACCCATAGCGAGGCCGAGATCCCGGGCAGCCTGGAGGACCTGGTCAGCTACGTCGAGGGCTACGTCAAGGAGCTGTCGGCCGCCATCTTGAGCGAGCACGGCGACCGGCTCGCCGCCGCCCGGGGGCCCGTCGCCCACCTGGAGCGCATGCTGGGCCAGCACCAGTTCACCCGGATCACGTTCGACGAGGCGGCGCGGTTCCTGCGGGGCGACCCGGCCCTCATCACCGCCGGGGACGCTGGCCGCCGGCTCACCCGGGCGGGCGAGCGCGAGCTGATGCGCAGGATCGGCGAATTCGCCTGGGTCACGCACTTCGATCACCTGACGGTCCCGTTCTACCAGGCATTCGAAGATGAGCGGAACCTCACCGCGCGCAACGCCGACCTCCTGTTCGGCATTGGCGAGGTCGTCGGCTCGGGCGAGCGGCACACGAACGGCGACCAGGTCCGCCAGGCGCTGGCCATGCACGGCGTGCCCGAGCGCGAGTACGCCTGGTACGTCCAGATGAAGAACGAGCACCCGCTCCAGACCTCGGGCTTCGGCATGGGCGTGGAGCGCTTCCTGCTGTGGGTGCTGAACCATGACGACGTCCGGGACATCTCGCTGGTCTCCCGCGTGGACGAGCCGGCGCGGTGGCCGGCGAGCGTTGACCGCCCCTGAGGCCGCGCTGCCCGCGCACGCGGCGGGCGATGCCTGGCTGGCCCCGGCCGGCCCGGCATCGCCCCCGCCCGGCCAGCGCGACTTCCGGCTGCTGTGGGCGGGCGGGACCGCGAACGCCTTCGCCACCAACGCGACCACCCTGGCGCTGCCCCTGGTCGCGGTGACGGTCCTGCACTCCAGCCCGCTGCTGCTCGGCTTCCTGGCCGCCGCGATCTGGGTGCCGTGGACGCTGATCGGCTTGCCGGCGGGCGCCTGGGTCGACCGGCTGCCGAAGCGGCCGGTCATGATCGCCAGCAGCCTCCTGTCGGCGGCGCTGCTGATCAGCGTGCCGGTTGCCTGGTCGCTCCGCGCCCTGACGACCGGCCAGGTCTTCGTGGTGGCGCTCTTGATCGGCGGGTCCAGCGTCTTCTACCTGACCGCCTATAACGCTTGCATCCCGCTGATCGTCGCCAAGCGGGACCTGACGCGGGCCAACGCGAAGCTGCAAGGCGGCGAATCGGCCATGCAAATCCTGGGGCCGGGCTCGGGCGGGTCGCTCAGCCAGGCATTCGGGGCGATTAACGGGCTGCTGGTGAACGCGGGCGTGCTGATCCTTTCCGCCGTCTGCCTCGCGGGCATCCGCCAGCGGCCGCCGGAGGAGGACCGCACGCGGCCAAGGGCGGGCGTCCGGGCGGAAATGGGCGAGGGCGCGCGCTTCGTGCTGCGCGATCCCTATTTCCGGGCCATCGTCACGTACGCGGCCATGGCGAACTTCGCGCTCGACGGGTACCAGTCGATCTACGTCGCCTTCCTGATCCGCAGCGCGCACGTCAGCCCGGCCGTCGTCGGCATCCTCCTCGCCGCGGGCGGGGCCGGCGGGATCGTGGGCGCGCTGGCGGTCCAGCCGCTGGCCCGCCGGTTCGGCAGCGCGCGGGGCTTCCTGATCGGCAAGCTCGTCATCACCCCGTTCGGCTTGCTGATGCCCCTGGCGCACTCCGGCCCGGGGGTGCTGTTCTTCTTTGCCGGCTTGTTCGCGGTGGACGGCAGCATTGTGGCCGGGAACATCACCCTCGATACGTTCCGGCAGTCATACTGCCCGCCCGATATGCTCGGGCGCGTGGTCGCCACCACGACGCTCATCAAGTACAGCACCATTCCCCTCGGCGCGATTCTCGGCGGCGTCCTCGGCGAGGTGGCTGGCCTGCGGCCCACGATGTGGATCATGACCGGCGCGCTGGTTTGCTTTACGGCGCTGCTGCTGTGGGGCCCCCTTCGCGCGGTCCGCGATTTCCCGGATAGTCCGGTAACGCAAGGGCAGGGATGACTTCATGAGCCCAGTAGAGGTACGACCGCTCACCGTGGACGACCTGCCGAGGGCAGAGCGCACCTCCGACGCGGTCTTCATCGACGCCGACTGGCGCGACCGCCGGATGAGCGAGCCCGAGCCGGAGCCGCGTTCGGAGGCCGGGGCGAAGAAGTGGATCGACCGGATGCGCTACTTCCTCGACGTCGATCCCGGCGGGTGCTTCGTCGCCGTCGACGGCACGGACGTGGTCGGGTTCGGGATCTCGCAGAATCGCGGCCGGCTGTGGTACCTCGCGACCTACGGGGTGCTCACCGACCGCCAGGGCCAGGGAATCGGCAAGCGGCTGATCGACGCCACCCTCGCCCACGCGGGCGACCGGGCCGGCCTGTTCTCCTCCACGGTCCACCCGGGGGCGACCCGCCGCTACCGGCTGGCCGGCTTCTCGCTGTACCCGCAGATGCGGATGACGGGCACCGTCGACCGCGCGGCCCTGCCCGCGGTGACCGGGCTCGACGAGGGCAGCGCCGACGACTTCGAGTGGATGGGACGCCTGGACGAGCAGCTGCGGGTCGCCTCGCACGGGCCCGACCACCAGTACCTGCTGCAGGACCACCGCCTCGTGGTGGCCCGCGCCGACGCCAACCGCGGCTACGCGTACATCAGCGAGAGCGGCCGCGCCACCCTGCTCGCCGCCCAGAGCCAGGCGACGGCCGAGAGCCTGCTGTGGGAGAGCCTCGCCAGCGCCACCGGCGAGACCCTCGTCAACTGCATCACCATGGCCAACGAGTGGGCGGTGGACGTCGGGCTGGCCGCCCGCCTGGACATCGGCCAGGAGGGCTACCTCGCCCTGCGGGGGATGCCGGAGCCCGCCCCGTACCTGGCCAGCGGCCAGTTCCTCTGAGCTGCGGGCGACGCTCGGCGAGGGCTAGCGCGCGTCGCCGCCCTGGCCGGCGGCACTGGCGCTGGCACTCCCCTGGAATGTCGGTGGCGGCGGCTATGGTCGCGATGCGTACCGACAAGGAGACATCCTGAACGATGAGGATCCTGCGGGGCCGGCCCCAGGCGGCCCGCCCAGGGGGACGACGGGGCGGTCATTCGCGCCTCGGCATCCGATCCCGGGCGGTTCGGGGTCACCGTGACCCGGCCCGCGCCCGCGATGCTCCCGGCTGGCCGCCCCGCCGCTAGCGCCCGGGCTGGCTACGGGCGCGCGGGAGCGGGCGGCCCGGGCAGGCCCGGGCCGAGCAGGGCGGGGATGCGTTCCAGGATGCCGCCGGCGAACACGTCGTACAGGCCGGCCGGGACCAGGTGGACGTAGCCGATGTGGCAGTCGCAGGCGTCCAGCGGGCAGGGCGGCCGCGGGCGCAGGGCAGCCCTGAACGAGCCGTCGTAGAGGTTGCCGAGCACGTCGCGGACGAAGTGGCAGCGGCGGACGGTGCCGTCGCCGTCGACCGAGACCACGGTGTCGCCGGTCCGGCAGGGCAGCCCCCGGCTGGGGCGGGGAGTGCGGCTGTAGGCGAAAAGGGGGTCGATCGCGGTCCACTCGGCGGCCTCGTCGTCGGTGTATGCGTGGCCCTCGGCGGCGTTGACCCACAGGTAGGTGCCCTCGGGCAGGGCGGCCCGCAGGCGCCAGGCGTCCGGCCGGTGGGCCGGCAGGCCGACGATGCCGACGCTGTGCCGGACCCCGAGCGCGGCCAATTCCCCGGTCCGGGCCAGGAACCGCATCAGCGGGACCTGGCCAGGGTGGTAGGTGGCCCACAAGGCCAGCCGCGCCCGGGCGGCGCCGGCCGTCCAGCCGACCCGCTGGGAGAGGTTGGTCTGGATCGCCACCCGCTCGACGTGCGGGAGGTGGCTCAGCTCGGCCAGCGCCCGCCGGTACCAGGGCCGGACCAGCCCTTCGCCCCACGGCGTGAACAGCACCGAGACCGGGTGCCCGCAGCCGGCCACCCACGCGGTGAAGCGCTCGAGGGCGCCCCGGTCGGCGAGCAGGGCCGCCCGCGAGTCGCGGCGCTTGGCGAAGGGGCAGTACGGGCAGTCGTAGTCACAGCTCGCCAGCGGCCCCCGGTACAAGATCGTCAGGTGGCCGCCCGCGGCCGGCTCCGGGGTCACTGGGGGCGGTACCCGTCCATGAGGGCGCGGACGCGGGGCGAGAACAGGGCTGGCCCGATCGCGTCGGACCAGGCCAGGCCCTCGGCCGTGAGGCGGATCCGGTCCGCGCTGGCCTGCGACCAGCCAGCGTCGGCGAAGCGGGTGAGGTCGCGGCCGAAGTCATCGAGCGGGTCGGTGCCGAACCGCGCCCGGTAGGCGGCGCGGTCCGCGCCCCCGGCTTGCAGCAGCGACTGGATCAGGTAGCGGCGACGGCGCTCGTCGTCGTCCAGCCCGAAGCCGACCAGGGCCGAGGAGAAGTCCTCGGTCGCCACGTAGTCATCGATGATCCGGCGGACCTGCCCGACCTCCACCGCGTACTCGAAGGAGTAGTGCAGGGCCGAGGTGTAGGACCGCGCGCCGCAGCCGAGGCCGATCATGCCGTCGTCCTGGCACTGGTACTCCACGCCCGCATCAGTCCCGGTACCGGCAGCGGCACCGGCAGCGGCCCCGGCCCCGCCGACGCCGACGCGGCGGCGGAACATGCGCATGGAGACCTGCTCGTAGCCTGCGGCCAGGAGGTGGTCGCGGCCGTCCCGGTACAGGCCCAGCCGCTGGTCAGCGGGGTCGCCCGGACCGCCGGGACCGCCGCCGAGGCCGGCCAGCGAGCGGCGGCCGAGGCCGGTCAGCGGCCGGACGTACAGCGGGTACAGGTAGACCTCCTCCGGCGCCCAGGCCAGGGCGGCGTCCAGGGAGTGCCGCCAGGTGGCCGCCGTCTGCCCGGCGATGCCGTAGATCAGGTCGATGTTCAGCGTCGCGAAGCCGGCCCGGCGGATAGCGCCGAGGGCGCCCTCGGCCTCGGCCCGCTTCTGGGGGCGCCCGGCCGCGTGCGCCTCGGCGTCCAGGAAGCTCTGCACGCCGATCGACACCCGGGTCGCGCCCCGGTCCTTGAGCACCGCGAGCCGGTCCGGCGTCGCGGTGGCCGGGGAGGTCTCCACCCCGAGGGGGATCGCGGCCAGGTCGGCGAACCGGGACGCCACGTCGCACAGCCGGTCAAGCTCGCCCGCCGTCAGGTAGGTCGGGGTCCCGCCGCCGAACGCGGCGGCGGCGAACGTCGCCGGGCCGAGCGCGGCGGCGACGGCCCGGGCCTGGCGGTCCAGGGCATCGAGGTAGGCCCCGGTCAGACCCTCCCCGCCCCCGGTACGGGTGAACAGGTTGCAGAAGCCGCAGCGCATCTCGCAGAACGGGACGTGCAGGTAGAGGAACAGGGCCGAGCGGTCCTCGGCTGCCCACGCGTCGCGCAGCGGGGGCGGCGGCCCGAGCGGGCGGTAGGCGGTCTTGTGCGGGTAGGCGTACACGTACCCCTGGTACGGCGAGTGTCCCGGGTGGAGCGAGGTCACGACAGCACGAACTCCCCGTACGGCACCGTCCACACGGCCTCGTGGGCGACGCGGTGCCCGGCGTGCCCGTCCTCGCCGTAGGCGGTCCCGTGATCGGAGCAGATCACCACGAAGGCCGGCCGCCGCAGCAGCCCGAACAGCCGCCCGATCCGGGCGTCGACGTGCTCCAGGGCGGCCGCGTGGGTGGCGAGCGAGTCATTGGCGGCGCCGGGCAGGTAGTGCCGGTTCGGCTGGTGCAGGGCCGACACGTTGAGCAGGAGGAACAGCCGCCGGCCGGCCGGGACGGCGGCGAGGACGGCGGCGACCCGGTCGATCTGGTGGTCCAGCGAGCCGGGGTCGGTCACCCCGAAGGACGGCTCCCAGTGCCGCTCGGCGAACAGCGACGGCAGGGCCGAGCCCAGCGGCGTCTGGCCGTTGAAGAAGCCCACCCCGCCCACGCAGGCGGTGTGGTACCCGGCCAGCGCCAGCCCGTGCGGCAGGTCGGCCGCGTCGAACACCCATGTGCCGTCGGCGGTGGTCTCGCTGCCAGGGAAGCGGGCCGCGAACAGCCGCGGGTGCGGGCCGGGCGCCGGCGGGGTCGGCAGGAACCCGGCCAGGAACGCGGCGTGGGCGGCGTAGGTGAAGCTTCCCGGCGTGTGCCGCCGCTCCCACTGCCCGCCCGGCAGCACCCCGGCCAGGGTAGGCGTCCGCCCGGCGGCGGCCAGCGCGGCGGCAGTGTCGTGGCGCAGGGTGTCCAGCGTGATCAGCACGATGTCGTGGCTGCCCACGATCGCGGTCATGTCCCGCATGGCACTGTCTTCCAGGTGCGTGCCTTCCAGGGCTGCCCGGGATCTAGCCCGGAAGTCACCGCTCGCACCTGGGTAGTGTAGGTGTCCAGCCCCTCGGCCGGGCCGCCGGGCAGCCCGGTCAGCCCGGGCAGCAAGTCGCCGAAGGCGTTGACCTCACCGACCAGGAACCGCCGGAGCCCGGTGTCGGCCAGCAGGTCCACCCCGGCCATGAGGGTCGCCGGGAAGCAGGCGGCGGCCTGGGCGCACACGTCCAGCGCCTGCCGCCAGCGGGCCGGGCCGAGCAGCTCCCGCACGGCCGCCAGGTCGCCGCGCTGGCCGCCGAGGTGCAGGTTCGTGATCGGCGTGCGGCTGGTGCGGGCCACCGCGTGGGTCGGCGTCCCGCCGGTCACCACCACCCGCAGGTCGAACGCCCGCCCGTGCACGCCCGCCTTCGGCACCCACCGCTCGACGTGCAGCCCGTCGGCCGCGAGCGCGTCGATGAGGCCCGCTACCGCCGGCTCGCGCTCGTACCGGGCGACCTTGAGCGAGTTCACGTAGCCGCCGCCCGGCGCGGGCACGGCCGAGGAAACGGCGCGGACCCGCCCGCCGCGCGCCGCCAGCGCGACCACCCCGGAGGCCGACGAGCCGTGGGCGGGCTTGACGAACACCCGCTCCCAGCCCGCCTGCGCCATCGCGTCCCGCAGCGCCCGGTAGCCGTCGACCGGCGGCAGCGCCCCCGGCACCGGGACGCCGGCGGCGTGCAGCCGGGCGTGGCAGCGCCGCTTGTCGAACATCACCGCGATGTCGCCCGGGTCGCTCAGCCAGGTCAGCCCGGGCCCGGCGGCAGCCCGGAGCCGCTCCAGGGCAGCGGTGAGGGTCGCGTGCCAGCGGGCGCCGCCGCCCACCCGGGCCGGGTCACCCGGCCCGCGCAGCAGCGCGTCGGCGACCGGGTCCTCGCCCGGCGAGTCCACCCGCAGCAGCCCCGGGAAGTCCGGCCCCTCAGCCGGCGCGGCCCCGTCGTGCAGGGCCCCGTCGAGCAGGGCCCCGTCGAGCAGGCTCCCGTCGAGCAGGCTGGCCCAGGACAGCACCCGGGGCGGGCGCAGGCCCTCGGCCCGGCAGGCCGCCGTGAACCCCAGGACGCGGCGGTCGCCCGGGTAGCCGAGGATCGTGATCGCGGTCACTCGGACACCGCGACGTACCGCCATTCCGGGTTCTCGTCCTTCTCGGCCTCGTCGATCAGGAGCACGACCTGGGGCAGCGCCGCCCGCAGGCGGGCCACCATGGGGTCGCTCAGGAAGTGGTGACGCAGGTCCAGCTCCCGCAGGTGCCCCAGCGGCTGGCCCGACAGCAGCGCCTGCGCCCCGTCGTCGGTCAGCACCCCCATGCTGAGCGACAGCCGCGACAGCCGGGCGACGACCGGGGCGCTGGCGATCGCGGCGCAGATCTCGTCCTCGATCTCGCTGTCCATCAGCCCGAGGCTGGCCAGCGCGGGCAGCCGCTCCCCGCCGAGGATCGGGGCGAGGTCGCCGATGGCGGCGTCGCCGCCGTACTCCCCGACGCCGAGCCACAGCTCCAGCGTCTCCAGGGCCGGCAGGTCACTGGCGCCGATGGCGCGGACGACGGCCGCCGGCAGCCCGCCTGACTCGATCCGCAGCACCTTCAGCGCGGTGCTCGCCAGCGGCGACAGCCGCAGCTCGTTCCCGCCCCGGACGTCGAGCCGCTCCAGGGCCGGGTAGGCGGCCAGCAGCGGGGTGATGTCGCACTGGGTGATCCAGGAGATCTCGTCCTCTTCCATGACGATGTCCCCGAAGAACAGGGCCGTCAGCTTCGGCAGCCGCGGCGCCGCCTCGACCAGCAGCCGCAGCGGCCCCTCGCTGCTGGTCTCATAACCCTGCCCCCAGTAGCCGACCACCAGGCGGGTGACCTCGCCCGGGTCAACGGCGGCCAGGAAGCGAGCGAAGACCGCCTCGAACGGCTCGCCGTCGTACTCGGTCCGGATCGCCCAGGCGACCTCCCCGGCCGGAGCCGGCCGGGGGCCATCGTCGCTGAACTCGACAACGGGAACCCCGGCAAAGCTAGTGAGGTGCTGATTCACGGTCATGGCTTTCCCCTCCAGGCGGCGGACGACAAGACATTTCCTATCAGTTCCCGCACCGCGCGTGCCCCGGTGCGGGCGATGGCGCCGCCGCCGACGAGTTCCGCCGCCCCAGGTCGTCTGCATGATGGAAACCCGGGCGCCCGCCCCCGCGGCCGCCCGGGCGATGAGGACAAGGAGCGACCCCATGGAGCCCGGGAACGTGAGCGCCACCCTGGCCATCGCCGCGCCCGCCACGCGGGTGTTCGCGGTGCTGGCCGATCCGGCCACCCATGCCTCGATCGACGGCACCGGCTGGGTCCAGCAGGCGGCCGACCGGGCGCCGCTGACGCGGACGGAGCAGGTCTTCCGGATGGACATGTACCACTCCGGCCGCCCCGACGGGAACTACCAGACGGTCAACAAGGTCGTGGTGCTCGACCCGCCGCGCGCCATCGCCTGGCTCACGGGGCAGGACAAGGGCGGCGGGGAGCTGGAGTTCGGCGGCTGGACCTGGCGCTATGACCTGGCGCCGCTCGGCCCCGACGAGACGCGGGTCACCCTCACCTACGACTGGTCGGCGGTCCCGCAGCACGTCCGCGACCGCGGCATCCCGTTCCCGCCGTTCGGCCCCGGGCACCTCGACGGCTCGCTGCGCCACCTGGCCGAGCTGGCCGCTCGTCCCGCGCAGGCCCATTAGGAAGGATCCATTTCAGCAAGGGTGGTCACGCCCGGCCGCGACGCCGGCGCCTCGGGGAGCCCCGTTCCGCAAGATCGGTCCCGCCGGATGGGGAAGGATGTCGAGAACGCGGCGGCGGCTCCGTCCCCTGGGACATGAGCGGCCACGACCGGCCGCGCGACGCGAGGGAGGAACCAGCGTGAAGTACCTGCTGCTGAAGCACTACCGGGGCGGCCCAGCGCCCGCCGTCAACTGCGCGCCGATGGACCAGTGGACGCCGAAGGAGGTCGACGCGCACATGCAGTACATGTTCGACCTGGCCGACCGCCTCCAGGAGACCGGCGAGTTCGTCGACGCGCAGGCCCTGGCGCCCGAGGGCGCGTGGGTGCGCTATGACGGCGAGGGGCGCCCGCCGGTGACCGACGGCCCGTTCGCCGAGACCAAGGACCTCATCGCCGGCTGGATGGTCATCGACGTGGACTCCTGGGACCGGGCGGTCGCCCTGGCCGGGGAGCTGTCGGCCGCGCCCGGGGCGGGCGGCCAGCCGATCCACGAGTGGCTGGAGGTCCGGCCGTTCCTGGCCCCGGCCTCGCCCCCGGCTGAATGAGCTGGGTGAATGAGCT
This sequence comes from Trebonia sp., assembly GCA_036276115.1. Classification (GTDB taxonomy): domain Bacteria; phylum Actinomycetota; class Actinomycetes; order Streptosporangiales; family Streptosporangiaceae; genus Trebonia. Next base: position 79,610 of record DATBEM010000125.1, read on the forward strand.
GGGTGAATGAGCTGGGTGAATGAGCTGGGTGAATGAGCCGCCTGAACGAGCCGGGTGAGCAAGCACTGCTGCGGGAGCTCGCGCCCGCGGTGACCGGCATCCTCGTCCGGCGCGGAGCGGACTTCGCGTCGGCCGAGGATGCCGTGCAGGAGGCGCTGATCAGGGCGCTGGAGGCGTGGCCGGATGACCCGCCCCGCGACCCGAAGGCGTGGCTCGTGGCGGTGGCGTGGCACCGGTTCCTCGACGCGGCCCGGTCGCAGGCGTCGCGGCGGGGCCGGGAACTGGCGGTGGAGGCCGAGCCTGCTCCCGGCCCGGCTCCCGCTGCCGACGACACGCTGCGGCTGTACTTCCTGTGCGCGCACCCGAGCCTGCCGGCGGCGGCCGCCGTCGCCCTGACGCTACGGGCGGTCGGCGGCCTGACCACCCGGCAGATCGCGGCGGCCTACCTCGTTCCCGAGGCGACGATGGCCCAGCGGATCAGCCGGGCCAAGCGCCGCCTGGCGGGGCTGCCGCTGGACCAGCCGGGCGACCTGGCGACGGTGCTGCGGGTGCTCTACCTCATCTTCAACGAGGGCTACAGCGGCGACGTCGACCTCGCGGCCGAGGCGATCCGCCTCACCCGCCAGCTGGCCGCCCTGGCGGGCGAGCCCGAGGTCGCCGGGCTGCTCGCGCTGATGCTGCTGCACCACGCGCGGCGGGCGTCGCGGACTGGCCCGGGCGGGCGGCTGATCCCGCTGCGCGAGCAGGACCGCGCGCGCTGGGACGGCGCCCTGATCGCCGGGGGAGTCGCGATCTTGCAGGCGGCGCTGGCCCGCGACCAGCTGGGCGACTACCAGGCGCAGGCCGCGATCGCCGCCCTGCACGCCGACGCCCGGACCGCCGCCGAGACCGACTGGGTCCAGATCGCCGAGTGGTACGACGAGCTGCTGCGCCTGACCGGCAGCCCGGTCGTGCGGCTCAACCGGGCGGTAGCGATCGGCGAGGCCGACGGCCCCCAGGCGGGCCTCGCCGCCCTGGCCGAGGTGCCCGCGGACGTGCCCCGCCGGGCGGCGGTGGCCGCCTACCTGCACGAGCGGGCCGGCGAGGGGGAGCTCGCGGGCCGCCTGTACGCCCAGGCCGCCCGGGCCGCGACCAGCGTCCCCGAGCGCGACCACCTCACCCGCGAGGCCGCCCGGGTGCGCCACCAGCTCCGCCCCTGAACGCGCCGGGCGCCGCTAGCGCGCGGGGGCCTGCTCGACCAGCAGGCCCCCGTTGCCGTCGGAGTCCCCGACGGCGCGGCAGGAGCCGGGCCGGGGGCAGGACACCGAGGTGAGCTCGTCCTCGGCGCCGCCGGGGTCGCGGACGCGGATCGCCGGGCCCCAGGTGCCGTTGGCGGAGGTGGCCACGAACGCGAAGCCGGCCGGGACCTGCGCCAGCGGGGCGTTGCGGAAGTAGCCGGCCAGGCCGCAGTTCCCGGCCGACGGGCACGACACCGACGTCGCGTCCCACGACACCAGGCCCTGGGCGGCGGCCAGCAGCGCCGGGACGCCGGCCAGGGGGGCGGCGCCGGCCCAGCGGCCGCCGCTGTAGGAGTCGGTGAACAGCCGCGGGGCCGAGTGCGGCGCGAGGTAGCCGCCGACGGCGGTGCACGCCAGCGCGCCGCCGGGGGCGCAGGCGACCGCGGTGACCTGCGGGCTGGTGAACGTCGGGGCGCCGCCGACGCCGGGGACCGGCGTGACCGGGCCCCAGGTGCCGTCGCGGTCGATGGCCACGACCGCGTGCCGGGCCTGCTGGCCCGCCTGGTAGCCGCCGCCGGCGGCGCAGTTGCCGGCCGATCCGCACGACACCGCCAGGAGGGTCGCGGTCCCGCCGGCCGGCAGGCCGCTGGCGGCGGCCAGGGTGCGGGCGCTGCCCCAGGTGCCGGAGCTCATGGTCGCGACGTGAGCGCCCTGGACGGCGGCGCAACTGCCGGCCGCGCCGCACGACACGGCGGTGATCCCGCTCAGGCCCGATAGCGGCCGGGCGGCCTGCCAGGTCGCCTTGCCCCCGCTGGCGGACCGGGTGGCGATGAACGCGTGCCGGGCGCCGTGCCCGTCGGCGTAGTAGCCGCCGACCGCGCAGTAGCCGCCGTTCGCGCAGGACACCACGGTGGCCTCGGCCATGGCGCCGGACCCGAGGTCGCCGGCGCCGGGTACCACCATGCCGCCGCCCCAGGTGCCGTTCGCCTCGGTGGCCAGGGCCGCCTCCCGGTGCTCGACGGGGATGCCCGGCGGCTGGGCGGTGACGTAGCCCACGGCCAGGCAGTCGCCCGGCGCCCAGCAGGACACCGAGTCCAGGGCCTCGCCCGCGCCGGTAGTGAGGGCGTCCAGGCTGGCGACGGACTGCTGGCCGCCCCATTTGCCATTGACCTCGTTGACGACGACGCCCCAGGTGTCCTCGTCGGACAGCACGCTGCCGGCGGCGGCGCAGTTCCCGGCCGACGGGCACGATACCGACGCGATGTCGCCGCCGAAGCTGTCGCTCTTCTGGGTGGGCGTGATCGCCAGGGCGGCGCTCCAGGTGCCGCCACTGCCCGCGGTGGTACTGCCCGCCGGAGCGCTGCCCGTCCCGGTGGTCGCGGCGGCCGTGCCCGCGGGGGCCGGCCCGGTGCGGGCGGCCGGCGAGCGGCCGGGCTGGGCGCTGGCCGCCCCTGAGGTGCACGCCCCGGTGGCGATCGCCAGCAGGCCGGCGCCGAGCGCCACCGCCAGGGTCAGCCTCGCGCCTGGTCGAACCGTCGTCATGTCCCGCTACTTCCCGCCGGAGCCGCTGTTACCGCCATGGCCTTGAAACGCACCCAGCGTAGCGATCTGCTGCCTCAGCGGCACGGGATCTTTAGCAACGGGCCGCGAACGGCGCGGGGACTCCCCCGCGGCCGGCGGCGGCACTGCCGCCGGCGCGCGGGAAAGTCCCCGGGCTCGCTAGCCGGTTACTGCTCGGACCACTGCAGGTTGAACACCCCCTGCTCCACGCCATCGCCCTCGTTCAGCCCGTCGTACTTGATGTACAGGGGAATCCCGGCCGGCACGGTGAAGATGACGGTGGACCCGGCCTCGCCCGCCGGGCACAGGTCCTGGCCCGGCCCGGGCCCGAACGGCTGGAGCTGGGCGAGGTCGTTGCCGATGAACGCCTCGATGTGCCCGTCATCGCCCGGGTTGGCGCTGCAGGTATCGAAGGTGACGGTCCCGTCGGCCGGGGCGGTCCAGGCGTACCAGACCGACGCGCCGCCCTGGCTGTCCTGGATGCCCGGCTCGCCGTCCTCGTGGGTGGCGCCGATGTTGGACCCGGCCGCCGAGCCCGCTGCCCCCGTGATGACCTGCGCGCTGGCGAAGTCATCGTTGGCGGGCGGAGCATGCGCCCCGGCCACGTGCGGGGTGACCGCGCTGGTCACCGCCGAGGGCTCGCTCGTCCCGCCGTCGGAGTTGGTGGCGGTGACGGTGAACGTGTAGCTCACGCCATCGGTCAGGCCGGTCACCAGCATCGGGCAGGACGGGCCGGTCTGGGTGATGTCGCCCGGCTCGGCGGTCACCGTGTAGGACGTGAGGTCGCTGCCGCCGTCGTCGAACGGCGCCAGGCACGACACCCATGCCTCCCCGGCGAGCGGGAAGGCGCTCGGGTTCACCGGCGGGCTCGGCAGGCCGACCGGGGTCGGCGTCACCTCGTTCGACGGCCCCGACTCGGGGCCGTCGCCGACCGCGTTGGTGGCGTGGGCGGTGAACGTGTACGCGGTCCCGATCGTCAGGCCGGTGACGTCGGCCGACGTGCTGCCGCCGTCGGTGACGGCGGTGACGCCGCCGGGCGAGGAGGTCACGGTGTAGCTGAGGACTGGCCGCCCGCCGTCGCTGGCGGGCGCGCTCCACGACACGGTCGCCGTCCCGCTAGTGGCGCCGACCGGGGTGGCGTTGACCGCGCTGAGGTTAGTCGGCGCGCCCGGCAAGGTCTGGGCGTTGGTGACGAGCGGCTGCGACTGCGGCCCGTTCCCGGCCGCGTTGGTGGCGTACACGGTGATGGTGTAGTTGTCGCCGTTGGTCAGCCCCGTCACCGTGAGCGGGCTGCCCGTCCCGGTGACGGTGATGCCCGGGCCGGTGATGACGTTGACGCCCGGCCGGGCGGTCACGGTGTAGGACGTGATCGGGTTGCCCGCCGTGGTGATCGTCTGCTGCGGCGCCTTCGGGTTGGGCGGGTACGTGAGCGGCTGGTCCGCCACGGCCTCGTTGAAGGCGACCGTCACCTGGCCGTCGCCGGCCGTCGTGCCCGTGACGACGGGCGCCCCGGGCAGGCGGTACGGGACGACCGCGTTCGAGGGCGCCGAGGCCGGGCTCGTCCCGAATGCGTTATCGGACGTGACCGTGAACGTGTAGGACCGGCCAAAGGTGAGGCCCTTGATGACGCCGCCGCTGCCGCTGATGGCGCCGGTCTGGTTGAAGGCGGGGTCAGCGGTGGTGGCCGTCACGACGTAGCCCGCGATCGGCGAGCCGCCGTCGGACGGCGGCAGGCTGAAGCTGATCGTCGCCTGCTGGCTGCCCGCGACCGCCGTCACGTTGACCGGCGCGGCGGGCGGGCTGGCGAGGGTGGTGACGATGACGACCATGCCGTCCTGGTTGGTCAGGCCGCCGCCGTCGATGAAGCCCGCGCCAGTGGTGCTGGCCGCGCTCGCCCAGGACGTGCCCTCGCCGCCGCCACCGCCGGAGGACGTGCCGCCCTCGCCGGCGCTGCCGCCGTGGAAGCCGCCGCCACCGCCGCCACCGCCGTAGCTGGAGGCACCGCCCTGGTCGCCGCCGGTCCCGGAGGCAGCGCCGGCCGTCCCGCCGCCGCCGTTGCCGATGCCGAAGACGCCCGAGTTGCCGGCCTCGCCGTTGCCGCCGCCGCTCTCATTGCTCCAGCCAGCGGCCCCGCCCGGGGCGGAGGCAGTGCCAGCCCCGGCCCCGCCGCCGCCGCCGGCGATGAGCTGCGTCCCGGTCGGCGAGGCGGTGCTGGACAACGTGGTGACGCCGGTGGCGCCCCCGCCAGCGCCGCCGTTGCCGAACGCCCCGATGCCGCCGTTGCCGCCGCTGGCGAGCCCGCCGCCGCCACCGCGGCTGGCCGGCATGCACCCGGGCGTGATCCCGAGGACGTCACCCGCCTGCACGGACAGGGTCGCCGCGCCCGCCGCCCCGAAGCCGGGGCTGCCACTGCTGGACGAGGTGTTGCCCTCGGCGCCGAAGACCGCCGCCTGGACCGCGAGCGCCGTCCGGGGCACCGTGTACTTGGCCTGCTTGCCGCACGCCTGGAACAGCGAGATGACCGGGGCCTGGCTGCTGTAGGGGGCGATCGGCGCGATCAGCACGAAGCCGTCGCCCGGGTTGACCGCCTTGCCGTAGCCCGCGTCGGTGACCTTGGCGGCCACGTAGGAGCTGCCGCCCCCGCCGCCGCCACCGCCGCACGACAGGCAGCCGCCACCGCCACCGCCGGCGCCGCCGCTCGGGTAGCCGCCGCCGCCGCCACCGCCGCCGCCACCGCCGGCGATGCCGTTGCCGTCGTTGCCGTTGGCCCCGACGCTCGTGGACGCGCCGCCACCCGCGCCGCCGCCGGCCTTGGTCACGCCCTTGCCGTTGCTGCCGTTGCAGCCGGCCTGGCCACTGCAGCCGCCGGCCCCGCCGGCGACCTTGCTGCCGTCAGAGCCGCCGGCGCCGCCGCCGCCGCCCGCCACGACCAGGGCCGTGCCCGGCTCGAAGCAGTTGCCGTCCCCGCAGGTAGCGACGCCGCTGGCCCCGCCGCCGCCCGCGCCACTGTCGCTGGTGCCCTTCCCGCTCCCGCCGCCACCGCCGTAGCTGAACCCCGAGCCGTTGGAGAAGATGGCTCCGCCGGCGCAGCCGGCCTGGACGTACAGCGTGTCCCCGGGACTGACCGGGAGGGTCGCGGTCACCGACGCCCCGTTGCCGCCGTTCTGCCCGTCCATGTCCTGCCCGGCCCCGCCCCAGGCGAGGACCTCCAGGTCACTGACCCCGGCCGGCACCGTATAGGTGCTGCCTTGCCCGGCCGGGCAGCCGTAGAGCGCCATGGGCGACATCGTCGGCGCCAGCGGGCTGGCCGCAGCGGCCACCGCGGCGCTGGCCGCCGACGGCGCCAGCGGGGCGGCGCTCGCCACGGTCGCCGAGCCGACGGCGAGGCCCGCGACCAGCAGGACCACGACGCCAGCGGCGCGGGCCGCTTCGTGAACGATCCGCCCGCGCGGCCGCGCGGGCGGTGAGCCCCCTTGTTGGGACATGCCTGGATGACGCGATGGTCGTGCGAACACGACTGCTCCCCCCTGATGCCTGCGAGCAAGCACGCTGGAACTGGAAAAGGTCCTGGGCGTGCTCATGGCGGTGCCCATGCTGGACACGTTGGCTCGCGCCGCCCCGCTCCCGGCACCAAGGCCGCCCCGCCCACCAGGATGGATCGCCGCCCGCGGGGAGTCCCTAGGGGCGATCCCTAATTTCCCGGCCTCATTTCCTGGGGTCGCGAGGTTCCCAGGGTCGCCGAGTCCCTGAGGTGCAGCATCCCCGAGGTGCAGCGTCCCTGAGGCGCAGCGTCCCCGAGGTGCAGAGTTCCTGAGGTGCAGAGTTCCTGAGGCGCAGCATCCCCGAGGTGCAGAGTTCCTGAGGTGCAGCGTCCCCGAGGTGCAGAGTTCCTGAGGTGCAGCGTCCCCGGGATCGCTCCCCCGGGCGGCCCGGGGTCACGGCGGCGCGGGCGGGAGGGCGGCCTCGGCCAGCGCGCCCGCCAGCTGGCGGCGGGACGCGATCCCGAGCTTGGCGAAGACGCTGGTCAGGTGGTACTCGACCGCCTTGACGCTGACGTAGAGCTCGGCCGCGACCTGCCGGTTGGTCAGGCCGGTGGCGGCCAGCCGGGCGACGGCCTGCTCGCGGCCGGTCAGCGCGCGCAGCCGCACCGCCCGCGACGGCGGCCGGGGTGCCTGGCCGTCCCCGTCCCCGTCCCTGGCCCCGGCTCCGGCTCCGGCTCCGGGACCGGCTCCGGGGACGCCCGCCGCCACCAGCGCCCGGTCGCAGTCGCCGACCAGGCCCGCCGCGCCCAGGCCGGCCAGGATGGCCCGCCCGGTCAGCAGGACTGGCACGGCCGCCTTGCGCTTGCGCAGCTGGACCAGCAGCCGGCCGTAGTCCAGGGCCAGCAGCCCGTCGGCCAGGCTGCGCGAGCCCGGGGCGGGCATCGCGGTCGCGAACGTCGCGGCGGCCTTCTCCGGCTCGCCCTCCTGCTGCCAGGCCAGCGCGCGCAGCCGGGCGACGTCGGCCCCGGTGATGCCGCCCCAGGGCGGCGGCGGCGCCTCGTCGAGTAGCCGCCCGGCCTCGTCCAGCCGTCCCTCGTGCAGCCGCGCCTCGGCCAGCCGGTAGCGCCACAGGCCCAGGTTGGGGGAGTTGCCGGGCGTCCCGCTGGCGCTGCCGGCCAGCGGCGCCAGCGCGGCGCTGACCCCCGGCCAGTCCGCCCGGGCCCACGCCAGGTGGGCCGGCGCCAGCGCCGCGTAGGCCAGCGCCTCGGCCGACGGGGAGGCGCTGGCGGCGTCCCGGGCTGCCGCCAGGTGCGGCCGGGCGGCTGCCTCGCCGTCGCGCAGGACGGTCAGCAAGGCGGCTACGCAGTGCGCGTGGGCCAGGTACATGTGGTGGCCGAGATCCTCCCCGAGCGAGAGGGCGACCTCGATGTGGGTGGCGGCCGCGTCCCAGTTCCCGCTGCGGAACTCGGCCTCGGCCAGGGCCGTGTAGGCGTGGGTGATCCCGTGCGTGTAAGGGCCGGTGCGCTGCCAGGTGACGACCGTCGCCAGGTCCGCGATCGCCCCGGCGTAGTCGCCGGACCAGTCGCGGATGACGCCCTTGACGGTCAGCAGCTCCGCCCCGAACGCGCTCGCCTCCGGCTGCGGCGGGCTGAAGTCGGCCAGCAGCCGCAGCGACTCGGTGATCTCGCTCGTCTTGGCCAGGCTCCAGGCCAGGGCCTGCACCGCGAGGAAGCTAGCGGACAGGGGCAGGCCGGCCGAGGCGGCCAGCGACCGCCGCGCCCACTCGCGGCCGTCCTCGTCGCGGCCCAGGGCGGTGCTGACCAGGGCCAGGATGGCGGTGCAGTGCCGCCACAAGGTGGCGTCGCCGGCCGTCGGGGGCGCCTCCGCCAGGAGCCGCAGCCCGCTCGCCGCCTGCTCGAACTCGCCGCGCAAGACGGCCAGGACGGACAGGGTGTAGTTCCGCCACGGGCCGGGCGGCCGGGCCGCCACCGCGGCGGCGTAGTCGCCCACGCCGCGCAGGTCCCCGGTGGTCACGGCGTGCCGGATGGCACCGAGCAGGCTCAGCTCGCCCCGGCCCGGGTCGTCGTCCACCCGCGCGGCCCAGCCCAGGTAGCGGGCCGCCAGCGGCACCGCCCCGGTCTCCTCGGCCGCGCCGGCGGCCGCGATCAGTTCCCCCGCCAGCGCGCCGTCGAGGCCGCCGGCCACGGCCGCGACCCGGTGCCCGTAGGTGGCCGGCGGGGCCAGCAGGCCGGCCGCGGCCTGGTGCAGCCGCCGCCGCTCGGCCGCCGACAGGTCCTCGTAAACCGCCGCCCGGGCCAGCGGGTGGGTGAAGACGAGCTCGTCCTCGCCGCGCCCGGCCCGGACTTCGAGCAAGCCCGCGGCGACCGCCTCATCCAGCGCCGCGGCCGGGTCGGGGAGGCCGGCCACGGCGGCGGCCAGCCGCAGGCCGCAGCGGACCCCGGCCACCCCGGTTGCCCGCACGAGCTGGCGGGCCGGGGCGCCGAGCCGGGCCAGCCGGGCCAGCACCGAGGCGGCGTACGCGCGGGGCGCGGGCAGGAACTCGTGCTCGCCCCGCAGGGCCTCATCCGGCAGCTCGGCGAGCAGCGCCGACACGTATAGCGGGTTGCCGGCGGCGTGGCGCCGCAGCCGCCCGGCGGCCTCCGCCGTCAGGTCCCGGCCGCCGGCCCGGGCCAGCCCGCGGACCTCGCTCGCGCTCAGTCCGGTGAGCTGCACCCGCTGCACCCGGCCCGGATCGGCCAGCAGCCGGGTCCAGCTCTCGCCCAGCTGCCCGAGCTCGCCCGGGCGGCCCGCCAGCAAGACGACGACCGGGTCGGCGGAAAGGCGCCGCAGGCAGAACAGCAGCGCGTCGGCTGATGGCCCGTCCGACCAGTGCAGGTCATCGGCCACCAGCGCCAGGGCCGGCCCGCGTTCCTCAGCCGCGCTGATCCCGGCCAGCAGCGCCGCCCCGGCCGCGACGCTGTTCCAGCCGGCGTCGGCCCCGGCCGACGCCGGGCCGGGCAGCGCGGCGAGCAGCTGGCCGATCAGGCCGAACTCAAGGCCTGATTCGGCCGGGTCGCCGCTCGCCCAGGCCACCGCCAGGCCCGGCCCGTCGCGCAGGGCCTGGCGCAGCAGGGCGGTCTTGCCCATGCCGGCCTCGCCCTCGACCAGGACGATCCGGGACTCCCCCGCCCGCGCGGCCGCGATCGCGGTCCCGAGCCGGGCGAGCTCGTCACCACGGCCGACGAACGCGGCCCCCGCGGTCACTGGGCGCTCGCGCGGCGCATTGCGATGCGGCAAGGCCCGGCAATGAGTGAAAGCGGAGTGGGCAACACGCCATCATCGTAACGAATGTTCGATAATTCGTCATATGCCGTCACTATCACTTTATTAGGCTATTTTTCTTTTTGCGATGGCGCTAATTCGCGCAGGGCCGCCAGCTTGCCCCGCAGCACCGCTTGCTCGCGCTCGTTGCCGCACAGGCGCAGGGCCGCCGTGAGCTCGGCCCGCGCCTCGCCGCCACGGCCCAGCCGCCGCAGGAGCTCACCCCGCACGCTCGGCAGCAAAGGTCGCCGCCGGAGGTGGCCGAGGAGCCCTCGGTGAAGATCAGGTAGACCACGCTGAGCACCGAGCCGAGCCGCTCCCCCCGCTCGGTGGCCGGCGGCACCGCGAACGGCACCCCGGCCGCCGCGAGCGCCTTGCTGGCCGGTGGACTCGCGCCACGCCCGCTCCCTCTTGATCCACTCATTGCCGGCCGGGAGCTCATCGATCGTGGGCACCCGGCGGATCTCGGCCTTGAGGCCGGGGCCGGTGACGGGCAGCCGCCGGGCCCACTCCGCCGCCTCCTCCTTGGAGGCGACGTTGAGGAGGTAGAACCCGCCGGCTCAGGCCTGGTAGTCAGTCGGCGGCCGGGCCAGGGAGGTCCCGGTGAACGCGGCCGGCACCGGGTAGGTGCCGAGGATGAAGTTCAAGATCGCCGCGTGCTGGAACTCCACCGGCTGGATGGAGGCGGCGGTCTTGATGCCGGCCGCGCTCTTGATGACCGACAGGCCGTTCTGGTAGGTCTCGCCGGCGGTGTTCTCCACCAGCAACGCCAGCTTGGCCAGCCCGGTGACGTTGGTGACCTTGGCCAGCGAGCTGTTGATGGTCGGCTGCAGGACCGGGTCGGTGGCCGTGACCGGCTGCTTGCCGGCCGAGGTGAGCACCGCGTTCCACGCCTTCTGGTGGTCCTGGTGCTGGCTCATCGCGGTCTGGGCGAAGGTGACGACGGCGGGCGGGACCGTCCCGAGCTTGCCCGCCTGGGCGGCCTTGATCCCGGCCATGTAGGTAGCGACGCCGGAGTTCTCCAGGCTCGCCGCCATCGCGACCACCTGCAGGTCGCCGGACAGGTTCTGCCCCTCGCCGCCGCCGGCCGCGGCGGAGCCGGAGGCCGCGGGGGGCATCGAGGCCGACGCGGAGCTGGTGGCGCCCGATCCGGCCGCCGCGCCGGACGAGGTGGACGACGAGGAACTGCTGCCGCAGGCGGCCAGCAGCGCGGCCCCGGCGACGCCGCCGGCGGTGGCCAGCAGGCGGCGCCGGCCGAGGTGCGCGTCCCGGGCCGGGCCGCCGCCGGGCTGGCCCGCCGCGCGGTCGCGGATGTCGGCCGCCCACTCGGCGAGGCTGGACGTCAGGGCGGGCAGGGCGAGGTCGTGGTGCATGGCGTCCAGGTCCGCCGTCATGGACCGGAGCTCCGCCTCGGACAGGTGCATCGGGTCACTGCTCATGACTTGGCTCCCTGGCTCGCGGGGGCGGCTTTGCTGGTCGGGTAGAACGCGTTCGGGAAGCCGACGGAGCCCGCTTGACGACCGGCACGAAAGCGGGGTCGGGACTGGCCTGCTTGGCCCCGCCGAGGGCGGTGGTGGCGGACTGGAAGGCGGCCAGGTGCTGGGAGCGCTGGTTCATCGTGGTGGTGGCGAAGGCCTTGATGACCGGGTTGGCCGAGCCGCCGCCGATGTAGGGCAGGCCGAGCGCGGTCTTGTACGTGCTGACCGCGAGCACCTCGATGGAGGAGGCCGTCTGCAGCACCTGGACGTCGGTGCCGGCAGCGGCGAACGCGGGACGGCCGATGAAGCCCGCCAGCGCGCCGGTCGCGGCGAGCACTCCGCCCGCGCGGGCGGCCGTCGCGGCCAGCCGCGAGTCGGGCGAATAGGAGAACCGCGAGCCGGAATTTCGCCCGATATAAGCCGTCGTCTTTAGCGACGGGCGGAAATGGCCCGCGCGATTTCCCGGAAGGCATGGTCGGGCGAGGTGACCATGCGCGGCGACGGCAGCTTGGCGAACCAGGTGCGCTGGCGGCGGGTATGCGGGCGGATGTGGTCAAGCACCGCCTCCCGCACGTCCGCGAGCTCGGCCGGGGACAGCTGGGCGACCGGCTTGCCGAGCCGCCGGGCGAGGTCGAAGAACTCGCGGTACCCGTGGGTGTGCAGGACCTGGTTGCGGCTGTCGCGACCGCGCGCGCGGGCCTCCTCGTCCAGCCCGTAGCGGGCGGCCAGGTCCGTCACCTCGCCGAACAGGCCCCGCCGGACCTGGTCGTCGTAGGTCTGGGCGACCTGCTGCTCCACCGCCCGCGGGCCGGGGTCCAGGCCGAGCACGAGCACCCGCGACTCCGGCGCCGACCGCCGGGCCTCGCCCCCGGCCATCACCGCCGCGAGCGCGTTGAGCACCGCCTCGTAGTTGCTGGGGTGCACCCGGGCGGCCGCGGCCCGGTCCAGGCGGCGGAGCATCGCGTGCGCGTCGGCCGCCATCGACGGCGGGAAGTCACGCCGCAGCGACGCCCGGACGGTGCCCGCGCCGCCGACCTCCCAGCCCTCGGTCAGGGCGCTGACGTAGACGCCGGTCCCGCCGACGACGAACGGCAGCGCGCCGGCCTGCGCGGCGGCGGCGATCCGCTCGCGCGCCAGGGCGACGTAGTCCTCGAGCTCCAGCTTGCGCGACGGCTCGGTGACGTCGATGAGGGCGTGCTCGATGCCCCGCATCTCCGCCGCGGTGGTCTTGCTGGTGCCGATGTCCATGTACCGGTACACCTGGCGCGAGTCGGCCGAGATGACGACCACCGGGCGGCCCAGCTCGCGCTCGACCCGCAACGCGGCCTTGACCGACAGGCCGGTCTTGCCCGATGACGTGGGGCCGTAGAGCGCGACGAGCGGGCCCGGCCGGGCCTCAGCTGGCACGCCGCGGCTCCCTTCGCCCGGTTCCCGGGCTGTTGGCGTATCGGGCCGTCGTGGCCAGACAGCATCCTAGGCCCTCCGGCTGGTAATGCGGGCCAGCCGGCCGCCGGCCGCGGTGCTAGCCGCGCTTGCGGAAGCCGAGGAACCCGCGGCCGGATTCCGGGCCACGGCCGCCGCGCCGGGAGCGCGCCATCAGCCGCGGGTCCCACTCGGCCCCGAGCCCGCTGGCCTCCAGCCATCGCTGGGCGAGCACCGGCTGGATGATCGTGACCATCGCCAGGTACTTCTCCGGCACCGAGCGGTCGGCCGGCGGATCGCCGTGCCCGCCATCGCGCCCGTCTCCCCGCCGGTCGCCGCGCGCCTGGCCGCGGGCCGCCGCGAGGAGCCCGCCGATCACGGCCGGCGGCGCCACCAGCGCCCACTCGGCCAGCTCGCGGCCGACGCGCGGCCGGTCCAGGTCAGGCAGGACGATTACCTGGAAGATGCGGGCCAGCTCGTCGGCGTGCAGCTCCCGGTCGGCCGGGCGAGCGTCGGCGATGCACCAGTTTGCCTCGAACAGCATCCGCCGCGCGTCGACCCGGTTACCGAGCTCGGGCTCGGCCCCGATCGTCAGGATGTCCTGCAGCAGCAGCTTGAACTCGGCCGCGTCGCCGGTTCCGGCCAGCCGGGCCAGCAGGTCCGGCAGCGAGCGGGCCATGGCCGCCTCGAACAAGCGCGGCGGCTGGCCGGGCGGCGCGGGCCGCGGGCCGCCCGGGCGGTGGTCCGGCTCCGGCTCCGGCTCCGCCCAGTCGTCGTCTGTCCAGCCATCATCGGCCCAGTAGCCGCCGGCGTCCTCGTCGGCGTCCGGCCCGGGGTCGAGGGCCAGCCCTGTCTCCAGGACTTCCGCATCGTCCAGCGCCCGCTCGGCCTCCAGCCCGGCCTCGGCCTCCGGGCTGGGCCCGGCCTCCCGGCCGCGCCTGGCCTCTTGCCCGCGCCCGGACTCCTGGCTCAGTACCGCCTCGGCGTCCGCGCGCGGGCCGCCGTCCGGTCCGGCCGGGGCCACCGGGACCGCCCGCCGCGCCCAGCGGGCGTGCAGGATGTCGTAGACGGCCGCCAGCCGGGCCTGCAGCGGCTGCTCGACGCCGCACTCGGCGACCAGCTGCTCCACCGCCTCGGCCCCGCCCTGCTGGTACTCGGCGACGAGCCATTGCGCCAGCCACGCCTGCGGGCTGCCGGCCAGCTCGCCGGGGTCACCCGGGATCGCGAGGATCTCCTTGCGCCCGCCGCCGGCCGCCTCCTCGCCCGTGTCGGAGCGGAACACCACGTCGGGCACGGCGGCGCCCTCGCTTGCGCCCGGCGGCAGCTCGAACGTCGAGAACGACCAGCCGCGGCGGACGGTGCCCAGCAGCGGGCGGGAGATCCGCCATAGCCCCCACAGCAGCCGGGCCTGGGCGCCGTCGCCCGGCAGCCGGGCCACCGCCGGCTGCGGCAGGCTGATGGCCAGCGGCGCGTTCGGGTCGGCGACCGCGGCCGCGATGACCTCGGCGAGCCCGTCGCCCCCGGCCGCCTCCCGGGCCTCGCGGTCGAGCCACTGCATCGCCCCGCTCACCAGGGCGTCGACCTCGGCCCCGCTGAGGGTGGGCAGCTCCGTGCCGGCCGCGACCTGGCCGGGCCGCTCGCCCGCGGTGGCCGGCAGGCCCATCCGGCACAAGGCGATGGCGGCCTCGGGCGTCAGCAGGCTGGTGTTGCCGACCAGGACGCGGGAGACCAGCGGCCGGGCGCGGTCCCCGCGCTCGGGCTGCTGCCCGCGCGAGCGCCACGCGAGGGCGGCGACGGCGCCGTTCGGCGGCAGGACCTGGTAGGCCACGCTCTGCGAGAGCGCGTCGGCCGACGGGTGCCGGACCCAGGAGCGCAGGCGGATGTCCCAGCCCCGGGTCGACTCCGGCGACATGGAGCTCGCGACTGGGCAAAGATCCCTGACCGGGTGCCATCGGTACTCGATCTGGTGGATCTCCCGAGGTTCAGGCACCAATCCCCCCACCCGAGACGTTTGTCATCGAAACCGTACCGTGACCGGCCGCCGGGGGCCGCGCGACGCGCCGGCCGCGAGGGCGGCGTGGGAAGATTGCCGCATGCCCGTGCCCGGAATTCCGCTAGAAAAACTCGGCTTCCTCACCATCGGCCTGTTCGACGGCGACGACCCGGGACCGGGCCACCAGGCGACGCTGGAGATCATCGAGCTGGGCGAGCGGCTGGGCTTCGACAGCGCGTGGGTCCGCCACCGGCACCTGCAGTACGGAATCTCCTCCCCCGTGGCCATCCTCGCGGCCGCCGCCGCCCGCACCCGCCGGATCGAGCTGGGCACCGCCGTGATCCCGCTGGGCTGGGAGAACCCGCTGCGGCTGGCCGAGGACCTGGCGACCGTGGACGTCCTGTCCGGCGGGCGGCTCAACCCGGGGTTCAGCGTCGGGCCGCCGCGTCACTGAGGTGATCTCACCGAAATTGGATCGGACATCCAGTCTTTAACGGTGCGGGAGTGGCGTTCCG
>DATBEM010000126.1:0-29784 GCA_036276115.1 Trebonia sp.
GGCCTGAGCCATGGCCTTTCACGGGCCCGGGCGCCTCGCTACCCGCCGTCCCCGTCGGCCGTGACCTTCGCCGCCAGGTGCGACGGCAGCGGCTCGTGCCGCAGGTAACCGCGGGTGTAGGACCCGGTGCCGTGCGACACCGAGCGCAGGTCGATCGAGTAGCGGGTGATCTCCAGTTCCGGCACCTCGGCCCGGATGAGGGTCCGGCCGGTCCCGACCGGCTCGGTGCCCAGCACCCGGCCCCGGCGCCCCGACAGGTCCGACATGACCGCGCCGACGTAGTCGTCCGGCACCAGGATCGACACCTGGTCAACCGGCTCGAGCAGGCAGGGGGACGCCTTCTCGGCCGCGTCCCGCAGCGCCGCCCGGCCCGCCTTCTGGAAGGCCATGTCCGAGGAGTCGACCGAGTGGGCCTTGCCGTCGTACAGGGTCACCCGGACCCCCGTCATCGGGTACCCGGCCAGCACGCCCTGCTCCATCTGGGTGCGGACGCCCTTCTCGACTGACGGGATGAACTGGCGCGGCACGACCCCGCCGACGATCTTGTCGACGAACTCGAAGGCCGCCCCGTCCGCCAGCGGCTCCACCTCGATATGGCAGATGCCGAACTCGCCGTGCCCGCCGGTCTGCTTGACGTTGCGGCCTAGCCCGTGCGCCCGCCCGGCGACCGTCTCCCGCAGCGGCACCCGCAGGCCCACCGTGGACACGGCCACCCCGTAGCGGGATGACAGCCGGTCCAGCAGCACGTCGGCGTGCGCCTCGCCCATGCACCACAGCACCAGCTGCCGGGTCTCGGCGTTCATCTCCAGCCGCATCGTCGGGTCCTCGGCCACCAGCCGGGCCAGGCCCTGCGACAGCTTGTCCTCATCGGCCTTGGAGTCCGCGGCGATCGCGACCGGCAGCAGCGGCTCGGGCATCATCCACGGCTCCATGAGCAGCGGGGTGCCCGGGTCCGACAGCGTGTCCCCGGTCTCGGCGGTCGACAAGCGCGCCACCGCGCAGATGCTGCCCGCCGGGCACTCCGCCAGCGGCCGCTGCTGCTTGCCCAGCGGCACTGTCAGCGCCCCGACCTTCTCGTCGTCGTCGTGGTCGGCGTGCCCGCGGGCGACCCGGCCGTGCCCGGACACGTGCACCGCCATGTCCGGGCGGAGCGTGCCCGAGAACACCCGGACCAGGCTGATGCGCCCCACGAACTGATCGGAGGTGGTCTTCACGACCTCGGCCAGCAGCGGCCCGTCGGGATCGCAGGCCAGCCCGGCGGCGGGCGACCCGTCGACCGGGACCACCGGCGGCAGCGGGTGCTCCAGCGCCGACGGGAACGCCTGGGCCAGGATCTGCAGCACCTCGGCCAGCCCGATCCCGCAGGCGGCCGAGGCCGCCAGCACCGGGAAGAAGCTGCCGCGCGCCACCGCCGTCTCCAGGTCGGCGATGAGCACGTCGGCTGCGATGTCCTCCCCGGCCAGGTACCGGTCCATGAGGGACTCATCCTCGCTCTCGGTGATGATGCCCTCGATGAGCTCGTCGCGCAGCCCGGCCATCCGCGACTGGTCCGCCGCCGACGGCTCCGCCTCCACCCGCTCGCCCGACGAGTAGTCGTACAGCCGCTGCGACAGCAGCCCGATCAGGCCGGCGATGCCACTGTTCGCCCTGTTAGCGCCGCTGGCACCCCTGGCCCCGCTGGCACTGCCGGCCCCGCCCTCGCCCGCGCCGTCGCGGGTGGGCAGGTAGAGCGGCAGCACGCCGTCGCCGAACGCCGCCCGGCAGGCCTCCAGCGCCGCCGCGAAGTCGGCCCGCTGGTGGTCGAGCTTGGTGATGATGACGGCCCGGGGCATCCCGACCGCGGCGCACTCGTCCCACAGCAGCTTGGTGACGCCGTCCACCCCGTCGGTGGCGGACACCGCGAACAGCGCCGAGTCGGCCGCGCGCAGGCCCGCCCGCAGGTCGCCGGTGAAGTCGGCGTACCCGGGGGTGTCCAGGAGGTTGACGGTGACGCCGTCCACGGCCAGCGGGGCCAGGGTCAGGTTGACCGACCTTTTCTGCCGGATCTCCACCTCGTCGAAGTCGCTCGTCGTCGTGCCGTCCTCGACCCGTCCCGGCCGCGAGATCGTGCCCGTGTACCCGAGCAGGGACTCCACCAGGGTGGTCTTCCCGCTGCCCGAATGGCCGACGAGCACGACGTTGCGCACATGGCCCGCGCTTGCCGTCACTCCGATCGCCTCCTTGCGCTCGGTGGCCTGCCCGATAGCCTCCCCGTCCGGTTCCGGGGATGCCCCGGGGCACGGGGCTCGTCCCCCGGCCGGTGCAGCCCGCTGTATGCCCAGCGTGCGCCCAACACCCCGCTACCACAACCCCCGGCCAGGAATCCACCGCGTGTCCAGCAGGTTTCCGATGCTGGAACGGGGAAGAACCGCCAAGACCCGGCGCCGCGAAACGGTAGTATCACCACGGCCATGCTCAACTTTCTCCGTCCTGGAATGGCGCGCCTGCTTAACCCCGTGGGTCAGGCTCTCGCGCGCACCCCGATCACGCCGAACATGATCACCGTGATCGGGACCGTCGGGGTGTCCGGCGCCGCGCTGTCGATGCTTCCCATCGGCGAGCTGTTCCCGGGCGCGTTCACCGCGACGATCTTCGTGTTCACCGACATGCTCGACGGGCTGCTGGCCCGGATCAAGGGCAATTCCGGGCTATTCGGGGCCTTCCTCGACTCCAGCCTGGACCGGGTGGCCGACGCGGCCATCTTCGGCGGCATGGTCATCTGGTTCTTCCGCGGCGGCCATAACCCGCTGCTGGCCTGCGTCACGCTGTTCTGCCTGGCGTGCGGCTTCATGGTGTCCTACGTCAAGGCCCGCGCGCAGGGGCTCGGCCTCAAGTGCGACGTGGGCCTCATCGAGCGGCCCGAGCGGTTGCTCATCGGCCTGACCTCGATCGGCCTGTCCGGCCTGGGGGTCCCCTACGTGCTCCAGATCGGGCTGTGGGGCCTGGCCGCCGGTACCCTGTTCACCCTGGGGCAGCGCATGCGCGCGGTGTACCAGGAGGCGTCCGCGGCGTCCTCGGCCGCGCCCCCCGCGCCGCCGGCGGAGGAGGCCAGCGGCCAGCAGGACGGGCAGCGAGTTGGCCAGGAGGCCCAGTGACGGCAGTACTCCAGTGAAGGCCGTGCTCCAGTGGAAGGCCGTGCTCCAGTGACGGCGGTCCCGCTCAGGGACCGGCTCGCCGACGCGATGTTCGGGGCGGGCTGGCGCCTGGTGTGCAAGCTGCCCGAGCCCTGGGCGCGCTCGCTGTTCGCGTTCGGGGCCGACGTCGCCTGGCGCCGGCAGGGCGGCGGCGTCCAGGTCCTGGAGGGCAACCTGCTGCGCGTCCTCGGGCCCGGCGTCGACGGCAAGGAGCTGCGGGCGGCGTCGCGGGCGGTCATGCACTCCTACGGCCGCTACTACCTGGAGGCGTTCCGGCTGCCAGTCATCCCGGCCAGCCGCATCCAGGACGGCATGCACTGCGAGGGCCCGAACGTCCCGCTGACGATGGAGTACCTCAGGCAGGGCCGGGGCGTCATCTACGCGCTGCCCCACATGGGCGACTTCGAGCAGGCCGGCGCCTGGATCATCGGCCAGGGGGCCGGCTCGTTCACCACCGTCGCCGAGCGGCTGAAGCCGGAGGCGGTCTTCCAGCGGTTCCTGGCCTTCCGCGAGTCCCTGGGCATGGAGGTGCTGCCCACCACCGGCGGCCCGCACCCGTTCGGGATCATGGCCCAGCGGCTGCGGGCGGGCAAGCTGGTGTGCCTGGTCGCCGACCGGGACCTGTCCGACACGGCGGCCGAGGTCGACTTCTTCGGCGAGAAGGCCCTCATGCCGGCCGGCCCGGCCGCCCTGGCGGTGCAGACCGGGGCGGCGCTGATGCCGGTCTCCTGCTGGTTCGTCGGCGAGGACGAGTGGGGCGCCCACGTGCACGACGAGATCCCGGTCCCGGCCGAGGGCACCCGCCGGGAGAAGGCCGCCGCCATGACCCAGCAGCTGGCCACCGTCTTCGAGCAGGCGATCGCCGAGCACCCCGAGGACTGGCACATGCTGCAGCGGCTGTTCGTCGCCGACCTGGACCCCGAGCGCCTCGCCCGGCGCCGCCCGGCCGGGGCCAGCCCGGCCCCGGCCGGCCCGCAGGCCGCGAAGTAGCCCCGGATGCGGATCGGCATCGCCTGCCCTTACTCCTGGGACGTGCCCGGCGGGGTCCAGCAGCACATCCGGGACCTGGCCGAGGCCCTGATTGCCATGGGCCACGAGGTCAGCGTGATCGCCCCGGCCGATGACGACCTGCCGCTGCCGGACTACGTCGTCCCGGCCGGCGGGGCGCTGGCGGTCCCCTACAACGGCTCGGTCGCCCGGCTGGCGTTCGGCCCGCTGTCGGCCGCCCGCGCCCGGCGCTGGCTGCGCGAGGGCAACTTCGACGTCCTGCACGTCCACGAGCCGACCGTGCCCAGCCTGCCGCTGCTCGCCTGCTGGGCGGCGTCCGGGCCGATCGTGGCGACCGTGCACACGTCGATCCCCAAGTCCCGGGTCCTGCTGGCTACTCACTTCGTGCTGCGCAGCGCGCTGGAGAAGATCAACGGCCGCATCGCGGTGTCCGAGGCCGCCCGGAGCACGTTCGTGGAGCACCTTGGCGGCGACGCGGTCCTCATCCCCAACGGCGTCACCACCGCCCGCTACCGCCACGCCCGCCCGCTGGACGGCTGGCCTGGCGAGGGCGGCGCGATCGGCTTCCTCGGGCGGATGGACGAGCCTCGCAAGGGCCTGCCGCTGCTGCTGAAGGCGTTCGAGATCCTGGCCCCCGCCCGGCCCGGGCTGCGGCTGCTGATCGCCGGGCCGGGCGACGCCGGCGAGGCCCGGGACCGGCTGCCCGCCGCCCTGCGCGACCGGGTGCGGATCCTCGGGCCGGTCAGCGAGGAGGAGAAGGTCCGCGTCCTGCACTCGGTGGACGTGTTCTGCTCCCCGAACACCGGCGGGGAGTCGTTCGGCATCGTCACCGCCGAGGCGATGGCGGCCGGGGCGGCGATCGTGGCCAGCGACATCGAGGCATTCCGGATGGTGCTGCGGGACGGGGCCGCGGGCGAGCTGTTCGCCGTCGGCGACCCGGCCGCCCTCGCCCGGGCGGCCGGGGCGCTGCTGGATGACCCGGCCCGGCGGGCGGAACTGTCGGCCGCCGCGCTCGACGCCGTCCGCGACTACGACTGGTCGGTCGTCGCCCGCGCGGTGCTCAGCGTCTACGAGACGGTGGTCCTGGGCCGCGGCGCCCCGGTCCGGATCGCGGAGGGCGCCTGATGATGCTGTTCTTCTACCTCGTCGCCGCCCTCCTGGTCCTGGTCCTCATCGGCACCTACCTGTCCTGGCGGGCCGGGCGGCTGGACCGGCTGCACGCCCGCACCGACAACGCCCTGACCGCCCTGGACCTGGCGCTGGTCCGCCGGAGCGCGTCCGCCTACGAGCTGGCCGCCTCGGGCGCGCTCGACCCGGCGACCAGCCTGCTGCTGGCCGACGCGGCCGGGCGCACCAAGGACGGGGGCCCGGGGCTGGCGGCCGCCCGGGCGGAGGCCCGCGCGCTGACCGGGAGCAGCGCCCTGCCCGGGAACTTCGTGTTCATCTCCCACGGCGGCGGCAGCCCGGCCGATGGGGATGGCTCCGGGGACGGCGCCTATTCGCGCGGCGGTGCCTATTCCAGGGACCTGGCCGAGAGCGACCTGACCCGGGCGCTGCGGGCGGCGTTCAGCCAGCCCGGGTTCCGGGCGTCGCTCAAGGAGAGCGACGGCGCCGAGGAGCTCGTGGCCGAGGTCGAGGCAGCCGCGCACCAGGTCTTCCTCGCCCGCAAGTTCTACAACGACGTGGCCGCGCGGACCATCGACGCCCGCCACCGCCCCCTCGCGCGGGTGTTCCACCTGTCCGGCACCGCCGCCGAGCCCGCCTTCTTCGAAATGGAAGACAGCCTCGCCGACGAGGAATGAGCCGGGTAATCCCCGCTCCGCGCCGCTGGCGTTTACCCCGGGGGAAAAGGGCGGCGGTAGGATCGAGCCGGTCCGGCGTGACCTTCGGCGCGCTACGGCATTTCCGGTCGCGCAGATCACGAGACCGCCGGCACTCGGGCTATCACCAGCTGAAGGGGACTACATGAGCGGCCACTCCAAGTGGGCGACCACCAAGCACAAGAAGGCGGTGGTCGACGCCAAGCGCGGCAAGCTGTTTGCCAAGCTGATCAAGAATGTTGAGGTGGCGGCGCGCACGGGCGGCGGCGACCCGGCCGGCAACCCCACGCTGTACGACGCCATCCAGAAGGCCAAGAAGAGCTCGGTCCCGAACGACAACATCGACCGCGCCGTCCGCCGGGGCTCGGGCCAGGAGGCCGGCGGCGCCCAGTACGAGAACATCACCTACGAGGGCT
The DNA here is from genome assembly GCA_036276115.1 of Trebonia sp. Classification (GTDB taxonomy): domain Bacteria; phylum Actinomycetota; class Actinomycetes; order Streptosporangiales; family Streptosporangiaceae; genus Trebonia. The sequence continues at coordinate 6,418 of DATBEM010000126.1, forward strand.
ACGGGCCCGGCGGGGTGGCGGTCCTCGTGCAGTGCCTGACCGACAACCGCAACCGGGCCGCGTCCGACGTGCGGGTCGCGTTCACCCGCAACGGCGGCCGGATGGCCGACCCGGGCTCGGTCTCCTACCTGCTCAACCGCAAGGGCGTCGTCCTCGTCGGCAAGGTCGCCTCCCTGTCCGAGGACGACGTCCTCGGCGCGGTCCTCGACGCCGGCGCCGAGGAGGTCAACGACCTCGGCGAGAGCTTCGAGGTCATCTCCGAGCCGACCGACATGATCGCCGTCCGCAGCGCGCTGCAGGACGCCGGGATCGACTACGAGTCGGCCGACGCCGCGTTCCTGCCCAGCAGCGAGATCACCCTGGACGAGGACCAGGCCCGCAAGGTGCTGCGGATGATCGACGCGCTGGAGGACTCCGACGACGTCCAGGACGTGTACGCGAACTACGACGTCCCCGACGACATCATGGAGAAGCTGGACGCGTAGCCTGCCATATCGTGACCAGCCTGGAGATCCGGCCGCTGACGGCTGGCGACGACCTGGACGCCCAGCGGGACCTGGGGGAGCGGGCCTTCGGCCCGATGCCCCCGGCCTACCGGGAGCGGTGGCGGCAGATGTACCTGCCCGCCATCGAGGAAGGCCGCTACCTCGGCGTCTTCGACGGCGGGGACCAGGTCGGCGGCGCGGGCTGGCATGACATGACCCAGTGGTGGGGCGGGGAGCCCCTCCCGATGGCCGGGATCGCCAGCGTCAAGGTCGCCCCGGAGGCCCGCGGGCAGGGCCTCGGCCGCCAGCTGATGACCGAGGTGCTGCGCGCGGTCGCCGCCCGCGGCTACCCGGTCTCGGCGCTCTACCCGGCCACGATGCCGATCTACCGGTCGCTGGGGTGGGAGCTGGCCGGCGCCGCCTACCACGCGGTCGTTCCTGGCCGCGCGCTGCGCTCGCTGACCCCGCCCGACCCGGCCCTGGCGCGCGGCCCCGGAGGCCCGTCCGACCTGGCCCTCCCCGGAGGTCCCGCGGGGTCGTTCCCCCCGGCTGGCACCTCGGGGGGTAGCGCTGCCCTCCCGGAGCTCCGCCGGGCCACCGAGGCCGACGCCGGCGAGGTGCTGGCCGTGTTCGGCCGCGCCTTCCGGGCCGCCCGGGCCAGCGGCGAGGTCGCCCGGGACCTGGGCTCGGTCCAGTACTGGCTCGCGAACAGCCCCGAGGTGTACTGCTACCTGTGCGACGACGGGTTCATCGCCTACCGCTGGGACCCGGCCGCCAAGGGCCTGGTGGCCGACTTCCTGGCCGCCGCGACCCCGCAGGCCCAGCGGGCACTGCTGTCCCTGCTCGCGGGGCACTCCTCGACCGCTCGCACCGTCGAGTTCCGGGCCTCGCCCGCCAGCCCCCTGTGGTGGCAGCTGCGCGAGCGCGACGCCCAGCTCACCCGCTCCGACATGTGGATGCTGCGGCTGACCGACGTGCGGGCGGCCATCGAGCGGCGCGGGTACCCCGGCGCGGTCGCCGGCTCGGCCTCCCTCACCGTCATCGATAAGGACATCGAGGCCAACGCGGGCACCTGGACCTTCACCCTGGACGGCGGCCAGGCGACCCTGGAGCGGGCCACCCCCGGGCCGGCCGGCCCTCGGGCCGCGGGCGGCCCCGCGCTCACCGTCGGCCCGCGCGGCCTGGCCGCCCTCTACGCCGGCACCCCGGTCCCCACCCTGCGCCAGGCCGGCCTCGTCGCCGGGGGCACTCCGGAAGCGGATGACCTCCTGACGGCCGCCTTCGCCGGCACCGCCTCGATGATGGACGACTTCTAGCCCCAGGCCCCCCGCCGGCGCCCTCACCCCCTCGTCGTGCCCGCCCCGTCGCCCTCATCCTGCCGCTGACGGCCCGGCTCGCTTATCCCTGCTCAGACCATCCTGATAACAGCAAAAAACTGCATCCAGGCCATGGGGACTGCCGTTGATTGGGCTCATATGTGCGTCAAACCGACGGCAATCCCGGGTGGCAATCTGATAACAGCAAGAGGCGGGCCGCAGGCCTTGCGTGCCTTGCGCTGCCCCCCGGAGTCTCCTGTCTCCAGGGCGGCCGGCGTTCCGGCTGGAACGGGCGGGCCTCGTGCGGGCGAGGCGCGCGACAGGGGGCGGCGAGAGCGGTAGGTTTGACCGCGAACAGGTGTTCGCCGGGGTTTCGAGGATGATCGGGTGGTGGCGCGGGTGCAGTCGCGGGTAGCGTCCTCGCGCGTGCTCGGGGTGGACCCGGGCCTGACCCGGTGCGGCCTCGGGGTGGTGGACGGGGTTCCGGGCAAGCCGCCGCGGCTGGTGGCCGTGGGCGTGGTCCGCACCGCCAGCGACGACGACATCGCGACCCGCCTGCTGGGGATCGAGCGGGAGGTCGAGCGCTGGATCGTGGAGTACCAGCCGCACGCGGTGGCCGTGGAGCGGGTCTTCGCCCAGCACAACGTCCGCACCGTGATGGGCACCGCCCAGGCCGGGGCGGTCGCGATCGTGTGCGCCGCCCGCCACGGGCTGCCGGTCGCGCTGCACACCCCGAGCGAGGTCAAGGCGGCCGTCACCGGCAACGGGCGGGCCGACAAGGACCAGGTGACGACGATGGTGACCCGGCTGCTGCGGCTCGACGCCCGGCCCAGCCCGGCCGACGCCGCTGACGCCCTCGCCCTGGCGATCTGCCACCTGTGGCGCGACAGCGCCCTGCTGCGCCGCTCGGCCCTGGCCCGGGCGGGCGTCACCGTGGACGCTACCTGGAAAGCGGGAGGTACCCCTTGATCGCGCACCTGGCAGGCATCGTGGCCGGAATCGGCCCCGACGGGGCCGTCATCGACGTGGGCGGGGTGGGGCTGCGAGTGCAGTGCACGCCGGACACGCTTGCCTCGCTGAAGCCGGGTGAGCCCGCCCGGGTGGCGACGACGCTGGTCGTCCGGGAGGACTCGCTCACGCTGTTCGGCTTCGGCAGCGACGACGAGCGCAACGTCTTCGAGCTCCTGCAGGCCGCCACCGGCGTCGGCCCCCGGCTGGCGCTGGCGATGCTGGCGGTGCACGCTCCCGACGCGCTGCGCCGCGCGGTCGCGACCGAGGACCTGAACGCGCTGACGATGGTGCCCGGCATTGGCCGGAAGGGCGCCCAGCGCATCGTGCTCGAGCTGGCGGGCAAGCTCGGCGAGCCAGGCGACCACCCGGCCGCCGTCGCGGCGGGCTCAGGGCCGGCCAAGCCGAGTGGCCTGGCCTGGCGCGAGCAGGTGAGCAGCGGCCTGGTGAACCTCGGCTGGTCCGCCCGGGACGCCGAGGCGGCCGTCGTGGCGGTCGAGGCTGACGCCCGCGACGCGGGCGGGCCCGTGCCCGAGGTGCCCGCCGCCCTGCGGGCGGCCCTGCGCAAGCTGAGCCGGGCGTAGGCCGCCATGGATAGTGCCGCCCGGGACGGTGCCGCCCGGAATAGGGCCGCCCGGGACAGTTCCGCGATGAACAGTGGCGCGGTCGGCAGTGGCGCGGTCGACAGTGCTGCTATGAACAGTGCTGCTATGAACAGTGCCGCCATGAACGGCGCTGCCACGAATAGCAGTGCCGCCATGAACAGCGGTGCCGCCATGAGCAACAGCGCGGGCGAGGCGCTGACCCGGGCCGAGGAGGCCGAGCTCGCCCGGCGCCGCGAGGGCGCCTTCGGTGACGGTGCCTTCAGCGATGGTGCCTTCAGCGACAGTGCCCTTGACGACGGGGGCGACCGGGTCGTGTCGCCGCTGGCGGACGGGGAAGAGCGCGAGATCGAGGGGGCGCTGCGCCCCCGGCGGCTCGATGAATTCGTCGGCCAGGCCCGCGTCCGGGAGCAGCTGTCGCTGCTGCTGCGGGGGGCGCTGCGCCGCGGCCGCCCGGCCGACCACGTGCTGCTGTCGGGGCCGCCCGGGCTGGGCAAGACGACGATCGCCAACATCATCGCGGCCGAGCTCGGCATGCCGCTGCGGACGACGTCCGGGCCGGCCATCGAGCGCTCGGGCGACCTCGCGGCGGTGCTGTCCACCCTGCAGGAGGGCGAGGTCCTGTTCATCGACGAGATCCACCGGCTGGCCCGCCCGGCCGAGGAGATGCTCTACATCGCGATGGAGGACTTCCGGGTAGACATCATCGTCGGCAAGGGACCCGGGGCGACCGCGATCCCGCTCGACATCGCCCCGTTCACCCTGGTCGGCGCGACCACCCGGGCCGGGCTGCTGCCCGCCCCGCTGCGCGACCGGTTCGGCTTCACCGCCCACCTGGACTTCTACGACCCGGCCGAGCTTGGCATTATCGTGGCCCGGTCGGCCGGGCTGCTGGGCGTGCGGATCGACCCCGGCGGCGTCACCGAGCTGGCCACCCGCTCGCGCGGCACCCCCCGGATCGCCAACCGGCTGCTGCGCCGGGTACGGGACTTCGCCGAGGTGAAGGCCAACGGCCTGGTGACCCGCGATGTCACCCGGGCCGCGCTGGAGCTCTACGAGGTGGACCCGCTGGGGCTGGACCGCCTCGACCGGGCGGTCCTCGGCGCGCTGGTGCGCAAGTTCGGCGGCGGCCCGGTCGGCCTGTCCACCCTTGCCATCGCGGCGGCCGAGGAGCCCGAGACCGTCGAGGCGGTCGCCGAGCCGTTCCTCGTCCGGCTCGGCTTGCTGGCCCGCACGCCCCGCGGCCGGGTCGCCACCAGGGCCGGCTGGCAGCATTTGGGCCTTACGCCGCCGCCCTCGGCTGAGGCAACCTTGTTCGACTGACATTCGTACTTGGTTAGTGCCAGTTCGTTGATACCAGCCCGGTCACGATCAGGCCCGGAAACCTCGTAGGGTGTATCTGCGCATTACTGTGCGCCGCTACACTGCGCAAGGCTGGCAGTGGCCCCCGGGTCCGACACCGCCTTACCAGCGGTGCCAGCCAGCCAGCCACGTCAACCGGAAGGATGTCCCGCGATGGGGACTACCCACTACCTCGCAGCCGCCGCCGCAACCAAGAGCGGGGGCAGCGGCTCGTTCAGCTACATCCTGATCATCGTGGTGATCTTCGCCGCGTTCTACTTCCTGATGATCAGGCCGCAGCAGCGCCGGCGCCAGCAGGCCGCGCAGAAGCAGAACGACGTATCGCCGGGCGCCCGGGTGCGGACGACCGCGGGCATGTACGCGACGGTGGTCGAGGTGGACGGCGACGACGTGCTGCTCGAGGTCGCGCCCGGGATCGAGGTGCGCTACATGAAGCGCGCGATCATGGACGTGGTCGAGCCGGGAGAGCCGGCCGAGGAGGAGTACGCGGCGGAGGAGCCCGAGGACATCGCCGAGGAGCCGGCCGAGCCCGAGCACGAGGACACCACCGTCGTGCCGGCCGTGCACGAGCCCGAGGCCGCCGTGGCCAGCGAGGCGGGGGACGCCGACGCCGAGTCGGCGTACGAGAAGGCCACGGGCAGCAAGAACGACTAACGGGCGCGAGTTCCAGGTCCAAGCACATACCGCTTTAGAGGCAGGCGATAAGTGGCACCCCCTAGTAGAAGCGCCCCACGACCCTGGCGGGCGCTAGCAGGCTTGATCGTCATCATCTTGATCATGCTGTTCTCGATCCTCGGGGCAAAGACGTTCAGCCCTGGCCAGTGGCACCAGCAGTTCAAGGTCGGCCTGGGCCTGGACCTGTCCAGCGGCACCCAGGTGGTGCTGAACGCGCAGACCACGAACGGCAAGGCTCCCCAGCCCGGGGAGATGCAGCAGGCGATCGACGTCCTGCTCTCCCGGGTGAACGGTACCGGTAACTCCGGTGCCCAGGTGGAGCAGGCGGGCAGCAGCCAGATCACCATCTCGATTCCCGGCAAGCCGGCGAGCGACGTGGTCGACCTGGTCAGCACGACCGCCAAGATGGCGTTCCGCCCGGTCCTGCTGGAAGAGGGCTATACTCCGCCGTCGACGGCGACGCCGTCGGGGACCCCCTCGGCGGCCACGCCGAGCGCCTCTGGGTCCGCGACGCCGACGCCGAGCGGCTCCGCGTCGAGCACGCCCAAGCCGTCGGCCGGATCCACCCCGTCGGCGAGCGGCAGCTCGTCCGCGAGCACGAGCGCGTACATCGTCCGCCACGCGCCGGCCGCCACCCCGTCGGCCTCCGCAACCGGGTCGGCCTCGGCCCCCGCGGGCTCGGCGACACCGGCCGGATCGGCCTCCGCGACTCCCGCTGGCTCCGCGACCCCGGCCGGGTCCGCCTCGGCGACCGCGCCCGCCGCCTCGGCCAGCGCGGCCGGCCCCTCAGGTGACCCGAGCCAGGTCAGCGCGGCCAACATGGCGCTGTTCAACAAGATGGTGTGCAAGCCGTCCGCGGACGCGAACACGGTCGACAACACCTGGAAGGCCACCGTCGGCTACTCCGACACCGGCGCCCAGTACGACAACAACAACGCGCAGGTCGTCTCCTGTGATGGCAGCGGCACCAGGTACGTCCTCGGGCCGGCCGTCTTCGCGGGCACCCAGATCACCGGCGTCCAGACCGGCCTGCTGCAGAACAGCGGCAGCAACTACGTCGTCAACCTGACGCTGAACGGCGCGGCCGCCAGCGCGTTCGGCAAGCTCACCACGACGCAGTACAACGACCACTACACGGCCTACACCCAGAGCCAGGGTAGCGACGTCAACGACTACGTGCTCGCGCAGACCGCGGTCGTGCTCGACGGCAACGTGAACTCGGCCCCGGTGACCCAGGGCGCGATCACCACCGGCCAGGTGCAGATCAACGGCGGCGGGACGACCGGCTTCAGCCAGGACCAGGCCGACCAGCTCGCCAACGTCCTGAAGTACGGGCAGCTGCCGCTGAACTTCATCCGCCAGTCGGTGAGCTCGATCTCCCCTGAGCTCGGCCGGGACTCGCTGAACGCGGGCCTCATCGCCGGGGCGATCGGCCTCCTCCTGGTGATCATCTACCTGTTCCTCTACTACCGCGGCCTCGGCACCGTGGCGGTGTCCAGCCTGCTGATCGCCGCCCTGATCGCCTACCTCGCGGTCGTCCTGCTGAGCCGGTACCAGAGCTACACGATGGAGCTGGCGGGCATCGCCGGCCTCATCGTCTCGATCGGCATCACGGCCGACTCGTTCATCGTGTTCTTCGAGCGATTGCGCGACGAGGTCCGCGAGGGCAAGGCGCTGCGCCCGGCGGTGGAAAGCGGCTGGAAGCGCGCCCGGCGCACGATCCTGGTGTCGGACACGGTGTCGTTCGTGGCGGCGGTGCTGCTCTACCACTTCGCGGTCAGCGACGTCCAGGGCTTCGCCTACACCCTCGGCCTGACGACGATCATCGACGTCCTGGTGGTCTTCCTGTTCACCAAGCCGCTGGTGACGGTGCTGGCGAACACGAAGTTCTTCGGCGGCGGGCACAAGTGGTCCGGTCTCGACCCGGCCCGGCTGGGCGCCAAGAACCCGTGGCGCGGCCAGCGGCGCACCGTCCGCAGCCAGCGGCCGGGCAGCGGGATCCGGTCATCCGGCGGCACATCCGCGACCGGTGCCGGCGCCGGCGCCTCGACCCCTTCGGAGGCATGACATGGCGCGCCTTGGCGATATCCCCGGTCGCCTGTACCGGGGCGAGATCTCGGTCAACATCGTCAGCCGCCAGCGCATGTGGTACGCGCTGTCGGGCCTCATCCTGATCGTCAGCGTCGCCGCGCTGCTGATCCGCGGGCTCAACTTCTCGGTCGAGTTCAAGGGCGGCTCGGTCTTCGAGTTCCCGGCCCAGGGCACCAGCTCGGCCGCGATCTCCAAGGTCATCAGCGGGTCCGGCGGCGGCAGCTCGAGCGTGCAGTTCGTCGGCGGCTCGGTGAAGCAGTGGGAGGCCACCACCGGCCAGCTGCCGAGCAAGGTCAGCGACGCCGTCCAGGCTGCCCTGACGAACGCGTTCCACATCCCCGCGAACAAGCTGGCCGTCCAGTTCGTCGGCCCGTCGTGGGGCAGCAGCATCACCTCCAAGGCCATCGAGGCCCTGATCATCTTCATGATCGTGATCGTCATCTACCTGTCGATCGCGTTCGAGTGGAAGATGGCGGCGGCCGCGTTCGTGGCGCTGCTGCACGACATCCTCATCACCGTCGGCGTGTACGCCCTGGTCGGGTTCACCGTCAGCCCGACCTCGGTCATCGGCCTGGTGACCATCTTGGGCTACTCGCTGTACGACACGGTGGTGGTCTTCGACAAGGTCCGGGAGAATACCGCCGGCCTGATAACGAGCGAGCGATCTACCTACAGCCAGGCCGCTAACCTGGCGCTGAACCAGACGCTGGTCCGGTCGATCAACACGTCGCTGACAGCCCTCATCCCGGTCGCCTGCATCTTGTTCATCGGCGGCGCCCTGCTCGGCACCGGCACGCTGAACGACCTGGCGCTGGTGCTGTTCGTGGGCATGCTGTCCGGCGCGTACTCCTCGCTGTTCATCGCGACGCCGGTGCTGGCGGACCTCAAGGAGCGCGAGCCGGCCATGAAGAAGCTCGCCGAGCGGGTCAGCCGCCGTCAGGCCGGCGGCCGGGCGGCCGTCCGCCGCGCGGCCGAGGGCGGCGGCGCCGCTGGCAGCGGTGCGGCTGGCAGCGGTGCGGCTAGCAGCGGTGCCGGCACGCCGGAGGCCCCGGCCGAGGAAGCCGCCGACGACCGTGACAGCATCGACGACGCCGCCACCAGTGAGGCCAGCGCCACCCAGGGGGGCGAGGTCACGGTGTCGCCGTCGTCCTCCGGCCCGGCCGGGCCGGCCGGATCGGGTTCCGGGCAGGCGCCTGGGCAGGCGTCCGGGGCTGGATCGCCCGGCCCGTCGGCCAGCCGCGTCACCGTCCGGCAGCAGCAGGCCCGCCGCCCCAGTGGCGGCCAGCGCAAGAAGCGGCGGTAGCGCGGCGTGATGTCGCCCGTGGACGCGCGTGAACGGGACCTGTCCGCGCTAGTCGCGAAGCACGTGCGGGACGTGCCCGACTATCCGCAGCCGGGGGTGCTGTTCAAGGACATCACCCCGCTGCTGGCGGACCCGGGCGCGTTCCGGGCGGTCGTGGACGGCCTGGCGGCGACGTTCGGGCCGGTGGACAAGGTGGCCGGGATCGAGGCCCGTGGCTTCATCCTGGCCGCCCCGGTCGCCTGCCGCCTCGAGGCGGGCTTCGTCCCCGTCCGCAAGAAGGGCAAGCTCCCGGCGGCGACGTTCGCCCAGGAGTACGACCTGGAGTACGGCAGCGCGACCCTGGAGGTGCACCAGGACGCCTTTCAGCCCGGCGACCGGGTGCTCATCGTGGACGACGTGCTCGCCACCGGCGGCACCGCCCGCGCGACCGCCAGCCTGGTCGCCGAGGCCGGCGGGACCGTGGTCGGCCTCGCCTTCCTGATGGAGCTGTCGTTCCTGAGCGGCCGGGACAAGCTCCCCGGCCTGGCGCTGCGCTCCCTCCTCGTCGTCTGAGGTAAACCAGCCGCCTGAGCTATAAGTCCAGCTCGCACGGGTAAATGCACGTGCGGGAATACAGGGTATTTACCCGCCAGTTAACAACGGTAAGTAGACTGGTAGCTCGGCAGATGCAAGGAGCGCGAGTGGCCGGTGATGTACTGACGACCGCCACGGCCCGCGCCAGGGCTGCTGCGGCTGAGAACGGGGCACGATCCCGGGAGAACGCGGCTGGGCCGGGAGAACAGGCCCAGGAACACTCGGATCAGGCGATGGCAGCGGCGACAGGGCCGGAGGCGACCGCGCCCGCGACCACCCAGGAGGCCGCGAGCGCCGTTCAGCCTGCCGGCAGCGATTCTCCGGCCGGCACCGATTCTCCGGCCGGCACCGAGCCCCCGGCCGGCACCGAGCCCCCGGCTAGCGCTGCCCAGCCGGAGGGCGCCACCCCGAGCGCAGTCCAGCCCGAAAGCCCAGTCCGGCCCGAAAGCGCAGCCCAGCCCGAATCCGCGCCGTCGCCTGACAACGCAGGCGCGGCCCAGGCGGCGGTCCCGTCGTCTGGGGTTAGCGTGCGCCGCCGGCTGGCCCGGCTTGGCGCCCAGCGGGGGACCGCCGTGAACCCAGTCCTTGAGCCGCTCATCAAGACGATCCGGGCGACCCACCCCAAGGCGGACATCCGCCTGGTGGAGCGGGCCTACGAGGTGGCCGCCTACTGGCACCGGGACCAGAAGCGCAAGAGCGGCGACCCGTACATCACCCACCCGCTGGCCGTCGCCACGATCCTCGGCGAGCTCGGCATGAACACCGAGACGATCTGCGCCGCCCTGCTCCACGACACCGTCGAGGACACCCCGTACACCCTGGTTGAGCTGCGCGGCGAGTTCGGCGAGGACATCGCCGCCCTGGTCGACGGGGTCACCAAGCTCGACAAGGTCAAGTACGGCGACTCGGCCGAGGCCGAGACCGTCCGCAAGATGGTCGTCGCGATGTCCCGTGACATCCGCGTCCTGGTCATCAAGCTCGCCGACCGCTTGCACAACATGCGCACCCTTCGCTACCTGCCGCGGGAGAAGCAGGAGCGCAAGGCCCGCGAGACGCTGGAGATCTTCGCCCCCCTCGCTCACCGGCTCGGCATGAACACGGTGAAGTGGGAGCTGGAAGACCTCGCGTTCGCGATGATCTACCCCAAGCGCTACGACGAGATCGCCCGCCTGGTCTCCCACCGGGCCCCGCGCCGGGACCAGTTCCTCCAGGAGGTCATCGCGGACCTGTCCGCCGACCTGCACGAGGCGCGGATCAAGGGCACCGTCACCGGGCGGCCCAAGCATTACTACTCGATCTACCAGAAGATGATCGCCCGCAACGTGGGCTTCGACGAGATCTACGACCTGGTGGGCATCCGGGTCCTGGTCGACTCGGTGCGCGACTGCTACGCCGCCCTGGGCACGATCCACGCGCGCTGGAACCCGGTCCCCGGCCGGTTCAAGGACTACATCGCGATGCCCAAGTTCAACATGTACCAGTCGCTGCACACGACGGTCATCGGCCCGGGCGGCAAGCCGGTCGAGCTGCAGATCCGCACCTGGCAGATGCACAAGCGGGCCGAGTACGGCGTCGCCGCCCACTGGAAGTACAAGGACGAGATGAACGGCGCCGCGGCCGGCGCCAAGGCGGCCGCGGGCGGGGGCAAGGCCGTCACCCGGGGCGCGAAGTCCGGGTGGGACGAGAACACCGAGATGGCCTGGCTGCGCCAGCTCGTGGACTGGCAGCGGGAGACCGAGGACCCGGCTGAGTTCCTCGACTCGCTGCGGTTCGACCTGGCCGGCAACGAGGTCTACGTCTTCACCCCCAAGGGCGAGGTCGTCCAGCTTCCGCACGACGCGACGCCGGTGGACTTCGCCTACGCGATCCACACCGAGGTCGGCCACCGGACCATCGGCGCCCGCGTCAACGGGCGCCTGGTGGCGCTGGACTACAGCCTGGACAATGGCGACACGGTCGAGATCTTCACCTCCAAGGGGCAGGAGGCCGGGCCGAGCCGGGACTGGCTCACGTTCGTCAAGAGCGCCCGCGCCCGCAACAAGATCCGCCAGTGGTTCACCAAGGAGCGCCGCGAGGCCGCCGTCGAGGCCGGCAAGGACCAGATCGCCAAGGTCATGCGCAAGCAGGGCCTGCCGCTGCAGCGCCTCACCAGCGCCCACACCCTGCGCGACGTGGCCCGGGACCTGCGCTACGCCGACCTGTCGGCCCTGTACGCCGCGGTCGGTGAGGGCCGCGTCAGCGCCCAGTCGGTCGTGACCAAGCTCGTCGCCCTCGTCGGCGGGGACGCCGAGACGACCGATGACCTAGCCGAGACGACGCTGCCCGCCCGGGCCCGCAGCGCCCGCCCGCACTCCCCGAGCGAGGTCGGCATCGAGGTCGCCGGCGCCCCCGACGTGTGGGCCCGGCTGTCCAAGTGCTGCACCCCGGTACCGGGCGACGAGATCGCCGGGTTCGTGACCCACGGTCACGGGGTGTCGGTGCACCGGGCCGACTGCGTCAACATGCAGCACCTCACCCAGACCCAGCGCGAGCGGATGGTCGGCGTCCACTGGGCGCCCAGCGACGGCTCGGTCTTCCTCGTCGCCATCCAGGTCGAGGCGCTGGACCGGACCAAGCTCCTCGCCGACGTGACCCGGGTCCTGTCCGACCAGCACGTCAACATCTTGTCGGCCTCGGTGACCACCACCCGCGACCGGGTCGCGATCAGCCGCTTCACCTTCGAGATGGGCGACCCGGCCCACCTCGGGGACGTGCTGCGGGCCGTGCGCGGCGTAGACGGCGTCTACGACGTCTACCGCATGACGAACTAGCCAGCCAAGCGCCCGCAAGCGAGCGACCGGGCGAGCCCGGGGGCCCTCCGGAAGCGAAGCGCGAGGGGACCCGTGCGGCGCAGGTCGATGAACGGCGACCAGCCCAGGATGGCCAGGGGGGATTGGCGTGTATCCCCCAGGAAAAAGCTAGCTCGTGAACTCGGTCAGGGTGCGCTCGGCTTCGGTGAGCCAGGCGCGGCGGGCGCTGAGGGCTTCCTCGGCCTTGCGGATGTTGCCGCCATCGCCGCGCTCCTGGGCGCGGGCGAGCTGGGTCTCCAGCGTGGTGATCGCGCTGCGGAGCTGGTTGACGGTGTCCTGGGCGCGGTTGAGGGCCTCGGGGTTGGACTTGCGCCACTGGTTGTCCTCGGCCCGGCGGATGGCGTCCTCGACCTTGCGCAGGCCGCCCTCGAGCTGCTCGCGCGACTCGCGGGGGACCGGCCCGGCGCTCTCCCAGCGCTCCTGGATGGAGCGCAGCGCCGCCCGGGCCGACTTCAGGTCGGTGATCGGCAGCAGGCCCTGCGCCTCGGCCAGCAGCTCCTCCTTGACGCCCGCGTGCTGGCGCAGCTCGGACTCCTTGGCCTCGAACACGTCGGTCCGGGCGGCGAAGAACTTGTCCTGGGCCTCGCGGAACCGCTTCCACAGGTCCGCCTCGACCTCGCGGCTGGCCCGCCCGGCGTCCTTCCAGGCCTGCATCAGCGACCGGTAGGCGGTGGTCGTCGGGCCCCAGTCGGTGGAGCCGGACAGCGCCTCGGCCTCCTCGCACAGCTGCTCCTTGCGCAGCCGGACCCCTTCCCGCTCGGACTCCAGGGAGGCGAAGTAGGCCTTGCGGCGCTTGGTGAAGGTGTTGCGGGCGGCCGACAGCCGCTTCCACAGCACCGCCTCGGCCGCCCGGTCGGCGTGCGGGGCGTTCTTCCACTCATCCAGCAGCTCGGTGATCCGCTCGCCGGACTGCTTCCAGTGGGTCGCGTTGGCCGCGATGTGCTCGGCCTCCTCGACGATCCGCTCCTTGAGGCCGCGGGCCTCGGCCCGGGCGTGCTCGCGCTGGGCCTTGACCTCTTCCCGGCGGTGGTCCACCGCCGACGTCAGCGCCTCCAGCCGGGACTTCAGCCCCGCCAGGTCACCCAGCGCGTTCGCGTCGGTGACCTGGCCCAGCAGCCGCTGCACGGTCTGCTGGGCCTGGCCGGGGGACACGTCCGTCGCCCCGATGCGCTGCTCGATGAGGGTGACCTCGGTCTCCAGCGCCTCGTACTTGCGCTTGAAGAACGCCAGGGCCTCCTCCGGGCTCCCCGCCTGCCACGAGCCGATCACCCGCTCGCCATCGGCGGTACGCACGTAGACCGTCCCGTCGGCGTCTACCCGACCCCATGGATCGTTGGCGGTGGTCACGAGCGAACCTCCTGGTTCATGTGCTGCCCCGGTTCGGGGCGTGTGGTACTAGTCAGGCCTTTTTGATGGAGACGCTATTGATGATGACCTTGTCCTTGGGAACCCCGCCGCCGGCACCGCTATAAGTGCACGAAGTGCCCGCCTTGGCTACAGTCTGGAGGATGTTCAGCCCAGATGTAATGGTGCCGAACGGGGTATAGCTGGCCGGCAGGTCCGTGTTCTGGAAGACCAGGAAGAACTGGCTGCCATTGGTGTTGGCCCCGCCATTGGCCATCGCGATCGTGCCCGCCGGGTACTTCGCCCCGGTCAGGTTCTCGTCATTGAACGTGTACCCGGGCCCGCCGCTGCCGACCGAGCTCGTGCACGACAGCGCCTGGCTCGCCTTGGCGGTCGGATCGCCGCACTGGAGCATGTACAGGCTGTCGCTGTCGGACACGCGGTGGCACTGGGAGCTGTTCCAGAAGTTCGTCTCCGCCAGGTGGACGAACGAGTTGACGGTGCACGTCGCCTTGGAGTTGGCCAGGTTGATGACGACCGGGCCGCGGTTGGTGTTGATCGTCGCGGTGTAGGTCGCCTGCCAGTCCGGGGTCTTCGCCGGCAGGCTCGGCTTGCTGCCGCTGGCCGCCGTGTAGGTGCACGAGTGGGCGGGCTCGGCCACAGTCGACGCGGTCGGGGTCGGCGTCGCCGAGGGCGTCGCCGATGCGCTCGCGGAGGCCTTGGCCTTAGCGGCCGCCTTCGGGGTCCCGCCACCGAGGAATGACAGCGACAGGCCAAGCGCAAGCCCCGCGACCAGGACGATGATGGTACCGGTCAGGGTCCAGCGGCGTATCTTCCGCTGCCGCTCCTGCCGTGCCCGCTGCTGGCGCATGTGGTGCTCGCGAGCGCGTTTGCGCGCCCGCTCCTTGCTGCCCGGCATGGGTTCTGACCTCCCCTGTTCCGCTTCCTCACGGGTCTTGCGCGTACGTGGCGAAAGTGCCTGATCGTTCGCGAATCGTACCTGCCCGCACGGCAAATCGGAACTGTCGTTATCGGTTCGCTGCGGACTTCCCAGAGTCGGTAGCCTGGCTGAGTGCTAGTCGCCGGGTTCCCTGCCGGGTCGTTCGCGGCCAACTGCTACGTCGTCGCGCCCGCGCCCGGTGAGGAATGCGTGATCGTCGACCCCGGACAAGGCGCCGGGGACGGCATCGAGGAGCTACTCACCCGCTACCGGCTGAAGCCTATCGCGGTACTGCTCACGCACGGTCACATAGACCACATCTGGTCGGTAGGGCCGGTGTGCGGGGCCCGGGGGATACCGGCCTATATCCATCCAGGTGACCGGGAACTGCTGGCCGACCCGGCCAAGGGCTTCCCCGCAGGCCAGGCCGAGGAGCTGTTCGGTGGCCGGATCACCTTCACCGAGCCCGACGACGTGCGCGAGCTGGCCGACGGCGGGCGGGTACCCCTGGCGGGCCTCACGTTCACGGTCGGCCATGCGCCCGGCCATACCCAGGGGTCGGTGACGTTCTGGAATCCCGGAACCGCCGCCGGCCCCGGCCAGCCCGCGCCGGGCGACCCGGCCCTGCTCTTCTCCGGGGACCTGCTGTTCGCGGGCTCCATCGGCCGCACCGACCTGCCCGGCGGCGACCACCAGGCGATGATGAGCAGCCTCGCCCGCACCCTGACGCTGCCCGACGCGACCGTGGTCCTGCCCGGTCACGGCCCGCACACCACCATCGGCGCCGAGCGCGCCGGCAACCCGTTCCTCGCCGGCATCTCCCGCCCGGCCCCCCGGGGGCTGTGAGCAGGGAGAGGCGGCCGCTGGATGGCAACCGCCCAGAAAGGGCTGAGAACCACCATGAGCTTCCAGGCGCCTAAAGGCGTCAGTGAGTACTACCCGCCCCGCAGCGCGCTGTTCGAGGAGGCCAGGGACGCGTTCGCGCGATCGGCCCGCAACGCCTGCTACGGCTACGTCGAGCAGCCCGTGTTCGAGGACACCGGCCTGTTCGCCCGCGGCGTCGGCGAGTCCACCGATGTCGTCAGCAAGGAGATGTACTCCTTCAAGGACCGCGGCGACCGCGACGTCACCCTGCGCCCCGAGTTCACCGCCGGGATCGTGCGGTCGGTGCTGGAGCACAACCTGCACAGGGGGGCGCTGCCGGTCAAGGTGTGGACGGCCGGGCCGGTCTTCCGCTACGAGCGCCCCCAGTCGGGCCGCTACCGGCAGTTCTACCAGTTCGACCTGGAGGCGATCGGCACCCAGGACCCGGCCGTGGACGTCGAGACCATCGCCCTGGCCTACGACGCCTACGCCTCGCTCGGCCTCACCCGGTTCACGCTGCTGCTGAACTCCCTCGGCGACCGCCAGTGCCGCCCGGTCTACCGCGCGGCCCTCCAGGACTTCCTGCGGGCGCTGGACCTCGATGCCGAGACCCGGGCGCGGATCGAGGTCAACCCGCTGCGGGTGCTGGACGACAAGCGCCCCGAGGTCCGCGCCCAGCTCGGCGGGGCGCCCGTCATCGGCGACTACCTGTGCGAGGAGTGCGCCGAGCACCACGCCACCGTCCGGCGCCTGCTGGCCGCGCTTGGCATCCCCTTCACCGACGCCCCCCGGCTGGTGCGCGGGCTGGACTACTACATGCGCACCACCTACGAGTTCGACCACGCCCTGCTCGGCGCGCAGTCCGGCATCGGCGGCGGCGGTCGCTACGACGGGCTGTCGCAGGACATCGGCGGCCCGCCGCTGCCGGGCATCGGCTTCGCCGTCGGGCTGGACCGCATCGTGCTGGCCATCGAGGCCGAGCGCCCCGGCGCCACCGCGGCCGCCGCCCCCTGCCAGGTCTACGGCGTCCCGCTCGGCGAGGACACCGAGGCCGCGGTCCTCACGCTGGTCACCGCCCTGCGCCGGGACGGCGTGCGGGCGGACATGGCGTTCGGTGCCCGCGGCCTCAAGGGCGCGATGAAGGCGGCCGACCGCTCGGGGGCGGCCTACGCGGTCCTCCTCGGCGCCCAGGAGCGGGCGGCGGGCATCGTCCGCATCAAGAACCTTAAGGACGGCGACCAGCACGACGTGCCCGCCCCGAACGCGGCCGAGTGGCTCGCGCACCGCCTCACTGCCAGCGACGAGGCCGGTCAGCCGCCTATTTGACAACGTTATACGAAAAAATTCTCCTACCTGGGCTCTTGCGCATTAGCCCAGGTAGGGGCCACTCTGGGCATCGCGTTCAAAACCCTCAGTAGCACCACCCGCACCACAGATGCCCGGAGTTTTGCCATGCGGTTGGCCGCCCTCGGACCGCTCACCCTCACCGACGACAACGACATGCTGGTCGACCTGCGCGGCCAGCCGGCCGACCTGATCCGCGCCCTGGCCCTCAGCCCCCGCCAGGCGTGCAGCCTGGACCAGCTGGCCGCGCTCCTGGAAAGCCCCGAGGCGGGCAAGCCCTCGGCTGGCACCATCCGGGTGGCGGTGGCCCGGACCCGCAAGCTACTGGCCGCCCATGCCCTGCCGCCCGGCCTGCTGGAGACGACCGACCATGGGTACCGCCTGAACGTGCCGCCCGGCACCCTGGACGCGGAGCGGCTGCGCCTGCGCCTGGCGGTCGGCGCCTGCGCCGAGCTCGCGGGCGACGAGGCCATGGCCGCCGCCGTGCTCTTCCGTGCCACCCGGGCCTGGCCCGACCCGGCGGCCGACCTCCCGGCCAACCCGGCGCTGCGCGCCCTGCTCACCGCCCTGGCCGCCGAGCACACCCAGGCCCGCAAGCGGCTCGTGCACTTGCTCAGCCGCCTTGGCCAGCATCCTGCCCTCGTCCCCGGCCTGCAGGTCCAGGTCCGGGTGGACCCTGCCTGCGAGTGGGCCTGGGTCCAGCTCGCGAAGGCCCTGCTGCTGTCCGGCCGCGCCAGCGAGGCGGTCCGGGCCATCGCCCAGGCGACCATCGCGCTGCGCCAGCTCCTGGGCACCCCGCCCGGCCCGGCGCTGCGGGAGCTGCTCTGGCTAGCCCAGAACGAGGCCCAGGGCCTGCGGGCCCCGGGCTGAGGGGCAGGTTCCCGCTCTTTCCATTTCCGTCAAGGGGCCCGCTCCCGGCCGCGACGCCGCCCCGCCGTCGAGGTCACGCTCCAGTCCCGGGCCCTGGCCTCCGGGGTCGCTGGTGCGCCTACTATCGCGTTGATCCCGTTTGGCCTGCAGCGTGAGGTGAGCGCATGGACATTTCCCTGGAAGACGTGCGGCACGCCCTGGTCCGGCTCGGCCGGCTGCGGTTCGGGGAGATGAGCGTCGAGGACGCCATGCACGAGATCGTGCACACTACCCACTCCATGTTCGAGGTGGACGGGGCTGGCCTGATGCTGACCGACGGCGAGCACCGGCTGCGCGCCGTGGCCGCGTCCGACGACCGGTTCGCGCACCTGGAGGAGCTTCAGATCCGTCACCGTGAGGGCCCGTGCATCGACGCCTACGAGTCCAAGGAGCTGATCGGCGCCATTGACCTGGAGCACGAGGACCGGTGGCCCGACTTCAGCTCGGCCGCTGTCGAACGTGAGGTCCGGGCTGTCCTCGCCAGCCCGCTGCCCTATAACCAGGACGCGGTCGGCGTGGTAGCGGTGCTGTCGGAGCGCAGCCGCCCCTGGTCGCCCGCCAACGAGCTGGCGCTGCTCGCGTTCACCGACCTCGCGGCCCTGCTGATCGCCAGCATCATCCAGGGGGAGAGCAAGAGCGAGCTGGCCGGCCAGCTGGAGGGCGCGCTGAAGTCGCGGCAGGTGATCGAGCAGGCCAAGGGCGTCCTCATCGGCACCCGGGGCCTCACCGAGCGGGCAGCATTCGAGCAGCTTCGCGGGCGGGCCCGGTCCGAGCGCCGCAAGCTGCCCGAAGTCTGCGCCGAGGTGGTCCGCGGCGCGGTGCGGGACCAGCCCTGAGCCTGCTCAGGTGCTAGCCTAGAACGTAGGCAGGAAACCGCCCAGAACCACGCGGTCCACTCAGGTCGGCCCAGGTCCCCGCGCCTCCCGGTTCCCTGGTAGGCGCCCCCTGACGGCAGTCGGCTGCCAGCCCAGTCTGCTGAACAGGTCAGGTAGCACCATGTGCGCCGAGTCGCCCGTTTCCCCGTCGGCCTCCGAAGAGGCCGTGACCGACGGGTCAGCCATGCTCGTGCTCCGGGGCGAGTTCGACATCACCAGCGTCGCGTTCCTGTCGGCGCGCTTGGAGCAAATCAGGGAGCAAGGTCCCCGGCGCCTCGTCATCGACCTGGCTCAGGTGGCATTCCTCGACCGCGCGGCCGCACTCGTGCTCGTCAGCGCTGGGCAGTGGCTCCCGCCCGGCACCAGGCCGGTCCTGCGCCACCCGGCCCCGATCGTCCGGCGGGTGCTCGGCGTGAGCGGCCTCGCGTCGTTGTGCGAGTTCGACCTGAGGCCAGGGCCGTAACATCGGGAGGGTGCCCCACTTCTCGCTCGTCATCATCGGCTCGGGTTCGGGCAACAACCTCGTGCCCGACGCCCCCTCCCGGGGACCGGTCGCGCTGATCGAGTCGGGCGCCTTCGGCGGCACCTGCCTCAACCGGGGCTGCATCCCGAGCAAGATGCTGATCGAGTCGGCCGAGATCGCGGGGGCGGTGCACCGGGCACCGGAATTCGGCCTCGACGCGCGGCTCGCCCGCGTGGACTGGCCGGCCATCAGGGACCGGGTCTTCGCCCGGACCGACGCCAAGTCCGGCGCGGGCCGCCGCAGCCGCGCCAGCGCGGACGGCGTGACCCTGTTCGAGACCCGGGCGCGGTTCACCGGCCCGCGCGAGCTCGCCCTCGACGACGGCACCCGCATCACCGCCGACCGGATCGTGCTGGCCACCGGCGCCCGCCCGGTGATCCCGCCCCCCATCGCCGAGTCGGGCGTCAGCTACTGCACCTCCGACACCGTCATGCGCCTGGCCCAGCTGCCGGCCAGCATGGTCATCGTCGGCGGGGGCTACGTCGCCGCCGAGCTCGGCCACCTGTTCTCCGGCCTCGGCGTCCGCGTCAGCGTGGTGACCCGGTCCGCGACCCTGCTTGACGCCTTCGACCCCGAGGTCTCCCGCCGGTTCACCAAGCTGGCCCGCGAGCGCTGGGACGTCCGCCTGTCGGCCGAGGTCACCGGCGCCCGCCAGCGCGGGGCTGAGGTGGCGGTCGAGCTGGCGGGCGGCCCGCCCGTCGCCGGCGAGCTCCTCCTGGTGGCGGCCGGCCGCGAGCCCGACACCGGCGACCTGGACCTGGACCGGGCCGGCGTCCGGCTGCGCGAGGACGGCCGGATCGAGGTCGACGCCTACGGCCGGACCACGGCCGAGGGAATCTGGTCCCTCGGCGACGCGAGCAGCCCCTACCAGCTCAAGCACGTCGCCAACGCCGAGGCCCGCACCCTCGCCCGCAACCTGGCCCACCCCGATGACCTGCGCCCCTACCCGCACGAATGGGTACCGTCGGCGGTGTTCACCGCCCCCCAGGTCGCGGCCGTCGGCGCCCGCGAGCAGGACCTGCGCGGCCGTCCCTACGCCGAGGCGGTCCACGAGTACGCCGACGTGGCCTACGGCTGGGCGCTGCAGGACACCACCGGCTTCTGCAAGCTGTATGGCGATCCCGAGACCGGGACCTTGCTGGGGGCGCACGTCATGGGGGAGCAGGCCTCCCTGCTGATCCAGCCGCTGATCCAGGCGGCCGCCGCCGGCCAGCGGGTGGCGGACGTGGCCCGAGGCCAGTACTGGATCCACCCCGCCCTGACCGAGGTGGTGGAGAACGCCCTGCTCAAGCTGTCGGCCCGGCTGGACCAGGCACAAGGCAACGAAGGGGCCCCCTGACCTGGCCAATTGCACTACCGTTGGATTGCTGCCAAAAAGCGAAGAACCGTCGCCGACTTTGGCCCCCTGACCTGGGACTTTACTCTCCGGTCGTCATGAGCCCTGGAGGGTTCGCAACCCGCAGCTGCCCCTGGCGCGCCGGGCAACTTGCCCAGTTCATCAACGTGCTGCAGCGAGCCCTCGAAGACTAAGGAGAGAGGCAGTGCCATCGAGGGCATCGTTCGTGCCTCACAGGCAGCAGCCTGGACAATCGCTGCGCGGCTCGACGGGAACGAAGTCGAACTTGCCCTGGAAGGCACTGAACGACAGGTAGCCATTGATGATCGGGCGCCCCACGCCAGCCGCGAGCTTGACGACCTCTCCCGCTCCGAGGGATCCCGCGATCCCCGTTGCGACGCCCCAGACCGGGACGCTCCCGCCATGTCCCTCGGGCAGGTCCGGAAAGGCACAACAAAAGCACGCGGATCGGCCGGGCAGGTAAGTCAAGACGTAGCCATACCCGTACTGTGCGCTAGCGTGCACCATCGAGGCCCCGGTGCGGGTGCAATAGCCATTGACGAGCAGTCGCCCGGCCAGGGAGTCGCCACCCTCGATAACGATGTCGAAGCCGCCGAGCAGTTCGTCGATGTTTGCCTCGTCCACGCGCTCGCTGATGGCCTCGACCCGGATCTCAGGGTTGAGCCGCGTCAGCCGGTCTTGGGCACGCTCTGCCTTGCTCTTTCCGATGTCGTCGACGGTGAAGAGGATCTGCCTATTGAGGTTGCTCAGCTCGACGTGATCGAAGTCAATTATTCGCAGCGTGCCGATTCCGGCGGCAGCCAGGTAGTAGAGCAGCGGTGACTTGACGCCGCCTGCCCCGATTGACGCCACCCGCGCCTGCTGGAGGCGAATCTGGGCTTCCGGGCCGAGCTGCGGCATTAGCTCTTGGCGGTTGTACCGAGTGTCCGCGAAGTCCACCGCCGTGGAGCGTCAGCCGTCGCAGGGAAGCGCGGCCAGCACTGTCACGGTTCCGCTGGACGGCAGAACAGACGCGTGAGCGATAGGAGTCCCGTCAACGAGGACCTTGCTCGACTGGCGGGGAGTACCGTCTTCCCGCAGGAGAGCATGGCGCAGGCGGGCCGACTTGGCGGCTAGGCCTTGGATGATGGCGGAAGCCGTCGACGTACCCGGCAGGTCGAGCGTGATAGCGTCGGCAGCGAGGACAGCCTCGGGGTAACCCCGCAGCCCAACGGTCAGCGGCATGAGGGACCTCTCTCGGTGAATACGTGGTTTCACCCTGTCACGAAATGCCCGATGCGGCCAGGTATGTGGTCGTGGCCCCTCGTGTGCAAGCCAGCGGCTGCCATATCGAGTCGCCGACGCTTCCCCTCAGCGGCTAACGTGCTCTGTAAACCTAACCTTGTACGGACGATCGAAGAGAGAGTTCCCCATAATGCCCAGGACGCTAGTGCAAGACCTCAGCAGCCACATCGGACAGACCGTCACGGTGTGCGGCTGGATCAATGCCCTGCGCCTCCAGCGCGCGATCCAGTTCGTGATCGTGCGGGACGGCTCAGGCCTGGTTCAGGTCACTCACAAGCGGGGCGGCGATGGCGATGAGATCGAGCAGGCGATCGAGTCGCTGAGCGAGGAGACAGCGGTAGCCATCACCGGCAAGGTGGTGGAGAACCCGATTGTGAACCTGGCTGGGCTGGAACTCATCCCGGAGCGGGTGGAGATCCTTGGCCGGGCCGAGGCGCCGCTGCCCATTGACGAGCACTCGGGACCGGAGCACCGCCTCGACTGGCGATTCCTGGATGTCCGCAAGCGGCCTGCCGCGCGGCAGCTCTTCGAGATCCAGACCACGATGGAGCAGGGCTTCCGCGAGCACGCCTACGCCGAGGGCTTTACCGAGATGCACACCCCCAAGCTCATGGGGACCGCGTCGGAGTCAGGGGCGGAGGTCTTCAAGGTCGGCTACTTCGATCGGACGGCCTACCTCGCGCAGTCACCCCAGTTCTACAAGCAGATGGCGATCGCTTCGGGCATCGAGCGCGTGTTCGAGATCGGCCCGGTCTTCCGTGCGGAGCCGTCCTTCACCTCGCGCCATTCCACGGAGTTCACCGGGGTTGACGCTGAGATGGCGTGGATCGACGGCGTCGAGGATGTCATGTCCTTCGAGGAGCGCATGATCGCGCACGCCCTCTCCAAGATCGCGGACAAGCACGGCGAGATGATCGCCGAGGTTTACGGTGTCAAGGTCACCGTGCCTGAAGTCCCGTTTCCCCGCATCCCCATGGCCCAAGCGCTGGAGATCATGCGCGCCCAAGGCTGGGACCCGGCCGGGGAAAAGGAGGACCTTGACCCCGAGGGCGAGCGCGGAATCGCCGCTCACATCGCCCGGGAGACCGGTCACGAATTCGTCTTCGTGACCCACTTCCCCTCGTCCGTCCGGCCGTTCTACCACATGCGCCCGGCCGACGACCCCAGCGTTACGCTCAGCTTCGACCTGCTCTGGAAGGGTATCGAGGTCACGACCGGTGCCCAGCGCGAGCACCGGTACGACGTGCTCGCCGCGCAGGCGGCGGGGAAGGGCATGAACCTGGAGCCGATGGCGTACTACGTCAACTCCTTCCGCTACGGCTGCCCACCGCACGGTGGCCTTGGCATGGGCCTCAACCGCATGCTCATGGTCCTCCTAGGCCTCGACTCCATCCGCGACGCCACCTTCCTCTTCCGTGGCCCGAACCGCCTAACCCCATAGTCACCTAAGCCTAGGTAACCGCAGGCGGCAGTACCCTTAACCGATGGACAGTCTGTTCGATGACGCGGGCGAGCGGGCCGCCCGGGAGGCGGCGCCGCTCGCCGTGCGGATGCGGCCGCGCACGCTCGATGAGGTCATCGGGCAGCGGCTCCTGACCGCGCCGGGGACGCCGTTCCGCAAGCTCATCGACAACGACGCGCCCATGTCGCTGGTGCTGTGGGG
>DATBEM010000127.1:0-34718 GCA_036276115.1 Trebonia sp.
AGCCGCGCTTCGAGCGGGCCTGGTGGCGCTCTTACCAGGATGTCAACGCGCTGTTCGCGCAGCGGGCGGTCACGGCCCTGGGCGAGCAGCCCGACGCGATCGCCTGGGTGCACGACTACCAGCTCATGCTCGTCCCGCAGCTCATCCGGCGCGAGCTGCCCGACCAGCCGGTCGGCTTCTTCCTGCACGTGCCCTGGCCGTCGCCCGACATCTTCGCCCGGCTGCCGTGGCGCGAGCAGGTCCTGCAGGGCCTGCTCGGGGCGGACCTGGTCGCCTTCCACACCGACGCCTACCGCTCCAACTTCCTGCGCTCGTGCGGGCGGCTGCTGGGGGAGTCGGGGGTCGCGGTCCACGAGTCGTCGGTGATCCTCCCCAACGGCCGCGTCGTGGCCACCGCGACTGCCCCCATCTCGATCGACGCGGCCGAGTTCGCCCGGCACGCCACCGACGAGGGCACCACCACCGAGATCGAGGCCCTGACGGAGCAGTTCGCCGGGCGCACGCTGCTGCTGGGCGTTGACCGGCTCGACTACACCAAGGGCATCATCGAGCGGGCGCTGGCGGTGGAGATGGTGCTGGAGCGCAACCCCGAGCTGCGCGCCAGCCTCGCGTTCCTGCAGATCGCCGTGCCCAGCCGCGACGACGTGCGCGAGTACCGGCAGCTCCGGGCCACCCTGGAGCAGCACGTCGGGCGGATCAACGGGCTGTTCACCGAGCCCGGCAGCGACGTGCCGGTGCACTACCTCTACCGCGGCCTGTCCCAGCGCCAGCTCGCGGCCTACTACGCCCGTGCCGACGCGCTGCTGGTCACGCCGCTGATCGACGGCATGAACCTGGTGTGCAAGGAGTACGTCGTCGTGCAGCAAGCCCGCGGCGGCGACGGCGTCCTGGTGCTCAGCGAGTTCACCGGCGCCGCGGTCGAGCTGCCGCAGGCCGTCTTGTGCAACCCGTTCGACGTCGAGGGCCTGTCCTACCGGATCGAGCACGCGCTGCGGATCGGCCCCGAGGCCCGCCGGGCGGCCATCGAGCAGATGGCGAGTCAAGTGCGCACCTACGACGTCCACCACTGGGTGGCGAGCCAGCTCGCCACGATCCAGGCCCACGGAGCCCAGCCCGTCGGCTAGGGCAGCCCGTCCCGCTTCCCCACCCGCGCTCAGCCGGCGTGACGGGGCTAGCGGTCCAGGTCCCGCGCGTGCTGGTCGACGTCGCCCGCGAGCCGGCGGATCAGCCGCGCGAGGTCGCGGCAGTCGTCCTCGGGCCAGTCGGCCAGCAGCGTGGTGAGCCACTGGTGGCGGGCGAGCAGTACCTGGGTCACGACCCGCTGGCCCTCGGGGGTGAGCCGCAGCCGCGTCGCCCGCGCGTCGAGGTCGTCGCGGGAGCGGCTGACCAGGCCGAGCTTCTCCAGCTGCTGGGCCTTGCGGGTGACGGCGGGGGCGTCGATGCCGAGCTGGGCGGCGGCGTCGGTGATCCGCACGCTGGCCTGCCCGCCGGGCAGCGCCGACTCCTCCCGCAGGGCGTACAAGACGGCGATCCCGGCCTGGTCGACCCCGTCGCCCGCCAGCTGGCAGATGTAGTCGTGCAGCCGGGCCTGCCGCAGCCGCCGGGCCAGGGAGTGCAGCGCCGACTCGATCGCGGCGATCACCGTGTCGCCGGCCGCCGTGTCGCCGGCCAGTGCCAGGTCAGGGGGCGTCCCATGCTCGGCGGGCATGTGTTCAACCTAACACGATAGTTGCCTGTGACAGGTAACTATCAACGCAATAAAATTTACTTGACGCACGCATCTATCCCTGACGCGCGGCCGCCGGCCCTGCCGCTGACGGCATGCGCAGCGTGACCGGAAGCATGGAGGGCCCATGATCCGCACCTGCGATGTGCAGCCCGGTGGCCGCCCCGGCCACCGCCGTCCGGGCCACGTGGCTGACGACTGCCCGCCCGCTGGCCCGGGCCGCGACGCTGGCCCGCCCGCCGCCCCGGCCGCGCGGCGGCCCGTCCGGAAGTGGTCCCGCTGGCGGCCGCCCCTGGTCGCGGGCACCGGGCGCCGCCTGGGCCGGGAGGCCCTCCTCGTCGCCGCGTTCGCGGTCATCTACGAGGAGATCGGCAAGCACATGGTCCAGGCGGGCGCGGCGGCGTCGGCCCATGCGCTGCTCATCGTGGACGCCGAGCGCGCCCTCGGGCTGTTTCGCGAGCAGGGCGTCCAGGCCGCGATCATCAAGAGCGACAACGTGACGGACACGTTCAACGCCTACTACGGCGGCACCCACTTCCTGATCCCCGCCCTGGTGCTGGCCTGGCTCTTCCTCTGGCATCCGGCGCACTACGCCCGCGCCCGCACCGCCCTGGCCGTGAGCACCGCCGTGGCGTTCGTCTGCTTCTGGGTCTACCCGGTGGCGCCGCCACGGCTGCTGCCCGCCCGCTTCGGCATCATCGACACCCTGGTCGCGCCGGACGGCTCCGGACACTTCGACAACACCTTGCTCAACAGCGCGGGCGACAAGTACGCGTCCATGCCCAGCCTGCACGTCGCCTGGGCGGTGTGGTGCGCACTGGCGCTGTACCCGGTCATGCGGCACTGGGCGCTGCGCGTCGTGGCGATCGCCTACCCCTTCATGACCACCCTGGTCGTGGTGGCCACCGGCAACCACTACTTCCTCGACGCCATCGCCGGGACCCTCCTGGCCTGGGCCACCTGGGCGGCCGTGACCCGGGCGGGCGCGTGGCTCACCGTCGCCGCCGCCACCCGCGGCGGCCACCGCGAGCTCGACCCGTCCCGCCCGGCCGACTTCCTGCTGCCCGCCGACTGGCCCTACCCGGCCGACTGGCTGCGCTCGGTCAACCGCATCCTCCCCCTCGCCGGGCTGCGCGCCCGCGTTCGCCCGGCCCGCGCTCGCGGTCCGGCCACCGCGAGCCGCGCCCCCCTGACCGGGCGACTACCTGCACTTGGGCCGCCTGCACTTGGGCCGCCTGCACTTGGGCCGCCTGCATTTGGGCCGCTCCGCCCGGCGGGCATGGCGGCAGCCGATGGGGCCGGGGGAGATCAGCCGCCCGCGGTGAGCTTGCCGCAGTTGGCGCCCAGGTTGCTGAAGCCGTAGCTGACGATGTCGGACTGGGCGGGGCTGGCGCCCCGGCAGGTGAAGTTGCCGACGTTGAAGAGCTCTTGCAGTCCCAGTCGGTGACGGCGCGGGAGTAGATCAAGGCGAGCTGCGAGCGGGTCAGCGACGCCGGCTGCGGGTTGGCCGCCCCGGAGATCTTCGGGTACGACCAGGCGAGCCCGTCCTGGGCCAGCGCCACGAACGCGTCATTGTAGGTGACGGTGTTCGGCGGCCGGTTGGCGAAGGCGAAGTCGATGCAGTAGGCGACCTGGCCACCGGACTGGGTGGCGTCCGCCTGGTTCGCGTTCAGCGCGGCAATGGCGGGATTGGCCCCGTCCGGCCGCGGCATTACCCAGCCATTACGGCCCGCTGCTTACCTGGTCGCATGACTACCCGACCGCTTCGCCCGTACCGCGCGCTCATGGCCGCCGGCGCGGGCCTGGGCCTGCTTGCCCTGACCGCCTGCTCGCCTAGTTCCTCGACCAGCTCGTCCGGCAGCGCCGCCACTGCCGGCAGTAGCTCGACCGCTGCCGCCGGGGCGGTGGCGACGGCGTCCGGGGGATCGGCGGCCAGCCTATCGGACCCTTGCACCATGGTTACCGTGGCCGAGCTCAGCCAGGCCGTCGGGGTGCAGTACACGGCCATCACCGGATCGGGCACCCTGTGCGGCGTCAAGGGGCCGGGCCCGGCCGGGTTTGACTTCACGGTCGAGAAGGAGTCGCCCGTCAACTCGTGGAGCGAGCAGGTCGCCACCATCAAGGGGGACGACGGGCAGGCCCTGAGCGAGCCGGGCATCGGCGACAAGGCGGTCTGGGGCGGCAAGGAGTTCGCGGCCGAGGCCGACGGCTACATCGTGGGCGTCATTGACGCCGACTTCCCCAGCACTCCGCAGGGGAGCGGCTTCACCCGGACCGCGAAGATCGCGAAGCTGCTGATCAGCAAGCTGTCGTAGCCGCCCGGCCGGGCGGGCCCTGCCTACCGGGCAAGGATCTCCCCGGCGTTGTCGTAGGCCCACTGGACCAGCGGGATCAGCAGGCCGCCGAGCTCGCGGCCGCGCGGGGTGAGGCTGTACTCCACGTGGGGCGGGATCACCGGGCGGGCGTCCCGGCGGACGAGCCCGTCCGCCTCCAGGGTCCGCAGCGTCTGGGCGAGCATCTTCTCGCTGATGCCCTGCGCCCGGCGGCGCAGTTCCCCCCAGCGCAGGGTCCCGGCCGACAGCACGACGATCACCAGCACGCCCCACTTACTGGTCACGTGGTCCAGCACCGTCCGGCTCGGGCAGCCGGACGGCACCACCCCGCCGGGAAAGGCTTCCAGGTATGACAACGCCGCTACCTCGCTACTTACCTCCACGCTAGTACCTTACCAAAAAGTGGGTACTGTCCACCGGGAAGCATGACCGGGGTCGGCCGGTTCGAGGCAGGTGACCAACGATAGGGAGAAACACCATGTCACTCGTCATCACCGGCGCCACCGGGCACCTCGGCCGCCTCGTCATCGAGGACCTGCTCGCTCAGGGCGTGCCCGCGGCCGGCATCGTCGCCGCCGGCCGCGACGTCACCAAGGTCAAGGACCTGGCCGACCGGGGCGTCGTCGTCCGCGCCGTCAACTACGACGACCCCGCGACCCTGGACGGGGTCTTCGCTCCCGGCGACCGGGTCCTGCTGATCTCCGGCAGCGAGGTCGGCCAGCGCGTCCGCCAGCACGGCGCGGTCATCGACGCCGCCCAGCGGGCGGGGGTCGCCCTGCTCGCCTACACCAGCATCGCCAATGCGGGCACCGCCACCATGCGGCTGGCGCAGGAGCACCAGGCGACCGAGCAGGCCATCCTCGCCTCCGGCCTCCCGTACGCACTGCTGCGCAACAGCTGGTACCTGGAGATCTACACCGACCAGATCCCCGGCTACCTCCAGCACGGCGCCGTGGTCGGCAGCGCCGGCGACGGCCGCAACAGCGCGGCGAGCCGGGCCGACTACGCCGCCGCGGCCGCCGCCGTCCTGACGCGCCCGGACGTGCCCGCGCCCGGCCGCGCCTACGAGCTCGGCGGCGATCACGCCTTCACCCTGGCCGGGCTCGCGGCCGAGATCAGCGCCCAGGCCGGCCGGGAGATCCCCTACCGTGACCTCCCGGTTGAGCAGTATGCCCAGGTGCTGGAGGGGGCCGGGCTGCCGCCCGAGTACGCGGCGATCATCGCCGACGCCGACCTCGGACTCGCCCGCGGCGAGCTCCAGGTCGCGGGAACCGACCTGCGCCAGCTCACCGGCCGCCCCGCCGTCACCCTGCGCGAGGCCGTCGCCGCTGCCCTCGCCAAAGCCGGGTAACCCCTGGCCAGCCACGCTAGCGCCGGCGCGGGCCGCCAGCCCGCCCCGGCCGTCCCCGGCCCCGGGGCCGGGGACGCAAAGGCCGGGCCAAAGGGCGGGTGAAAGGACGCCGATAACGGCGTGAAAGCGGGGCGCGGCATGGTGGAGGCACAGTTCCCAGAGAAAGGCGTCCGCGATGGCATCGGACCGGGCCTCCCGGGGCAGCCCGCCCAGCACGCCGGTAACCGCGATGGGCATCGAGCACATCCGCCTCAGCTACCTCTACCTCGACCGGGGCGATATCGACGGTTACCTTTCCCTCTTGCACGCCGACATCTGCCTGCTCCTGCCAGGGGAGCGCGAGGTCCGCGGGCGCGACCGGATCGCCGTCTTCCAGGCCCGCCGTGACCGGCCGGGAGCGGGCCACGTGGTCCACCACGCGACCGGCGACGGCGACCGCGTGGTGGTCGAAGGCCGTTACGTGATTGGCAATAGCGGACAAGGCGTAGATTTCACCGACGTTTTCACGCTTTCGGGGGAAAGCCTGCTCCGCTCGCAGAAAAGGTACTACTTCGTGCCACCATGGTCGTGAGCGCCACAGGCATGACATTCCGCGTGCGGCCAGCTACTGTCTAGGGGAGGCCGAGCGAGGGAGTGAGCTGGTGACCGACCCCTCCGTCTCGCCGCTCTCCCCTGTTTACCGGATTCTCGGCCCGCTGGAGGTCGCAAACGGGCCGGCCGGCGTATTCAGGGTCCCGCCCGGGCGCCAGCAGGTCGTGCTCTGCGCGCTGCTGAGCGAGGCGAACCGGGTCGTGAGCATCGACCACCTGATCGACGCGATCTGGGAGGACGACCCGCCCTCGACCGCCCGCACCCAGGTGCAGATCTGCGTGTCGTCGCTGCGCCGGAGCCTGGCCCGGATCGGGTGCGACGAGGCGATCGCCACCCGGGTCCCCGGCTACGTGCTCCAGGTCGAGCGCGGGCAGCTCGACGCGCAGCTGTTCGCGCAGCTCACCACCGAGGCCGACGCGCTCGCCAAGTCCCCCGCCGGGACCGCCGCCGCCGCCCGCGCGCTGCGCTCGGCCCTGGAGCTGTGGCGCGGCCCGGCCCTCAGCGGGATCACCAGCCAGCTCCTGACCACCCGGGCGACCCAGCTGGACGAGGCACGGCTAACCGCCCTGGAGTCCTGCCTGGACCTGGAGCTGCGGCTCGGGCGCCATCACCAGGCGATCGCCGAGATCGCCCCGCTCGTCGCCCAGCACCCGCTCCGGGAGCGGCTGCGCGGCCTGCTGATGCTCGCCCTCTACCGGTCCGGGCGGCAGGCGGAGGCGCTGGAGGCCTACCGGGCCGGCCGCGAGCTACTGATCGAGGAGCTCGGCCTGGAGCCGGGGCAGGAGCTACGCCGGCTGGAGGCCGCGATCCTCGCCGAGGACCCCGGCCTGCGGGCCGACCGGGCCGCCGTGAGCCCCGTCCCGGCGCAGGCGGGGCCGCCGGGTGACCTGGCCGCGATCGTGCCGTACCAGCTGCCGGCCGACATCGGCGACTTCACCGGCCGCACCGGCTGGATCGGGGAGGTGGAGGCGCTGCTGACCGCCGGGGCCGGCCGCCCCGCGCCCCGCGTGGTCGCCCTGGTCGGCAAGCCCGGCGTGGGCAAGAGCGCGCTGGCCGTGCACGTCGCGCACCGGCTGGCTGAGCAGCACTTCCCCGACGGGCAGCTGTACAGCGACCTCGGCGAGACCCGCGACCCGCCCGCGACGGCGCTTGACGTGCTGGGCCGGTTCCTGCGGGCGCTGAACATCCCCGGCTCGTTCATCCCCGGCTCGCTCGACGAGCGGGCCGAGATGTACCGGCAGTGCCTGGCGGGCAAGCGGATGCTGATCGTGCTGGACCACGCGCACTCCGAGCAGCAGGTGCTGCCGCTGCTGCCGGGCAGCGGCACCTGCGCGGTGATCGTCACCTCCCGCGTCCGGCTGACCGGGCTGCCCGCGGCCCGGGCGCTGGAGATCGACGTGTTCGAGATGGACCAGGCGATCGAGATGCTGGCGGCCGCGATCGGCCCCGAGCGGGTGCGGGCCGAGCCCGCCGCCGCCCAGGCGCTGATCCGGCTGGTCGGCGCGCTGCCGCTGGCGCTGCGGATCGTCGCCGCCCGGCTGGCCGCCCGCGAGCGCTGGTCGCTGGCGTGGATGCTGGAGCGCTTGTCGGACGAGCGCCGCCGGCTGGACGAGCTGGCCCACGGCGGGATGATGGTGCGGACCAGCTTCGCGCTGACGCACGACGGCCTCGCGCCGGACGCCCGGCGGCTGCTGCGCCTGCTGGGGGTGCTCGACGGGCTGAGCTTCCCGACCTGGGTGGCCGCCGCGCTGCTCGACCGTGACCTCAACCAGGCCGCTGACCTGCTCGAATCGCTGGTGGACGCGCAGCTGCTGGAGATCGCGGCGGTCGACGTCAACGGCAGCCCGCGCTACAAGTTCCACGACCTCATCCGCGTGTTCGCCCGCGAGCAGCTGGAAGAGCACGAGGACAAGGCGGAGCGGCGGGCGGCGGTGCTCCGCGTCACCGGAGGCTGGCTGGCGCTGGCGGGGGAGGCGCACGCGCGGATCTACGGCGGGGACTTCACCATCCTGCACGGCGCCGCGCCGCGCTGGAACCCGCCCCGGCCGTACGCCGAGCGGCTGCTCGCCGACCCGCTGACGTGGCTGGAGGCGGAGTACTCGAGCCTGTGCGCGGCGATCGCGCTCGCGGCCGAGGCCGGCCTGGACGAGGCCTGCTGGGACCTGGCGGTCACCGCGGTCACGCTGTTCGAGGTGCACTGCTACTTCAACGACTGGGAGCGGACCCACCAGCAGGCGCTGGCGGTGACCAAGGCGGCCGGCAACCGCCGCGGCACCGCCGCCCTGATGTGCTCGCTGGCGTCGCTGCGGCTCAGCTCGTCGCGCCCGCGGACGGCGGAGCTCCTCGTGCGGGACGCGCTGGCGGCGTTCATCGACCTCGGCGACGTGCACGGCACCGCCCTGGCCCGGCGCAACCACGCCCTGCTGCTGCTCGGCGCGGGCCAGGGCGAGCGGGCGCTGGCGGAGTTCTCGCTCGCCCTGGAGGAGTTCCGCCAGGCCGGCGACCTGATCGGCCACGCCCACGTGCTCGCCCAGATCGCCCGGATCGAGATGGACCGCGGGGACCAGGAGTCCGCCGCCGGTCGGCTGCACGAGGCACTCGACATCTGCCGCGAGTGCGGCAACCGGCGGGTCGAGACCCAGGTCCGGTTCCGCCTCAGCGAGCTGATGATGCGCCAGGGGCGGCTGCGCGAGGCCGACGCCCTGCTGGCCGACCTGCTCCCGGTGGTGCGGGCCAGCGGCGACATCGTCGGCGAGGCGCGGATCTTGCGCCGCACCGGGCTGGTGAAGGTGCAGCTGGGCCAGCTCGACGTCGCCGCCGACGTCCTGCGCGCCACCTTGCTGGTATGCGAGCAGGCGATGGACCACAGCGGCACGGCCGAGACGCGGCTGGAACTGGCGGTCGTGCTCCAGGCCCAGGGCGAGCGCGAGCAGGCGGCCGCGCTGCTCGGCCAGGCGATCACGACGTTCGCCGAGCGGAACATGACGTCATTGCGCCAGCGGGCGGAGCAGGTGCTGGCGTCCATCGGCAGCTGAGGAGGCCCCTTGACCACCGGCACCGGCGACGAGCTCGACCTGCTCGGCCTCGACGAGACCCACGCCCGCCTCGTCTACGGCGAGCTCAGCAGCGCCGAGCTGCTCGCGCGGTGCACCGCCCGCATCGCCGCCCATGACGGGCACCTGGGGGCGGTGATCGCGCTGGACCCCACCGCGCCGCAGCAGGCGGCCGCCGCCGACCGGCGGCACGCGGCCGGGGCGGACCACGGTCCCCTGGACGGGATACCGGTGCTGGTCAAGGACTGCATCGACACCGCCGGCCTGGCCACCACGTGCGGGTCGCGGCTCCTGGCGCGCGGGCCCGCGCCCGCCCGGGACGCGGAGGTCGTCGCGCGGCTGCGGGCCGGCGGCGCGGTCATCCTCGGCAAGGCGAACCTGAGCGAGTGGTCCAACTTCCGGTCCGCCCGGGCCACCGAGGGCTGGTCGGCGGCCGGCGGCCAGGCCTGGAACCCCTACCGGCCGGGGTACAGCCCGTGGGGCTCCTCGGCCGGGTCGGCCGTGGCGGTCGCGGCCGGGCTGGCGCCGCTGGCGCTCGGCGCCGAGACCGACGGGTCGATCGTCGGGCCGGCCGGCGTCTGCGGGGTGGTCGGCCTGAAGCCAGAGGCGGGCCTCGTCCCGCTGCGCGGGGTGGCCGGGATCACGGCCCTGGACTGCGTGGGGCCGCTCGCCTCCAGCGTCGCCGACGCCGCCGTGTGCGCCGCCGTCCTGGCCGGGCAGCCGGGCCTGGCCGGGCTCCGGCCGCCGGTCGCCCGGGCCCGGCTGGGCGCATGGCTCCCGCCGGGCACTCCCGCCGCGGTGGCGTCGGTGCTGGCGGCGCTGTCGGGGCCGGGCCTCACGCTGGCGGACGCCGACCTGGAGGTCCCCGAGGAGGCCGCCGCCGACGGGATGTTCGCGATGCTCAGCGAGTTCCGGCCGCGCATCGAGGAGTACCTGCGCGAGCGCGGCCACGCCGGGCTGGCCACGCTGGCGGACATCATCGCCGGCAACGCGGCCGACCCGCAGGAGCTGGCGCTGTTCGGCCAGGACCTCCTGGAGAAGGCCGCGGCAATGCCCGCGCGGCCCGAGCGGGCGGCCCGCGCGGCCCGGGAGCGGTCCCGGGCGCAAGCGCGCGAGGTGCTGGCGGACGCGCTGGACCGCCACGGCGTGCAGGCGATCGTCGCGCCGTCGGCTGGGCCCGCCTGGCCGGTCGACTACGCCCGGGGGGACGCGGGGCGGCTCGCCAGCTCCACGCTGGCCGCGCTGGCCGGCTACCCGAGCATCTCGGTGCCGGCCGGGCTGGCCGGCGGGCTGCCGGTCGGCGTGTCGGTGTTCGGGCCGCCCACCCTGGCCCGCCTGCTGCCGCTGGCCCTGCTGGTCGAGCGCGCCTGCGGCCCCCGGCCCTGGCCGCCGCTGGCGGCCGGCGAGTAGGCCGGCCGGCGAGCAGGACAGGCAGGACAAGGCCCGGGCCACCGTCGCGACGGTGGCCCGGGCCTTGCTGGGTGCGCCGGGAGTTAGCCCCACGGGGTGTCGTTCGGGCCGCCGTCGGCGAGGACGTGCGTCGCGTGGGCGGTCGCGGCCGGGCTGGCGTGGCCGGCCGGGGCAGCGCTGGCCGCGGTCACCGCGGCGGTACCGAGCACCGAGCCGGCGATCACGAGGGCGGCGAGGGCGAAGCGGCGGGCCTGCGTTGCGACGGACATCTCATTCCCTTTCGTGGGGCCGCCGGCTTCGTGCCGGCTGGCTTGACTCGAAAGTAAGGAGCCCGCCTATCGCCCCCTTATCGCCGCGGCAAGGCGCCGCTATCGCTGGCTAAGCAGCCCTTATCGCGCCGGGCGATGCCCCCGCGATAACCCCCTCGCGCATGCTGCGTCTCAGGCAAGCAGGCCGTAGCCCCCGCGAGAAAGGGCCGTCCATGAACTCCGACCAGCCGCCGTCACCCGGGCGGGAAAGACCGCTCACGATCGTGGTGAGCGGGCTATCGTCCGACGCGCATACCTGGAACCTCGTCTACCTGCAGCTTGTCCTCGAAGAGCTCGGGCACGTGGTCACCAACCTGGGCGCCTGCCTGGGCGAGGAAGAGCTAGCGGCGCGCTGCCGGGCCATCGCGCCGGACCTGATCGCGCTCAGCAGCGTCAACGGGCACGGCTATCGCGACGGGCGGCGGGCTATCGCGGCCCTGCGCCAGTGCCCGGCCCTGGTCACCACCCCGGTCGTCATCGGCGGGAAGCTCGACACCGTCGGCGGTGACCCGACGATGGCCGGCGAGCTGCTCGACGCGGGCTTCGACGCGGTGTTCACCGAGGCGGGCGCGCTGGCCGCGTTCCGCTCGTTCGTCGCCTGCGTCGCCGGCGCCGGCGACGGCCAGGGGCGCGCGAGCGTCACCAGCCCGGTCGGTGCGTGATGCCCGCCGCTGCCGTCTCGTTCGGCGCCCTGGTCAGCCGCCGCCAGGCGGAGGGAACGCTCGTCGTCCAGCCGCGGATGGGCTTCGCCGACCCGGCGAAGATGCGGGCCGGGCTGATCGCGGTCAAGCGCGCCCGCGCCTGCACGGCCGGCACCATCACGCTCGACAGCTACACCCGGGTCGGTGACCAGGCAGCGGTCCGGGCGGCCCTGGAGCGGCGCGATGACCTCAACGGCTACCCGATCGTCGGGCACGGCGCGGCGACCACCCGGGCGGTCACCCGGGGCGTGGCCGACCGGGACTTCCCGGTCCAGGTCCGGCACGGCTCGGCCGACCCCCGCCCGATCGTGGCGACGCTGCTGGCTTGCGGGCTCGACGCCACCGAGGGCGGCCCGGTGTCCTACTGCCTGCCCTACAGCCGCACCCCGCTCGCCGCGTCGGTCGAGTACTGGCGGCAGACCTGCGAGATGCTGGCGGCGGCGCGGGCGCCCGGCCGCGAGCCGCACCTGGAGACGTTCGGCGGCTGCATGATGGGCCAGCTGTGCCCGCCGGCCCTGCTCGTCGCGCTGAGCGTGCTCGAGGGACTGTTCTTCGTGCAGCACGGGCTGCGCAGCATCTCCCTCAGCTACGCCCAGCAGACCAGC
Organism: Trebonia sp.; assembly: GCA_036276115.1. Classification (GTDB taxonomy): domain Bacteria; phylum Actinomycetota; class Actinomycetes; order Streptosporangiales; family Streptosporangiaceae; genus Trebonia. The sequence goes on from DATBEM010000127.1 coordinate 12,079, forward strand.
GCCGACCAGGACGCCGAGGCGGTCACCGCGCTGCGGCGGCTGGCGGCGGAGCTGCTGCCGGGCGTCCAGTCCCACATCGTCATCTACGGCTACATGGGCGTCTACCCGTGCACCGCCAGCGGTGCGCGGCGGCTGCTGGCCGCCTCCGCCCGGCTGGCGGTGGCCACCGGGGCCGCCCGGCTGATCGTCAAGACGAGCGCGGAGGCATTCCGCATCGCCACGATCGAGGAGAACGTCCAGGCCCTGGAGGACGCGGCCCGCACGGCGGCCGTGGCCGCGAGGGCCCCCGAGGCCGCGACGCCCGGCGACACCGGGATCTACGCCCAGGCCCTGGCGCTGGTCAGCGCGGTCCTCAACCTCGCCGACGACGTCGGCCGGGCACTGCTGCGGGCGTTCCGCCGCGGCTACCTCGACGTGCCCTATTGCCTGCATCCCGACAACGCCGGCCGCAGCCGGGGCTACCTCGACCCGGCCGGGCGCCTGCAATGGCAGCGGACCGGCTCGATGCCGATCCGGCACCTGGCCCCGGCTCCGGCCCGGCCCCCGATGACCTCAGCCGGGCTGCTCGACTCGCTGTCCTTCATCCAGCGCGAGTTCGACCAGGCCGCCCTCGCCCGGCCGGCCGCTTCCTGACTTCAGGCGAATTTCACTTCAGCAGAGAAAGGCCTTCCCGATGACACAGGTGCACAGCGCGGGCACCGCTCACGACCTGCCCCCGACGACCAGGGAGCACCTCACCTCCCCGGCCACCCGCAGCGTGCTGCGGATCCAGAACCGCATGATCGAGGCGACCAGGGAGTTCCTCGGCGCGGCCGGCTTCACCGAGATGTTCCCGCCGGTCATCGGCCCGGTCACCGACCCCGGCGCCCGCGGCGCCAAGCAGGTCGACATCGACTACTACGGCCACAAGTACAAGCTGATGACCAGCGCGATCTTGTACAAGCAGGCGTCCCTGCTGGCCTTCGACAAGATCTTCTACATCGCGCCGAACGTCCGCCTGGAGCCGCTGGAGACCTCCTCCACCAATCGCCACCTGGCCGAGTTCCACCAGATCGACGTGGAGATGGCCGGCGCCAGCCGCGCGGCCATCACCCACGTGGCCGAGGGCCTGGTCACCCACGCGGTGCGCCGCGTCCTGGACACCATGACGGGCGAGCTGGCCGCCCTCGGCCGCAGCCCCGATGCGCTCGCCGGCCTGCTCGGCGAGCAGCCGTTCGGGCGGATGACCCACCACGACGCGGTCCGGCAGCTGCACGAGCTCGGCCACGGGCAAAGCCCCGACGCGGAGATCGACTGGGCCGGCGAGCGGCTCCTGTCGGCCCAGTACCGCCAGCCGTTCTTCATCACCGACTACCCCAAGGGATCACGCGGCTTCTACGACCGCGAAAGCCGCGACGCCCCCGGGCGCCTGCGCAACTTCGACCTGATCGCTCCCGAGGGCTACGGCGAGCTGTGCAGCGGCAGCGAGCGCGAGCACGACTACGCCCGGATCGTCACCCGCATCCGGGAGACCGGCGAGAACCCGGCCAAGTACGCCTGGTACCTCGACCTGGCCCGCGAGGGCATCCCCGCCAGCGCCGGCTTCGGCCTCGGGGTCGAGCGGTTCACCCGCTACGTCGCCGGCCTGCACTCGGCCTGGCAGGCCAGCGCCTACCCGAAGCTCCCGGGCCTGGTGTCGCCATGAGTGGCCTGAACGCCCCTGGCGTGCACGCCCCCGGGTTCGACGAGGAGGCGGTCCGCGAGCGCGCCCGGCTCGGCACCGCGGCCGCGTTCCCCGGCCGGGCCGGGTACGGGCGGACCCTGTTCGGCGCCCCCGCCGAGCCGGCCCGGGACCCGATCGACGCGCTGCGGCTGGTGCCGCCGGTCTTCGTCCCCCGGCGGCTGGAGGAGCTGATCCGGCTCGGCCGGGAGCCGCTCTACCCCGACGTGGACCTCACCACCGACGTGGGCGGGCTCCGCTCCCCGCTGCCGGCCTACCTGTCGGCGTTCGGCTCGACCCAGGTCGCCAGCACCGACCTCGGGGTGGCGGTCGCGATCGCGGCCGGCCGGGCGGGCGTCCCGATGGTGATCGGCGAGAACGTGGTGCCGATGCACGGCTACGGCCGGACCGCGGGCGACCCGGCCGCCGGGATGCTCCTGGACCGGGTGCGCGCCTACGCCGCGCACGCCCCGGGCGGCCTCGGCGGGGTCGTGATCCAGCAGTCGACCGAGGACGCCGACGCCGAGGTGTGGAACCTGGCCTACAGCGACCCGACCGCCACCGGGCTGCTCGACACCGGCCGCCTCGCCTTCGAGCTCAAGGTCGGCCAGGGCGCCAAGCCCGGGCTGGGCGGCATGACCGTGGTCTCCCGGCAGGCCGCCGGCGCGGTGGCCGGGCAGTACCTGGTGGACGACCTGTTCGGCCCGGACGCGGCGCACGTGCTGCGGTCCGCCAGCCCGGGCACGTTCACCGACGAGATCCTCCGCCAGCAGATCCGGCTGATGCGCAACAACTACCCCCGCGCCCGCGCGTGGGTGAAGCTGCCGCCCGGCCGTGACGTCGGCGCCGCCGCCATGGTCGCGTGGGCGGCCGGCGCGGACGCGGTGACCGTGGACGGCGCCGAGGGCGGCACCGGCTGGGCGCCGCTGGGGTTCCTGGACCACGTCGGCCTGCCGCTAGCCGAGTGCCTGCGCCGGGTGCGCTGGTCGGCCGCCGCCGGCACTGGCACTGCCCCTGGCACTGGCACTGCCCCTGGCACTGGCACTGCTGCTGGCACCCCTGCTGGCACCGCCGCGCGCCCGGGCGGCGCCCCGCCCCGCGGCAGCCTGCTCGCCTCCGGGCGGATGTGGGCCGGGCCCCGCGCGGTCAAGACGCTCGCCCTGGGCGCCACCGCGGTCGGGCTCGGCCGGGCCGCCCTCATCGCCGCCGACGAGGACCCGGCCGCCGGGGTCGGCCGGCTGCTGGACTGCCTCGCGCTGGAGCTGCGGCTGCTGATCAGCGCGCTCGGCAAGTACGCCCCCGCCGCCCTCGACGGCGACGACATCTGGTCACCGGACGGGCCCGGGCCGGGCGCACCGAGAGGAGAGCACGCTCATGAGTACCTCCACCACTGAGGCGCACGCCGGGGCGCACCCGGCCGTGCCGCCAGCCCCTCTGCCGCCTAACACGGGGCCGCCAACCGATGGGCCGCCTAACACGGGGCCGCCAGCCCCTGTGCCGCCAGCCCCTGTGCCGCCAACCGATGGGCCGCCAACCGATGGGCCGCCAACCGCTGTGCCCGCAACCGCTGTGCCCGCAACCGCTGTGCCGTCAACCACGGGGCCGTCCTCCGCGACCCCCCGGCGCGGCCGGCTCGGGCTGCTGCGGGAGCGGGACTTCCGCCTCCTGTGGCTCGGTGAGGGCACGAGCACGCTCGGCAGCGCGATCAGCGGCATCGCCCTGCCCCTGGTGGCGGTGGTCGTCCTGCACGCCGGCCCGCTCGCCATGGGCCTGCTCGCCGCCGTCAACTGGCTGCCGGTCCTGGTCTTCGGGCTGCCGGCCGGCGCCTGGGTGGACCGCTCGCGGCGCCGCCGGGTGATGATCGCCACCAACGCGGCCGGGCTCGCGCTGATGCTCAGCGTCCCGGTCGCGGGCTGGCTCGGCTGGCTGTCGGTCAGCTACCTGGTCACCGTCGCCCTCCTGATGGGCACCGTCGCGGTGTTCGACTCGCCCGCCTTCCAGGCGTTCCTGCCCTCCATCGTGGCCAAGGAGGACCTGGGCGAGGCCAACGCCAAGCTGAGCGCGAGCAACCAGGTCGCCTCGATGAGCGGCTCGAGCGTGGCCGGCCTGATCGCCGGGGCCCTCGGCGCGGTCACCGGCATGCTCTTCGACGCGGTCTCCTACCTGGTCGCGCTGGCGTGCCTGATCCTGATCCGCCAGCCCGAGGACAACCCCCGCCCGGCCGGGCGGGCCACCTCGTTCCGGCAGGACATCGCCGACGGCGTCCGCTTCATGGCCCACGACCCGTACATGCGGATCATCGCGCTGTGCGCGTCGCTGGAGAACCTGCTGCTGTGCGGCGCGCAGGCGCTGCTGGTGGTGTTCCTGGTCAACGTCGCCCACGTGTACTACGGCTCCGTCGGCCTGCTGATGATCGCCGACAGCCTCGGCGGCCTGGCCGGCGCCCTGCTGGCCCGGCGGCTGGCGCGGCGGATCGGCACCGCCCGGATGCTGCTGGTGGTCGCGATCGGCACCGCGCCGTTCGGCCTGCTCATCCCGCTGACCACCAGCGGCTGGGGCATCATCTTCTTCGTCCTCGGCCTCGGCGTGCCGGCCGCGGGCATGGTCGCCTGCGGGATCGTCACCGCGACCTTCCGCCAGTCCTACTGCCCGCCCGACATGCAGGGCCGGGTCTCCACCACCGCCATGGTCACCGTCTACGGCTCCATGCCCGCCGGTGCCCTCATCGGCGGCGCGCTCGGGGCCGGGATCGGCATCCGCACCACCTTGTGGATCATGCTCGGCGCCCTCGCGGCGGCCAAGTTCCTCCGCTTCATCGGCCCGATCAAGACCAGCCGGGACCTGCCGGCCGGCCCGCCCGCCCCCGCCGCCAGCGGCCCCGCGTAACCCGCCGCCACCTCACCCGTACCGCGTCACCGCCACCTTCGTCACTGCCTGGAGCGCTCATCATGGCCAACCCGTTCGACAACGAGGACGGCACCTTCCTCGTGCTCGTCAACCACGACAACCAGCACTCGCTGTGGCCCGCCGAGATCGCCGTGCCGCGCGGCTGGACCACCGCCCACGACGCCGACAGCCGCGCCGCCTGCCTCGCCTACGTCGAGGAGCACTGGAGCGACTTGCGCCCGGCCAGCCTCATCGCCGCGAGCCAGGGCTAACCCGAAGGAGCCTGCCATGATCCCCCTGTCCTACGCCCAGCAGCGGCTGTGGTTCCTCAGCCGCGCCGAGAACAACCCGTCCTACAACATCCCGGTCGCCGTGCGGCTGCGGGGCACCCTTGACCGCCGGGTCCTGCGGGCCTCCCTCGGCGACGTGCTCGCCCGCCACGAGGCCCTGCGGACGGTCTTCCCGCCCGCCCCCGACGGCGAGCCGTTCCAGCAGGTCATCGACGCGGATGCCGCCCAGCTGCCGTGGGCCGACTGGAGCTGCGCCCCCGACGCGCTCGACGACGCCGTCAGCAACGCCGCCCGCCACCTGTTCGACCTGACCAGCGAGCTGCCGATCCGGGCCACCTTGTTCCGGGTCGGCCCCCAGGACCACGTGCTGCTCATCGTCATGCACCACATCGTCAGCGACGGCTGGTCGATGGCGCCGCTGCTGCGCGACCTGGCCGCCGCCTACCGTGCCCGCCACGCCGGGGCCGAGCCCGGCTGGGAGCCGCTGCCAGTGCAGTACGCGGACTACACCCTGTGGCAGCAGGACCTGCTCGGCGACGCGGCCGACCCCGCCAGCGAGGCGGCCGCCCAGCTCGCCTACTGGACCAAGGCGCTCGACGCGCTGCCGGACGAGGTCACGCTGCCGGGCGGGGCGCCCCGCCCGGCCGTCCCCAGCCACGAGGGCGACACCGTCTGCCTCACCTTCGACGTGGCCACCCACGCCGCCCTGGTCGAGATGGCCGAGGCGTCCCAGGCCACGCTGTTCATGCTGCTGCAGGCGGCGTTCGCGGCCGCCCTCACCCGGCTGGGCGGGGGCAGCGACATCGTGCTCGGCTCGCCGGTGGCCGGCCGGCTGGACGAGGCGCTGGATGACCTCATCGGGTTCTTCGTCAACACCCTCGTCCTGCGCACCGACACCTCCGGCAACCCGACCTTCCGCGAGCTGGTGTCGCGGGTGCGGGACGCCGACCTGGCCGCCTACGCTCACCAGGACCTGCCGTTCGAGCGGATCGTGGCCGAGCTGAACCCCGAGCGGTCGCTCTCGCGGCACCCGCTGTTCCAGGTCATGGTGGTCCTGCAGAACAACGAGCAGGCGCGGCTGGAACTGCCCGGCCTCGCCGTCACCAGCCGCCTGGCCGCCACCCGGACGGCGAAGTTCGACCTGACGGTGGCGTTCGCGGAGATCCGCGGGCCCGGCAACGAGCTGGCGGGCATCGACGGCACCGTCGAGTACGCGACCGACCTGTTCGACGTGGCCAGCGTCGACCTGCTGACCCGCTGCGTGCGGCGCATGGTCGAGGCGATGATCGCCGACCCGGGCACCCGCATCGGCCAGGTCGACCTGCTCTCGGCCGCCGAGCGGGCGCTGGTGGTGGACCAGTGGAACGCCACCGCCCGCCCCTACCCAGCTCACCTGTGCGCCCACCAGGTGTTCGAGCGCCAGGCGGGGGCCACGCCCAACGCCACCGCCCTCGTCTTCGGCGAGACCGCGATGACCTACCGCGAGCTGGACATGGCCGCCAACGGGCTGGCCCACGCGCTGGTCCGCGGCGGCGTGCGGCCGGGCGAGGTGGTCGGCGTGTACCTCGACCGCGGCCTCGACCTGGTCACCGCGGTGCTGGCCATCCTCAAGGCGGGCGCCGGCTACACGCTGCTGGACCCGGCCTTCCCGGCCGAGCGGCTCGACGCGATCGCGTCAGGCGCGGGCCTGGCCACCATCGTCAGCCGCGAGCGGGAGATGACCCGCTCCCCGCAGCACCCTGGCTGGCCCTGGCTCGACCTCGCCAGCGCCGGGCCCGCGGCGGGCCCGCCGGCCGTGGCCGTCGCGCCCGACGACGTCATGTGCGTGATGTTCACCTCCGGCTCGACCGGCCAGCCGAAGGGCGTCATCACCACCCACCGGGCGATGACGGGCACGTTCCTGGCCCAGGAGTTCTGCGCCTTCGGGCCGGGCGAGGTCATCCTCCAGTGCGCGCCGGTGTCCTGGGACGCCTTCGCGCTGGAGCTGTTCGGCGCCCTGCTGTTCGGCGGCACCGCCGTCCTGCAGCCCGGCCAGTCGCCCGAGCCGGCCGTGCTCGCCGGCCTCGTCGCCCGGCACCGGGTGACCACCGTCCACGTGTCCGCGAGCCTGCTGAACTTCCTCATCGACGAGTACCCGGCGATGTTCGACGGCGTCACCCAGGTGATGACCGGCGGCGAGGCCGCGTCCGTCCGGCACGTGGCCAAGCTGCTGGACCGGCGGCCGGGCCTGCGGCTGGTCAACGGCTACTCGCCGGTAGAGAGCACCATCTTCACCGTCAGCCACCAGGTCACGGCGGACGACGCCGAGGGCCGGTCCATCCCGGTCGGCCGCCCGCTGCGCAACAAGCAGGTCTACGTCCTGGACGAGTGGCTGAACCCGCTGCCGGCCGGGGCCATCGGCGAGCTGTACATGGCCGGCGTCGGGCTGGCGCGCGGGTACCTCGGCCAGCCCGGCCTCACCGCGGCCCGCTTCGTGGCCAGCCCGTTCGGTGACGGCGCCCGCCTCTACCGCACCGGCGACCTGGTCCGCTGGCGGGCCGACGGCGTGCTGGAGTTCTGCGGGCGAGCCGATGACCAGGTCAAGATCCGCGGCTTCCGGGTCGAGCCGGCCGAGGTCGAGGCCGTGCTCAGCGGCCACCCGGCCGTGCGCCAGTGCGCGGTGCTGGTGCGCGAGGACCGCCCCGGCGACAAGCGGCTGACCGCCTACCTGGTCCCCGAGCAGGCCGCGGGCCCGGACACCGCCAGCCCGGGCGCCCCCGGGCTGGACCCGGCCGAGGTGCGGGCCTGGGCGGCGGCCCGGCTGCCGGACTACCTGGTGCCGCCCGCCTGGGTGCTGCTGCCCGAGCTGCCCCGGACCGGCAACGGCAAGCTGGACCGCCGGGCGCTGCCCGCGCCCGAGCTGGCCGCCTCGGCCGCCAGCCGCCGCCCGCGCGACGAGCGGGAGCAGGCCCTCTGCGCGATGTACACCGAGCTCCTCGGCGTGCCCGACATCGGCATCGACGACGACTTCTTCGCCCTCGGCGGCCACTCGCTGCTGGTCACCCGGCTGATCAGCAAGATCCGCAAGGCGTTCGCGGTCGAGGTCGGCATCCAGGCCGTGTTCTCCGCCCGCACGGTCGCCGCCCTGGCCGGGCAGCTGTCCAGCGCCGCCCCGGCCCGCCCCGCGCTGCGGGCCCGCGCGAGGCGGTCATGATGATCCCGCTGTCCTACGCCCAGCAGCGGCTCTGGTTCTCCCACCAGGTGGAGCCGAGCACCGCCTACAACATCACCCTGACGCTGCGGCTGCGCGGGCCGCTGGACGCCCCCGCGCTGCGGGCGGCCCTGGCCGACGTGGTGGGCCGCCACGAGGTCCTGCGGACCGTGTTCCCCGAGGCCGGCGGGACCCCGGTGCAGCACGTCCGGCCCAGCGCCCAGGCGCGGGTGCCCTGGCAGGAGGCGGCCTGCCCGCCCGAGGAGGCCCCGGCCGAGCTCGCGCGCCGGGCCGAGCACGTCTTCGACCTCGCGACGGAGCTGCCGATCCGGGCCACGCTCCTGGCCTGCGGCCCCCGCGATCACCGGTTCAGCCTCGTCATGCACCACATCGCCGCCGACGGCTGGTCCCTGGCGCCGCTGCTGGACGACCTGAGCCGCGCCTACCGGGCCCGCGCCCGCGGCCAGGCCCCGGACTGGGCGCCGCTGCCGGTCCAGTACGCCGACTACGCCCTGTGGCAGCGGGACGTGCTGGGGGAGGAGTCCGACCCCGGCAGCGTCGTCGCCCAGCAGCTCGCGTACTGGACCAAGGCCCTGGACGACCTGCCCGCCGAGGTGACGTTCCCGCTGGACCGGCCGCGCCCGGCCGAGCCGCGCCACCACGGTGACCTGGTGTCGGTCCGGACCAGCCCCGCGCTGCACGCGGGGCTGGCCAGGCTGGCCCAGGCCGAGCGCGCCACCTTGTTCATGGTGCTCCAGGCGGGGCTGGCCGCGCTGCTGACCCGGCTCGGCGCGGGGACCGACATCGCGCTCGGCATGCCGGTGGCCGGGCGGACCGACGAGAGCCTGGAGGACCTGGCCGGGTTCTTCGTCAACACCCTGGTCCTGCGGGCCGACACCGCGGGCGACCCGACGTTCCGGGAGCTGCTGGCGCGGGTGCGGGAGGCCGGCCTGGCCGCCTACGCGCACCAGGACCTGCCGTTCCAGCGGGTCGTGGAGGCCCTGGGCCCCGAGCGGTCCCTCGCCCGGCACCCGCTGTTCCAGGTCACGGCGGCGCTCCAGAGCCAGGCGACCCAGCGCGCGGAGGAGCACGGGCTGGGCTCGCGCGCCTGCGGGGAGCTGGAGATCGACCCGGTGCCGGAGCCGAACACGACCGCCAAGTTCGACCTGACGGCGGCGTTCTCGGAGATCCGCGACTCGGGCGGCCGCGCCGCCGGCCTGGTGGTCTCCTTCGAGTACGCGACCGAGCTGTTCGACCGGGCCACCGTCGAGCTGCTCGTCGCCCGGCTGGTCCGGCTGCTGGAGGCGATGGCGGCCGGCCCCGGCACCCGCATCGGCGCCCCGGAGCTGCTCATCGGCGGCGAGCGGGCGAAGGTGCTGGACGCCTGGCAGGGCGCGGTCCTCGGCCCGGCCGGCGACGCCTGCCTGCCCGAGGTCATCGCCGCCCACGCCCGCCGCGACCCGGCCGCGCTGGCGGTCGCCGGCGACGACGGCGCGCTCAGCTACGCCGAGCTGGACGCGCGGGCCGGCGCCGTGGCCGCCCGCCTCCTGGCCCGGGGAGTCCCGCCCGGCGCCCTGGTCGGGGTCTGCCTGGAGCGCGGGGCCGGCCTGGTGGCGGCCATGCTCGGCATCCTCAAGGCCGGCGCGGCCTACGTCCCGCTCGACCCCCGCTATCCCGCCGCCCGCCGGGAGTTCCTGGTCACCGACACGGCGATGCCGGTGATCGTCACCTCAGCCGCCCTGCGCCCGCTGCTGCCCCCCGGCGGGGCCGAGCTCATCCTGGTCGACCGGCCTGGCCCGGGCGCCCCCCCGGGCGGCCAGCCGGGCGGGGCGGGCGCGGGCCGGGCGCGACCCGGCCGCCCGGCCTACGTCATCCACACCTCCGGCTCCACCGGCACGCCCAAGGGCGTGGTCGTCAGCCACGCCAGCCTGGCCGACATGTGCCGCGAGCACGCCTGGCGCTACGGCATCACCCCCGCCGACCGGGCCAGCTCGCTCGCCGCCCAGGGATTCGACGCGACCGTGGCCGAGATCTGGCCGTACCTGTGGGCGGGCGCGTCGGTCCACCTGCCCGCGCAAGCGACCCTCGACGACCAGGAGGAACTGCTTGACTGGATCATCGCCACCCGGCTGACCTGCTGCTTCCTGCCCACCCCGCGGCTGGAGCTCATGCTCGGCGCCCTCGGCGCGGCAACAACCAGCCTGCGCTGGATGTTCACCGCAGGCGACGTGCTGCGCCGCACGCCGCCACCGGGGCTGGGGTTTACCCTGCTGAACCTCTACGGCCCGACTGAGTTCACCGTCGTCGCCACCGGCGGCCCGGTCCCGCCCGGGCCGCCGGGCACGCTCCCGCCCATCGGCCGGCCGGTCGGCAACGCCCGCGCCTACGTCCTGGACGAGCGGCTGGCCCCGGTCCCGCCGGGCGTGCCGGGCGAGCTGTACCTGTCCGGCCCGGGAGTCGCCCGCGGCTACCTGAACCGGCCCGGGCTGACCGCGACCCGGTTCGTGCCCGACCCGTACAGCCCCGAGCCGGGCGCCCGGATGTACGCCACCGGCGACGTGGTGCGCTGGCTGCCGTCGGGCGACCTGGCCTTCCTGGGCCGGGCCGACAGCCAGGTGAAGGTCTCCGGCGTGCGCATCGAGCCGGGCGAGATCGAGTCCGTCCTGGCCCGGCTGCCCGGCGTCCGCCAGGTCGCCGTGGCCGCGATCGCCCCGCCCGGCCAGGCGGGCAAGCGCCTCGTCGCCTACGTCGCCACCGCCACCGCCACCGCCACCGCCACCGCCACCGCCACCGCCACCGCGGCCGGGGCCGGGGCCGGGGCCGGGGCTGACGCTGAGACTGGGGCCGGGGCCAGCGGTACCGCCGATGACGCCCGCACGGCCGGCGACGGGCCGACCGCGGCGGAGCGGCTGCGGCTGCTGGCGGCCGAGGTACTGCCGGACTACCTGGTCCCGACCACGTTCGTCTTCCTCGACGAGCTCCCGCTGACGCCCAACGGCAAGACCGACCGCACGGCGCTGCCCGCGCCGCGCTGGTCGGCCGGGGAGGCCGGTCGCGCGCCCCGCACCGCCCTGGAGGCGCGGCTGGCCGCGATCTTCGCGGCCGTGCTGGGCGAGCAGGGCCTCGGGCCGCCCGGCGGCCCGTCCGCCGACGACAGCTTCTTCGATCTCGGCGGCCACTCGCTGCTCGCCGCCCGGCTGGTCAGCCGGATCCGCCGGGAGCTGACGGCCGACCTGTCCATCCGCACCCTGTTCACCGCGCCCACCCCGGCCGCGCTGGCCGCCCGCATCGTCGCGGGCACCCGCCAGCAGGCCGGCGAGGGCCTGGAGGTCCTGGTGCCCCTGCGGCCCGGCGGCCGCCGCGAGCCGCTGTTCTGCGTCCACCCGGCGGCCGGCCTGAGCTGGTCCTACGCCGCCCTGCAGCGCTACCTGCCGCCCGGCCGGCCGCTGTACGGGCTGCAGTCCCGGGGGCTGACCGACCCGGGGGCCATCGGCCGCGACATCGAGGAGGTTGTCACCGACTACCTGGCCCAGGTCCGCTCCGTCCAGCCCGCCGGCCCCTACTACCTGCTCGGCTGGTCGTTCGGAGGCAACGTCGCCCACGCCCTGGCCGCCCGCCTGCAGGCCGCCGGCGAGCAGGTCGCCCTGCTGGCGCTGCTGGACTCCTACCCGGCCGCGCCGCCGCCGTCCAGCCCGCCGCCCGGGCTGCTACCCGGCTCCCGGCCCGGCGTCCCGGCCGCCGGCCTGACCTCCACCACCCCGTCACCCACCAGCCTGCCCCACCCCACCTTGCCTCCTGCCGTCCCGCCGCCTGCCTCCCGGCCGCCCGCCTCGCCGTCACTCGTCACCCTGTCGCCCGCCTCTCCGTCACCCACCGCCTCGTCACCCGCCATCCCGCCATCCACCGTCCCGCCACCCGGCGACGACCCGGCCACGCTGGCCCAGCTGCTCGCCTCGCTCGGCGCCCGGGCCGCCGGCGAGCAGGCCACGCTGGGCGACCTGGCCGCGCTGGCCGCCCGCGAGGACGGCCCGCTGCACGGCCTGCCCGCCGCCGCGATCGCGGCCCTGCCGGCCGTCTTCGCCGGCAACCGCGACGCCCAAGCGCGCCACCGGGCCGGGCTGTTCGCGGGCGACCTGCTCCTGTTCACCGCCGCCGGCCATCCCCGCCCGCCCGACCCGGCCGCCTGGCGTGCCCACGTCACCGGCTCGGTCACCGTCCACCCGGTCGCCTGCGAGCACGGCGACATGCTCCAGCCCGGCCCCCTGGCCACCATCGGCCCGGTCCTGGCCCGCCACCTGCTCCAGCCCGCCCCCGCGCGCCCTGCCGACCTGCTCCCGGCCGCCCCGCCCCCTGCCGTCCCGCGATCCGGGCCTGCGCACCCCGTCGGCCCGCGATCCGCCGTGGTCGCGACGACCGTCACCACCACCACTGCTACCGCCGCCAGCACCACCGCAACCGCAACCGCAAGGGAGACATCATGCCCGCAACCTGTACTGGCGAGGCCCTGATCCAGCGCTACTACGAGCTCGTGGACGCGGGCGACGTAGCGGCGATGGTGGCCCTCTTCCAGCCCGGCGCCGTCTACTGCCGGCCCGGCTACCCCCCGATGGCCGGCCACGCCGAGATCACCGAGTTCTACGCCCGCCAGCGCAAGTTCCGCTCCGGCAGCCACCACCTCACCGCTGTCCTCGACGCCGGCGCCCGCGTCGCGGTGCACGGCCAGTTCAACGGCGTGCTGCACGACGGCGCGCCGATGGAGCTCCGCTTCGCCGACTTCTTCGAGGTCGGCGACGACGGGCGCTTCTCCCGCCGGGACACCTACTACTTCGCCCCGCTTGGCTAGGAGACCAGCCATGACCATGACCACCGACCGCCCGCTGGCCGGCAGCACCGACGCCGCGTCCACCGCCGGCGCCAAGTTCGTCGCCGACCCGGGCCACGGCCACACGTTCACCGACCACATGGTCGCCGCCCGCTGGGACGGCGCCTGGTCCCCGCTCGACCTCGGCCCGCTGCGCCCGCTGGCGCTGCACCCGGGCACGATCGGCCTGCACTACGCCCAGGTGATCTTCGAGGGGATGAAGGCGTTCGCGCAGGCGGACGGGTCGATCGCGGTGTTCCGGCCCGACCGCAACGGCGCCCGGTTCGCCCGCTCGGCCGCCCGGCTGGCCATGCCGCCGCTGCCCCAGGAGATGTTCCTGGAGTCGGTCGACACGCTGGTGCGGGCCGACGCCCAGTGGCTGACCGACAACCCCCGGCACGCGCTGTACCTGCGGCCGCTGATGTTCGGCAGCGAGGCGAACCTGATGCTGCGCGAGTCGGCCGAGTACACCTACCTGCTGATGGCGTTCCTGGCCGGGGGGTTCTTCGGCGAGGAGGCGGCGCCGGTCTCGGTGATGGTGAGCCACGAGTACACCCGGGCAGTGCCCGGCGGCACCGGGGACGTCAAGTGCGGCGCGAACTACGGCCCCTCGCTGCTCGCCCAGCGCGAGGCCCGCGACGCCGGCTGCCAGCAGGTCGTCTGGCTCGACGCGATCCAGCATCACTGGATCGAGGAGATGGGCGGGATGAACTTGTTCTTCGTCGCCGGCGACTCCATCGTCACCCCCCGGCTGACGGGGACGCTGCTGCCCGGGGTGACCCGCGACTCGCTGCTGACGCTGGCCGCCCGCGAGGGCTACCGGGTCAGCCAGGCGCGCCTGTCGGTCGATGACTGGCGCGACGGCTGCCGCTCGGGCGCGATCACCGAGACGTTCGCCTGCGGCACGGCGGCCGTGATCACGCCGGTCGGCCGGGTGCGGGACTCCGGCGGCGACTTCGTCATCGGCACCGGCGCGGCTGGCCCGGTGACCGGCCGGCTGCGGGCCGCCCTGCTCGACGTCCAGCACGGCCGCCGCCCCGACCCGGGCGGCTGGCTGCGCCGGGTGTGCTAGCCGAGCGCGGATCACGCGTTGTGCCCGGCCGGGTCTCCCGGCCGGGCACCGTGCGTTAAGGGCGGGTGTGTCCGGCTAAAAAATTGACTTTGAGATCATAAAAATTAAGTTCTCAACTTTGACGTGTTGATAAAGTCAATGTATACATGGGGGAGCGGTACGGCGAAGGGAGCGACGGGTGGACTGGCAGGAACTGACGGACCTGACGCGCGGGCAGCCGTTCACGGTCGAGCGGGTCCGCCTGGCGGGCAGCGGGATCGCGGTCGAGGGCGAGTTCGAGCCGCCCCAGCTGGCCCAGCTCAGCGGCGACGACCAGGTGTTCGTGGCCGCGTTCGTCCGCTCGCACGGCTCGATCAAGGAGATGGAGCGGATCTTCGGGGTGAGCTACCCGACGATCAAGGCCCGGCTGAACCGGATCGCCGGGCGCCTGGACTTCATCAACCCCGACGTCATCGACTCCGGGCCCGCTGACGACGGCGCCGCCCCGCGCAAGGCCGACGTGGTCGAGCGGCTGCGGCGGGGCGAGATCACCGCCCAGCAGGCGCTGGCCGAGCTAGAGGGCCCGCGATGATCCCGGGCCTGGTGACGGTGGGCTACCGCCACGCTGGCGGCCGCTGGCGGCGGGTGCACGTCCCGGTCGTGCCGGCCGCGCTCGTGCTGTCGCCGCTGCTGGCGCTGGCGGTGCTCGGCGGCCTGGTCGCGTGCGCGGTGTCCGGCATCAGCCCGCTCGGCGCGCTGCGCGGGGCCGGGCGGCTGGCGTGGGCGCTGCCCGGCGCCCGCCTGGAGATCGGCGACGGCGAGACGGGCCTGCTCTTCAGTGCCCGGTAGCGAAGAACCAGCAACAGGAGAAGGAACGGCGATGAACGAGCAGGGCCAGCAGATCCTGGCGATGCTAGCGGACGGCAAGATCACCCCCGACGAGGCCGCCCGGCTGATCGACGCCCTCGGGCGCGACGAGCCGCCGGCCCTGGGCGCGGCACCACTGGCACCAGGACCGAAGCCCCGGCCCAAGTACCTGCGAGTCTCGGTGCTGGACACCTCGGCCGGCGAGCCGAGCAAGATCAACATCCGGATCCCGCTGCAGCTGCTGCGGGCGGGGGTCCGGCTCACCACCCTCCTGCCGCCGGCCGTGCTCGAGCGGGCCAACCGCGAGCTGGCGAAGGCGGGGGTGCCGATCGACCTCACCGAGTTCAAGCCAGCCCAGCTGGAGGAGCTCATCGAGCAGCTGGACGAGGTCAGTGTCGACGTCGAGGACCCCGAGTCCAAGATCCACATCTTCTGCGAGTAAGGCCTGCGGTTAAGGCCATCGCCAATGGCACCCTGGCCGCGCTGAAGCGGCTGCTGCCGCCGGCCAGGGTCGAGTGCGTCGAGAAGCAGCCGGGCCTTGAGGACGTCTTCCTCGCCATCACCGGCCGCCCGGGGGCCGGGAAGCTAAGGAGCACTTGATGACTCCCTGGTTCCTCGGCGACACCGCCGTCCTGCTCGGCCGAACTACGTGAACTACCTGCCGCCGGGGATCTTGCTCATCACGATCGCGTCCGGCATCTCCTACACCGCGCTGCGGCTGTTCACCGACATGAACAACGGGATCTTCGAGCGGTTCCAGTCCCTGCCGATCGCCCGCTCGGCCGTGCCGTGGGCGCACGTGCTCACCTCGGTCGCCACCACTGCGGCCTCGCCGCTCATCGTCATCGCGGTCGCCGTCGCGGCGGGCTTCCGCACCAGCGCCGGGCCGGTCGCCCGGCTCGCCATCGCCGGGATCGCGGCCGTCAACACGACCCGGGCGCTGCCGGAGCGGCAGCCGGCCAGCGCCAGCATCTGGACCGGCCTGGCCTGGTGCGCCGGCATCCTCCTGGCCAGCCACGCGCTCGCGATGCTCGCCTGCCGGCGCAAGATCGCCTAGCCAGCGCGCCCCTTGACGGCGGGAACCCGCGCGGTTATGTTCACCTTAAATTTATAGGAAACTTACCTATTAATTTAGCCAACGGCATTCCGCTAGTCCTGGAGCGATTCATGATCCGTCGCGCCGCCACCGTTGCCCTGATGATCCTGGCGCCCATGCTCGGCCTGGCCGCCGCCCCCGCCGCGAGCGCGGCGGCCAACCTCGTCGCCAATCCCGGCTTCGAGACCGGCACCCTGTCCCCTTGGACCTGCTCGGCCCAGGGATCGGTGACCGCCAGCCCGGTCCACTCCGGGTCCCACGCCCTCGCCGGCGCCGCCAGCTCCTCCGACGACGCCCAGTGCTCGCAGGTCGTCTCGGTCGCGCCAAGCTCGAGTTACTCCCTGTCGGCCTGGGTCGAGGGCGCCTACGTGTACCTCGGCGACAGCGGCACCGGGACCAGCGACACCAGCACCTGGACGCCATCGGCGGCCTCCTGGCAGCAGCTGTCGACCACCTTCACCACCGGCGCCGCCACCAGCGTCACCATCTACCTGCACGGCTGGTACGGGCAGGGCACCTACCACGCGGACGACGTCACCCTGACCGGGCCGGGCGGGAGCGCGCCGCCGCCGCCCGCCTCCCCGGCCGTGCCGGCCGGGCTGTCGGTCACCGGGGTGACCGCGTCCTCGGCGTCGCTGTCGTGGACCGAGCCGTCCGGCACCGACGCGGCCGCGTCCTACCAGGTGTACGAGAACGGCTCGCTCGCCACCACCGTCACCGCCACCAGCGCGACCGTGACCGGCCTCGCGGCCGGCACCGCGTACCAGTTCACGGTCGCCGCGGTCGACGCCGCCGGCCACGCCTCGGCCCAGAGCGCGGCCGCCAGCGCGACCACCTCGGGCGGGGGCGGCACCAGCCCCGGCGGGGGCGGCAACTGGCGCTCGCCGGTCTACCTGATGCCGCTGGACAACAACCCGCCCAGCGCGTCCCAGATCGCCTCGATCATGAGCGCGACCGGGGAGAAGGACTTCATGCTCGCGTTCGTCCTGGACTCCGGCGGCTGCACCCCGGCCTGGGACGGCACCGCCAGCCAGCCGGTGGCCAGCGACACCACCGTCGCGGCGCTCATCTCCGCGATCCGCGCCGCGGGCGGGGACGCGGGAGTGAGCTTCGGCGGCTACAACGGCACCGAGCTCGGCCAGTCGTGCGGCAGCGCCAGCGCCCTGGCCGCCGCCTACCAGTCCGTCATCACCAAGTACCACCTCACCCACGTGGACTTCGACATCGAGAACGCCGCCCTCGGCGACGCCGGCAACGAGCTCAAGCGCGCCCAGGCCATCGCGACCCTGGAGCACGCCAACGCCGGCCTGACGGTCTCGCTCACGATCCCGGTGACCTCCATCGGCCTGCCCGGCAGCGGCACGGCCGAGATCCAGCAGGCGATCACGGCCGGCGCCCGGATCGACGTGTTCGGCGCCATGGACTTCGACTACGGCCTGACCAGCGGCACCCAGGTCGGCAGCGACGAGGCGGTCGCCAACGACGTGGCCAGCCAGCTGGAATCGCTGTACGGCTGGTCGGCGGCCACCGCCTGGTCCCACCTGGGCCTCACGCTCATGAACGGGCACACCGACCAGCCCAGCGAGCTGTTCACCCAGGCCACGTTCACCAGCCTGCTCGGCTTCGCGCAGGCCAGCCACCCCGCCTGGCTCAGCTTCTGGGCCTTCAACCGCGACCAGCCCTGCCCGGCCGGGGCGGTGGAGCCGTGGGCCCCGGGAACCTGCAGCAACATCGCCCAGAGCCCCTACGACTTCACCAAGATCGTCGCCCAGTACGCCGGCTAACCGCCCGGCGCCGCGAGGCCCCGGCTGGCATTCTCGCCCGCCGGGGCCCCCGGCTTTCTGGCTGCAACTCTCTGGCCGCGGCCCGGCTGGCCTCAGCCGGCCGGCTGCTCGGACCACGACTCCGAGCCGCTGCCGTTGCAGGTGTAGATGTCAGCCAGCGCGTAGTTCGCCGTCGAGGCGCCGCTGACGCTCAGGCACAGGCCCGACGCGGCGTTCACGATGGTCCCGGCGGTGACCGCCCAGTGCTGGGTGGCCGAGCCGGTGCAGGGCTCGATGACGACGCCGGCCAGCGGGGCGGCCGACCCGCCGGACGGCTGGAGGCAGTCACCCGACGGGCCGCCGGTGATCGCCCCGGCCGGGCCGACCGTCCAGTTCTCGCTGGGGCTGGCGTTGCAGGTGTAGATGTCGGCCGTCGCCCCGGCCGCCGTCGAGGCGCCGGTCACGCTCAGGCACTTGCCCGACAGCCCGCCGGCCAGGGTGGTGGTCCCGGTGGCGGCCGCGCCGCTGAACGTGAGGATCTCCGCGCTCCCGGCCGGGATCGTGACGGTGACGGCGTTGCCGCCGACGGCGAGCCCGGACGGGGTGGGCGCGGGCAGGGTGCCGTTGGCCGCGACGGACTGCCCACCGAGGGTGATGCCGGTCTTGGCCGACAGGCCGCTCGCGCGCAGGCTCACCTGGCTCGCCGAGGCGTAGCTGGCGCCGAGGTCCAGCTGGACGGTTGACGACCCGGCCGACGCGGGGTCGTCCATGTCATCGAGGACCACCGTCATCGTGTTGTCGGCGTGCCGGATCGCGTAGGCCCGCACGTCGGCATACACCGGGTTGCTCAGGTTGAGGAACGCGCCGGTGCCCGCGTCGCGCACGGCCGCCAGGCCGTAGTACTCCGGCTGGGCGGCCAGGTCGCCCGCGGCGGCGGCCGCCGCTGTCGGGGCGCACAGCGGCGTGTAGTACATGAACAGCGGCTTGCCGGTGTCGCACTGCAGGACCGTCCCGTGCATGTAGTCGCCCGCCACGCCCTCGCGGGCCGAGACCAGCTGGTCGTCGATCGCCCACAGGGCGGCCGCGAAGACGTCGCTGACGCCCGGCTGCCCCTCGCAGACCACCGAGTTGCCCTCGTCGGTCACGGCCGGGACGCCGAGCGGGGCCGCCGCCGCGACCGCCTCGTCCGCTTCGCTGAGCTCGTTGTCGCGGACGGTGGTGCCGAGCAGCTGGCTGATCGTCGGCGCGGGGGCGTTGTTGCACACGCTCAGCGGATAGTAATGGCTCGTCAGCTCGGTAATCGGCGGGGCCGAGGCCTTTTCCTCGGCGGTGACGAATGCCTTCTGGAACGACCCATTGGGGGCCGCGGCCGCGTCGCTGCCCTCGATCGGGACGCCCGGCACGGCCTGCTTAATGGCGGCGGCGTAGGCGGCGAAGTCGACCGGGTACTGGGCCGGGCTGCTTTCGTACTTCGGGTACAGGTCCGGCTCATTGCCGATCTCGATCGCCGTCAGGGCCGAGCCTAGCGCGGCCTGCGCGTAGTGCGCCTCGTCGGCCGCCCGGGTAGTGCTGTACTGCTTGAGGTTGACGCCCAGGATGACCTTCCACCCGCTGGCGCGGGCCAGCCCGGCCAGCGCCGTCAGGTCGGCCGGGGTGACCGTGGCGATCGACCAGGACGGCGGCGTCTCCCCGCTGGAGGTCCAGAACGTCTCGTCGACCGTGTTGCCGCCGATGCGGATGACTGACGAGGGGCTGAGCGTGTCGAGGTAAGCGGCCAGGTTGCCGCCGGTGAACGCGGGCAGGGCGAGGTCGGATGCCTCGAACGACAGGCCCGCCGAGGCGGCCGACAGCGATGTCCCGGTCGTCGTCGGGCTGATCGCGATGACCGGTGCCGCGGCCGTGCTGGCCGGTGCAGCCGTGCTGGTTAGCGTCGCCGTGCTGGCGAGGGCGGCGGCGCTGGCGGGCGGGGCGGCCCCGACGGCCGCGGCCGACCCGGTGGCCGCCGTCGCGATGGACAGCGCCCCGATGGACAGCGCCCCGATGGACAGCGCCACGGCGGCGAGCAGCGGCGCGAGCGCGCGGCGGGGCCGGGCCGGGCGGGCATTAGCCATGGTAATGATGAACCTCCTGGGACGAATTCTGGCTAAGGGCTATTGACCGGCGCATTCGCGCCGTCGCAAATCCCCCGGCGAATCGGATCGCCTTTCCCGCTTGACGTAACGGTAACGCGGGAGGCAGTCCGGCCGGAAGGCTCAGCTCAGAAAAACCGGAAGGCCCCGCTCAGAAAAAGGTGTGGGCGATGCCGGTGACGGCGTCGTGATCGTCGGCGATGATGGCGTGCCGCCACTTGTCGAAGGCGGTGCAGGGATGGGAGATGCCGAGCGCGACCCGGTCGCCGGCGGCGAGGGGATGCGACGGCGGGAGCGATACGAACGCGTGCTGGTCGTTCAGGCCGGTGACCCGCAGGCGCTCGTCGGCCCGGGAGCCGGCCCCGGGCGCGGCCAGGACGACCGGCAGGCCGGCGTCGAACGGCAGGTCGCGGCGGCCGGCGTTCAGCAGCGCCAGGCCCGGCTCCGGCCGGGACAAGACGGTCGCGTGCACCTCGATGGCGGCCACGAACGCGGGCAGCGCCGGGTCGCGCCGGGACGGGGTGTCGGACTGGTACAGGCCGTGGTCATGGGCCACGTAGCTGCCGCTGCGGAGCACGACCCGGGTTCCCGGGACCCGGCTGCGGCCCAGCTCGCGGGCAACCACGTCGAAGTAATGGCTGCCGCCGGCGCTGAGGATGAGCGCGGGCCCGCCGGCCGGGCGGCCGTCGGCGCCATGGCGGATGAAGCCGCCGCTGGCCAGCTCCTCGCCCAGCGTGCGGACCACCGCGCACAGGTCGGCCACCGCCGCCAGGGGCTCCTCGCCGGCACCGTGGCTGAGCGCCCCCTCGAAGCAGGACACCCCGATGAGGACGACCGCGGCGGACTGCCCGGCCCGCCGGGCCACGGCCATCGCCTCCGCGCGGGTCCGGACGCCGGTCCGCCCGCCCGGCACGCCCCATTCCAGCAGGACCGGGACGGGGCGGGCGAGAGCCGCCCCGGCCCGGGCGACGCCCGCCTCCAGCGCCTCGACCCCCGCCGCGCTGTCGACGTAGCAGCACAGCTCGAGCCCGGCCGGGTCGGCCAGCAGCCCGGTCAGCAGGTCGACGGCGGCCGGGTCGGTGACCTCGTTGGCGATGAGGACCCGCCGCGCGCCGAACCGCGCGAACACCGCCGCCTGGGCGGGGCTGGCGGCGGTGAGGCCCCACGCCCCGGCCGCGAGCTGGCGGGTGAAGACCTCCGGGCTCATCGAGGTCTTGGCGTGCGGCGCGAGCAGGACGCCGGCCCCAGCGCAGAACCGGGCCATCGCCGCGATGTTGTGCTCCAGCGCGGACTCGCGCAGCACCAGGAACGGGGTCCCGAACACCGGGCTGGCCAGCGTGGTGCCCGCCGTGACCAGCTCCAGCGGCGTCACCTCGGCTCCCGGCCGGATGCCGGTGAGCCCCTTGTCCAGCGCGGTCAGCGGCCGGGCGGCGAGGCCCGCCAGGCCGTCGCCCGCGGCGGCCGGGTCGTAACCGCCCGGGTCATCCAAGATCGGCTCGCCGGTGGTGCTGCCCGCCTGTCCGGTCATCGGCTCGTGTCTCCCTTGCGCAGTGCCCGGCCCGCGGTGCAGCCGGTGATGACGCCGTCCCGCAGGGCGACCTCGCCGCTCACGACGACGTGGCGGGTTCCCTCGGCGGCCCGGACCGGGTGGTCGTAGGTGGCCTGGTCGGCGACCCGGGCGGGGTCGACCACGCTCAGGTCGGCGACCGCGCCCGCCGCGACGATACCCCGCCCGGCCAGGCCGAACCGGCGGGCCGCGTGACCCGACAGGTGCCAGGCGGCCTCGCCCCAGGTCCAGTCGCCCAGCTCGCGGACGTGGCGGGCGAGCAGCCGGGCGAACGCGCCCCAGCCGCGCGGGTGCGGGCGGGCGCCCAGGAAGATCGCGTCCGAGCTGGCCATGTGGGACGGGCGCCGCAGCAGCTGCCGCAGGTCCGCCTCGGTCCGGTCCGGCCCGTTGTCGGTCACGCAGCTGACGGCCAGCTCGCAGGCGGCCAGCAGGGCGCACAGGAAGCCAGTGACGTCGCCGTCGCCCCAGGCGCCCGCCGCCCGCGCGACCGTCATCCCCTCGGCCCACCGGAAGTCCGGGTGGCTGGCGAAGGCCACCGTGGCGGCCAGGACCCGCGACCCCGGGCCGGGCTGCCACTGGCGCCGCAGCTGCGCGCGGACGGCCGGGTCGCCCAGCCGGGCCACGGTGGCGTCGATCCCGCCCGCCTGGACCGCCGCCGGCAGTGCCAGCATCGCCAGCAGCGTGGCGCCGCGCAGGTACGGATAGGAGTCGTGGGTGAGGGGCGCGCCCAGGTCCTCGGCTCCCGCCGCCAGCGCCCCCTCGACCACCGCGGCCGGGCCGTGCAGGTGCGAGACGTGGACGGCCGCGCCGCTGGCGGCCCCGATGCGGGCGGCCTCGGCGATGGCGCCGGCGATCCGCCTCCCCTGGTAGCCGCGCAGGTGGGTGACGTAGATCCCGCCGGCGGCGGCGACCGGCGCGCACAGGGCGGCCAGCTCGGCCGCGCCGGCGAACTGGCCGGGGACGTAGTCCAGGCCGGTCGACAGGCCGAGGGCGCCGTCGGCGAGCCCGTCCTCGACCAGGCGGGCCATGCGGCGGGCCGCGCCGTCGTCCGGCTGGCCGGGGGACAGCCCCATCATCCGGGCGCGCACGGTCGCGGCGGGCACCAGGTAGGCGGCGTTGACCGCGCCCCGCCGGTCATGGGCCGCCAGCAGCTCCGCCACCGTGACGCCGCCCGCGAAGCCGGCCGGGACCGGGCCGTTCACCGCCCGGAAGTACCGGCCGGCGTAGCCGGCGGCGGCCGC
>DATBEM010000128.1:0-4952 GCA_036276115.1 Trebonia sp.
CGGCCCTGGCGCCCGCGCGGGCGCCAGGGCCGCTGTTTAGTTGCGGACATACAATCAATGCATGCCTCCCACTGACCGCCGGCCGTGGCTGATCCTGGCCGTCTGCTGCCTGAGCCTCCTGATCATGGGCACCGACAGCACCATCGTCAACGTGGCGCTGCCGTCCATCCAGCGGGACCTGCACGCCTCGCTGAGCGGCCTGCAGTGGGCGGTCGATGCCTACACCCTGGTGCTCGCCAGCTTCCTGATGGCGTCCGGCTCCGCCGCCGACCGGTTCGGGCGGCGGCGCGTGTTCCAGGTCGGCCTCACCCTGTTCACCCTCGGGTCGCTGCTGTGCAGCCTCGCGACCAGCATCGAGGCGCTGGTGATCTTCCGCTGCCTGCAGGCCTTCGGCGGGTCGATGCTGAACCCGGTCGCGCTGTCGATCATCACCAACACGTTCACCGAGCGCCGGGCGCGAGCGCGGGCGCTGGGCATCTGGGGCGCCGTCCTCGGCGTGAGCCTCGCCCTCGGCCCGGTCATCGGCGGCCTGCTCGTCAGCACGGTGAGCTGGCGGGCGATCTTCTGGATCAACATCCCCATCGGGGTCGCCGCCATCGTCTTGACCCAGCTGTTCGTGCCCGAGTCGCGCGCGGCGACCGCCCGCCGGTTCGACCCGTGGGGCCAGGTGCTGACGATCGTGATGCTGGCCACGCTCACCTACGCGGTCATCGAGGGGCCGGCCGACGGCTGGGGATCGGCCCTGATCGTCGCGATGTTCGCGGTCGCGGCGGCCTCGGCGGTCGCGCTGGTGCGGATCGAGTTGCGCCGCGAGCAGCCGCTGATTGAAATGCGGTTCTTCCGGAGCGTGCCGTTCAGCGGGGCCAGCCTGGTCGCGGTCGCGGCGTTCGCCGTGCTGGCCGGGTTCCTGTTCCTCAACACGCTCTACCTGCAGTCCGGGCGCGGCTTCAGCCCCATGCACGCGGGCCTGCTGACGCTGCCGATGGCCGCCATGATCTGCCTGGCCGCCCCGGTCTCAGGCCGGCTGGTGGCCACCCGCGGGGCACGGCTGCCCCTGGTGCTGGCCGGCCTGCTGATCATGGCCGGCGTCGCCCTGCTGATCCCCCTCAGCGACCACACCTCGACGTGGTGGCTGGTCATTGCCTACCTGGTCCTCGGGCTCGGCTTCGGCCTGGTCAACGCGCCGATCTCTAACACCGCGGTGTCCGGCATGCCCAACAGCCAGGCCGGGGTGGCCGCCTCGGTCGCCTCGGCCAGCCGCCAGACCGGCGGGGTGCTCGGGGTGGCGATCGCCGGCTCCCTCGTGGCCGGCGCGCCGGGCGCGCGCCTGGCGGCCGCCAGCCACCCCGCCTGGGTGCTGCTGGCCGCCTGCGGCCTAGCGGTCGCCGTCCTCGGCTGGGCCTCGACCAGCCAGCGCGCCCGGGCCACGACCGCCCGCGTCGGCGGGATGCTGAACGAGGAGCCCCCAGCGCCGGCCCCCGCCCAGGAGGCCGGTCAGGCGACGCTGCGAGCCTAGCCCTCAGGCGTGCTCTCGGCCGGTCCTGGCGCGGAAGCCACCGCGTCCGGGCCGTCGCGTAGCAGCGTCCGCAGGCCGCCAGTGTCCAGGATCGTGACGCCCAGCTCAACCGCCTTGTCGTACTTCGAGCCGGCGTTCTCGCCCGCGACCACGAACGTGGTCTTCTTCGAGACCGAGGCGGACACCTTGCCGCCCGCCGCCCGCACCGCCTCGGCCGCCTCGTCGCGCGACAGCCCGTCCAGCGTGCCAGTGATCACTACCGTCACCCCGGCCAGCAGCCGCCCGGCGGCGGCGGCCGGATCCCAGCCGGGCGTCGCCAGCTGCACCCCGGCCCGCCGCCACTTGTCAACGATCGACAGGTGCCAGTCGATGCCGAACCAGTCCACCACCGATGCGGCGATCGTCGGCCCGACGCCCTCCACGATCGCCAGCGCCTCGGGAGACGCCTCCGCGATCGCGCCGAGCGACCCGAACGCCTCCGCCAGCGCCCGCGCCGCCGTCGGCCCGACGTGCCGGATGGACAGGGCCACCAGGATCCGCCACAAGGGGCGGGCCTTGGCCTCGTCCAGGTTCATCAGCAGCATGCGGGCGTTGACCTTCAGCTCGCCGGCCTTGTTGACGAAGAACGGGGACCGCCCCAGCGCCTCGCGGTCCAGGGCGAACAGGTCGCCCTCGTCAGCCACGAGGCCATCGTCGAGCAGCGCCCCGACCGCCTCCCAGCCGAGCACCTCGATGTCGAGCGCGCCCCGGGACGCCAGGCCGAACAACCGCTCGCGCAGCTGCGCGGGGCAGGCCCGCGCGTTCGGGCAGCGCCAGTCCACCTCGTCTTCCTCGCGGCCGAGGGCGGTTCCGCACTCGGGGCACGCGCGCGGGAACTCAAAGGCGCGCTCGGAGCCGTCGCGCACGTCCAGGACCGGGCCGACCACTTCCGGGATGACCTCGCCCGCCTTGCGCAAGATCACCGTGTCGCCGATCAGCACGCCCTTGCGCTTGAGCTCGTCCTCGTTATGGAGCGTGGCCCGCTCGACGGTGGACCCGCTGACGACGACCGGCGTCATGACCGCGAACGGGGTGACCCGGCCGGTGCGGCCGACGTTGACCCGGATGTCCACCAGCTTGGTCATGACCTCCTCCGGCGGGTACTTGTAGGCGATCGCCCAGCGCGGCGCCCGGCTCGTCGCGCCCATCGCCTGCTGGGCCGCGATCGAGTCGACCTTGACGACGACCCCGTCGATCTCGTACGCCGTCTCGTGCCGGTGGGCCGGGTCGGAGTAATAGGCGACGAACTCCTGGACGTCGGCGAACGATCTCACCACCCGGTAGCGGTCGCTGACCGGCAGTCCCCAGGCCCGCAGCCGCTCATACCAGCCCGACTGCGTGTCCGGGGCGCCCTCCAGGTGCCCCGGACCGCCCGGCTCGGACGCCGTCCCGGTGATCGCGCCGTCCTTCGGACCAGCACCGTCGTCCGGGCCAGGGCCGCCACTGGCAGGGGCGGCTCCCTCGATCCGCCCGATGCCGTGCATGATCGCGTCCAGCGCCCGGCTCGCGGTGACCCGGGGGTCCTTCTGCCGCAGCGAGCCGGCCGCCGCGTTGCGCGGGTTGGCGAACGCCTGCTTGCCCGCCTCCTGCAGCGTCTCGTTGAGCCGGCTGAACGCTGCCTCGGGCAGGAACACCTCGCCCCGCACTTCGAGCACGGCGGGCACGTCGCCGCCGGCGAGCCGCGACGGGACCGACTTGATCGTGCGGACGTTGAGGGTCACGTCCTCGCCGGTCCGGCCGTCGCCCCGGGTCGCCGCCCGGGCCAGGCGGCCGTTCTCGTAGACCAGGTCGATCGCGAGCCCGTCGATCTTCAGCTCGCACAGGTACGGGCCGGGATCCGGCGCCGCCGGCGCGCTCTCCGGTTCCGCCCCCTCAGCCTCTTCCCCGTCGGCCCCTTCCCTGTCAGCCCCTGCGGCCGCGGCCTCTTCGGCCACGGCCACTTCGGCCACGGCCTGCGGCGGACGGGCCGCCCGGAACAGCCGCAGCGCGCGCTCGTGCCAGCCGTCGAGCTCCCCGGCCGAGAACACGTTGTCCAGCGACATGAGGCGCTCTAGGTGCTCTACCGGCGTGAAGAGGGTCGACAGGGTGCCGCCGACCCGCTGGGTGGCCGAGTCAGGCGTGCGCAGCTCGGAGAACTGCTCCTCCAGCTCGTTGAGCGTCCGCAGCCCGGCGTCGTAGTCCCCGTCGGAGATCGTGGGGCTGTCCAGCACGTGGTAGCGGTACTGGGCGTCGGCCAGCTTCTCATTCAGCTCCGCGTGCTGCCGGCGGGCCTCGTCTAGCTCCATAACGACCGTTCCTCCATGATCTCCGGCAAGATCCGGGCCGCCTTCGCGACATGCTTCAGCGCCTCCGCGGCCCCCTGCGGGGAGGCGCCCGCCAGCCCGCAGGCGGGCGTGATCACGACCTGCGGCGCGCAGTCCGAGGGGGGCAGGCCCATCCGCCGCCAGGCGCCGGAGACCGACCGGGCCATTGCCGCCGGGGTGTCGCCCGGGGCCGGTGGCGGGCCGGCGGCGCGACGGCCGGGCGGCCGGGAAGCCAGGTCCGGTGCGACGCTGACGCCGGCGAAGAGCCCCAGGCCGGCCTCCGCGG
Organism: Trebonia sp.; assembly: GCA_036276115.1. GTDB lineage: Bacteria > Actinomycetota > Actinomycetes > Streptosporangiales > Streptosporangiaceae > Trebonia. The sequence continues at coordinate 4,145 of DATBEM010000128.1, forward strand.
TCTCCGCGAGCTGGTCCCACCCCTCGGCCCGGATCAGGGCGAGGTCGAAGGAAACCGCGCTGGCCCCGCTTCCCCGGGCCAGCTGGAAGGGGAAAGGCTGGCCGCAGCAGTGGACGACCGTGTAGCGCCCGCTGGCCGACAGCACCAGCCGCAGCCGGTCGCGCAGGACCTCCTCCTCGACGGCGCGGACCCTGGTCAGGCCGCTGGGACTGGGGACGGCCCCGTCGATGACGGCGGGCAGGCCCGGCTCGTCGTACTGCACGACGAGCGTCGCGCCGGGTATCCGCCGGGCCACCTCGGCCACGTGCGCGGCGCCGCCCTCGGCCAGCGAGCTGGCCAGGTCGGCCACTGCCCCGGGGTCAGCCAGCGCGACCTTCAGCGAGTGCGGCTGCTCCAGGGCCGCGGCGAGCGTCCACGGGCCCGCGAGCTGCAGCTTGAGCAGGCCCGTATAGCCGTCGAAGGCCTCTTCGAGGGCGTCGAGGTCCTGCGCGAGCAGCGACCGGGCGCGCCGGGCGTCCCGACCGGGCCGCTCCGGCGACAGCCGCCAGCCGCCAGTCGTGGTCTCGACCGGGATGTCGATTAGCAGGGCGGCCGTGCGCCCGATCATGTCGGCCCCGGGGCCGCGGGCCGGCAGCTCGGGCAGGTGCGGGAAGTCTTCTAGCTCCGTCGCGATGAGGCGGGCCGCCTCCAGCGGGTCGGTGCCTGGCAGCGACCCGATCGCGGTCGCGGTGCCAGGCTGCCACGGAAAGGCGGGGTTCTCGGTCACGAGGTCGATTTTAGGGTCTGGGCATGCCAGTGGCCCGCAGGC
>DATBEM010000129.1:0-23279 GCA_036276115.1 Trebonia sp.
CACGCAAGGGCAAAGTAGCCGTCATCGGGGCTGGCTTCTACGGGTCGACCACCGCGCTGCGGCTGGCCGAGTACGACATCTTCGACGAGGTCGTGCTGACCGACGTCAAGGATGGCTGGGCCGAGGGCCTGGCGCTGGACCTGAACGAGGCGCGGCCGATCGAGGGCTTCGAGACCAAGGTCACCGGCAAGACCACCGGCCGCGACGGCGAGGGATACGAAGTCGTCGCCGGCGCGAGCGTCGTGGTGGTCACGGCCGGCCTGCCCCGCAAGCCTGGCATGAGCCGGATGGACCTGATCGAGGTCAACGCCAAGATCGTCCGCCAGGTGGTGGAGAACGTCGCCAAGCACGCGCCGGAGGCAGTGCTCATCATCGTCTCCAACCCGCTGGACGAGATGACCGCGCTGGCCGCTAAGGTTTCCGGCTTCCCGTCGTCCCGGGTCATCGGCCAGGCCGGCATGCTGGACACCGCGCGGTTCTCCTACTTCGTGGCGGAGAAGCTGGGCGTGCCCACCAGCTCGGTGACCACCTTGACCCTGGGCTCGCACGGCGACACGATGGTGCCGGTCCCGTCGGCTTGCTCGGTGGACGGCAAGCCGCTGGACACCCTGCTGCCCGCCGACGAGATCGAGGCCATGGTCACCCGCACCCGCAACGGCGGCGGCGAGGTCGTCGCGCTGCTGAAGACCGGGTCGGCCTACTACGCGCCGTCGGCCGCGGCGGCGCGCATGGTCAAGGCCGTAGCGGAGGACTCCGGCGCGGTCATGCCGGTCTGCGCCTGGGTTGACGGCCAGTTCGGCATCAACGGCGTCTACCTCGGGGTCGAGGCCGAGATCGGCGCCGGCGGCGTGAAGAAGGTCGTCGAGCGCGACCTGACCGGGCCCGAGCTCGCCGGGCTGCGGGCGGCCGCCGAGTCCGTCCGGGCCAAGCAGGCCGACGTCGCCAGCATGTAGCACGCCGGCTGACGCCCCCGGTGCCCGGAGCCTCCGGGTGCCACCGGGGGCGTCAGCCGTTTCCGGGGCCAGTGCCTCCCCGGGCTAGCGCTAGCCGGCCGCGGCCGCCGTCAGCCGGCGGACGGCCAGCTCGCTGAGCAGCGTCATGCCGTCGGCGAGGACCGAGTCGTCGAACACCGCCCGGGCCGAGTGGTTGGACGGGGCGGTCGCCGGGTCGGTGCCGGGCGGGCAGGCGCCCAGGAAGACGAACGCGCCCGGCACCTTCCGCAGCACGTAGGAGAAGTCCTCTGCCCCGGGGACCGGGTTGGCCATCTCCGCCGCCCGCGCCCCGCCGAACAGGTCCGCCGCGCACCGCAGGGCGAACGCGGCCTCGCCGGCGTCGTTGACGGTCACCGGGTAGCTGGCCTCCCAGCGCACGTCGGCCGCCAGCCCGTGCCCCTCGGCGATGTGCCGGGTGAGGCGGACCGCCTCCCGCTCCAGCTTCGCCCGGGCCTCGTCGCTGAAGGAGCGCACGGTCGCCTCGAAGGCGGCCTCGTCGGGGATCACGTTGCTGGCCGTCCCGGCGTGGAAGGTGCCGACGGTGAGCACGACCGGGTCGAAGATGTTGAACTGCCGCGTCACCATCGCCTGCAGCGCGGTCACCATCTCGCACGCGGCCGGGATCGGGTCCGCGCTCGCATGCGGCCGGGACGCGTGGCCGCCCTGGCCGCGCACCGTCACGGCCAGCGTGTCGACCGACGCCATCAGCGGCCCCGGCCGCGTGTCGAACTGGCCGCGAGGGTGCCGGTCGGAGACCACGTGCAGCCCGTAGGCCGCCACCGGGCGCTCGCCGGCGGCGTCCAGGACGCCTTCGCCGATCATCAGGTCGGCGCCGCCGTCACCCTCCTCACCCGGCTGGAACATGAAGATCACGTTCCCCGCGAGCTCGGCCTGCCGGGCGCTGAGCAGCCGGGCCGCGCCCGCGAGCATCGCCGTGTGCAGGTCATGACCGCAGGCGTGCATCACCCCGTCCATCCGCGACGCGTAGGGCAGGCCGGTCGCCTCGGTCACCGGCAGCGCGTCCATGTCGCCCCGCAGCAGCACCGTCGGCCCCGGCCGCCCGCCGCGCAGCACGGCGGTGACCGAGGACAGCGCCTGGCCCCGGCTGACCTCGAGCGGTAGCCCGGACAGCGCGTCGAGCACCTTGGCCTGCGTCTTCGGCAGGTCGTTGCCGATCTCCGGCTCGCGGTGAATAGCGTGCCGCAGATCGATGATGTCGCCCGCGATCCGCGCGGCGTCGTCCCTTATGGTCTTCACGTCAGGAAATCCTACGGGCGGGCGGCGAGGGGACTGCGTTCAGGAACTGCGGGCTGTCCCAGCCCCGGCGGGCGAACTGCGCCGTCACGGCCGCCCGGACCGCGGCCAGGTCCGCTGCCCGGACTAGCGCCAGCACCGATCCGCCGAAGCCGCCGCCGATCATCTTCGCCCCGAACGCCCCGGCCGCCCGGGCCGCCTCGACGGTGACGTCGGCCTCGGGCCAGGAGACCTCGAAGTCGTCCCGCAGCGACGCGTGCCCCTCGGTCAGCAGGTCGCCGATCGCCTCGTACCGGGCGGCCCCGGCCAGCGGCCCGTCCAGGAGGCTCGCGATCTCGCGCACCCGGGCGCAGTCGGACAGGACGTGCCGGGCGCGGCGGCGCGAGACCGGGTCGGCCAGCGCGCCGGCCGCGGCCGGGCTAGCGCCGGCCGCCCCCCCGCCGCCCGGCTGGCCGGCCCGCGCCTCCCGGGAGCAGAGGGCGGGGACGCCGAGCTCGCGGGCGGCCGCCTCGCACTCCGCCCGCCGCGTCGCGTACTGCCCCGACACCAGCGCGTGGGGCACGCACGTGTCGATGACCAGTGCGAGGACGCCGTCGCGGGCAGGCTGGAACGGCACCTGGCGGATCTCCAGGGTGCCGCAGTCCAGCAGCATCGCGTGGCCCGCCGCGCACAGCAGCGCGGCCGACTGGTCGATCATGCCGGTGGGCGCGCCCACGAAGTCGTTCTCCGCTCGCCGGGCGATCGCGGCCAGCTCGCGCCGTTCGATCGAGTGGCCGCCCAGGCCGGCCAGGGCCAGCGCGACCGAGCATTCCAGGGCGGCCGAGGAAGAGACCCCCGCCCCCACGGGCAGGTCGGAGTCGATGACGATGCCGGCCCCGGGGACCGGGTAGCCCGCCTCCGCCAGCGCCCAGGCAACGCCCGCCGGGTAGGCGCCCCAGCCGGTGACGGACCCGGGAGCCAGGGCCGCCAGCGGCACGGTGACCCGGTCGCCCGGCATCTGCTTAGAGGTGAGCACGAGCTGGGCGCCGGGGCGGGGAGTGGCGGTCGCGGTCACGCCCTGGGCGAGGGCGAAGGGGAGGACGAGGCCCTCGTTGTAGTCGGTGTGCTCGCCCATCAGGTTGGCCCGGCCAGGAGCGAACCACGTGATGGTGCTGGCTGTGTTCTCGGTCACGCTGTTCTCGGTCACGCTGCTTCGTGCTTGCTAGGGGGCGGTGGACTGCAGGAACTGCCAGGCGTCGGCCACCATGGCCCGCAGGTCATGGGCCGGGCGCCAGCCGAGGTCGGCCCGGGCGCGCTGCGCGGACGCGATGAGGGAAGCCGGGTCCCCGGCCCGGCGCGGCCCGGTCACCACCGGGATGTCCAGGCCGGTGACCTCGCGGCAGGCGTCGATGACCTGCCGGACCGAGGCGCCCGCGCCGATTCCGAGGTTGTAGACGCGGTGCAGGCCTGGCTGGCTGGCGTCGAGGGCGAGCAGGTGGGCGTCCGCGAGGTCGCTCACGTGGATGTAGTCGCGCACGCAGGTCCCGTCGGGCGTGGGGTAGTCGGTCCCGAACAAGGTGGCGTGGGCGCCAGTGTCGCCGCGGGCCTGCGCGCGGGCGATCAGCAGGAGGTTGGGGATGAGGTGGCTTTCCGGGTCGTGGCGCTCGCCGACCCAGGTCCCGGCGTGATCGCGCAGCGCGCCCGCCACGTTGAAGTAGCGCAGGCTGATCGCCGCGAAGCCGTGCATCCGGGCGTACTCGGCGAGCGCGGTGTCCACCGCCACCTTGGACGCCCCGTACGGGGAGGCGGGCAGGGCCGGGGCGGTCTCGGGGATGGGCACCTGGCCGGTGTTGCCGTAGGCGGCGGCGGTCGAGGAGAAGGCGATCCGCGTCGTCCCGCCCGCCCGCATCGCCTCCAGGAGCGCCAGGGTGCCGCCGAGGTTGTTCGACCAGTACTTCGCCGGGTTCGCGACCGACTCGCCGACCTGGGAGTGGGCGGCGAAGTGGAGCACGGCGTCGGTGCCCTCGCCCAGCGCTGCCTTCGCGTCCCCGCGCAGCGTGCCCTGGACGAACGCGGCGCCCGCGGGGACGGCGACGGCGAACCCGGTGGACAGGTCGTCGAGGACGGTTACCTGGTGCCCGGCCGCGACCAGCTTCGCCGCCACGACGCTGCCGATGTACCCGGCCCCCCCGGTAACCAGCAACTTCACGAGGTCCTCCTGATCCGCCCAGTGCGTCCTTGTGAGGGTACCGGGGAAGGGCCGTTTTTGCCCGGGCCAGCAGGCGGCGGCGCGGTGTCCTTGTGGCCGCCGTCGTGGTACCTGACCCGGCACGGATGCCCCGTGGCCTAAACTGGCCGGACTGAAGTGCCCTTGCGAGGAGGAAGACGGCGATCAGCAAGGTCGTCTGGGACGTCATCATCGTCCTCATCATCGTGTCAATCGGCGGGTTCTTCTCGGGCGCCGAGATGGCTCTCGTCTCGCTGCGCGAGGGGCAGGTCCGGGACCTGGCGCGGCGGGGCAAGCGTGGCGCGAAGGCGGCCAAGCTCGCGTCGGACCCCAACCGGTTCCTGTCGGCCGTGCAGATCGGGGTGACGCTGGCGACGCTGGTGTCCGGCGCGTTCGGCGCCGACGCCCTGTCCGGCGTGCTGCGGTCGTGGCTGGTCGGGCAGGGGATGAAGGGCGGGGTCGCCACCCCGCTGGCCTTCGCGATCGTGACCGTCTGCATCACGTTCGTCAGCCTGGTGCTCGGCGAGCTCGCGCCCAAGCGGATCGCGCTCCAGCGTTCGGTGTCGCTCGCCTTGCTGGCCGCGCCGCTGCTTGACCTGATCTCGATCCTTGCCCGGCCGGTCGTGTGGCTGCTGTCAGTCGTGGTCAACCTCGTCGTCGGGCTGCTCGGCGGCGACCCCCGGGCCGGGCGCGAGCAGATGACCGAGCAGGAGGTCCGCGACCTGGTGGAAGGCACCCAGGCGTTCAGCCCCGACGAGCGGCGCATCGTCGGGGAGGTCTTCGACGCGGGCAAGCGGCAGATCCGGGAGGTGCTGCTGCCGCGTACCGAGGTGGAGTTCCTCGCGGCCGGGACGCCCGTGGCCGAGGCGGCGCAGATCGCGGCGAGCGTGCCGTACTCGCGGCTGCCGGTCTACCAGGGGTCCTATGACAACGTCATCGGGTTCGTGCACATCCGGGACCTGCTGGGGCCGGAGGCCGACCACAGCGCGCTGATCGACCAGGTGGTGCGGCCGGTGAAGTTCCTCCCGATCAGCAAGACGGTGCTGTCGGCCCTGTCGGAGATGCGGCGGGAGCGGGCGCACCTGGCGATCGTGGCCGACGAGTACGGCGGCACGGCCGGCATCGTCACCCTGGAGGACCTGGTCGAGGAGCTGATCGGGGACATCAGGGACGAGTACGACACCGGCGAGTCGCCCGCGAGGCGGCTGCCGCGGGGCGAGGTGGACGTGGACGGCCTGCTCAACCTGGACGAGTTCGCCGAGCAGACCGGCATCGAGCTGCCTGAAGGCCCCTACGAGACGGTAGCCGGGTACGTCCTGGCCGCGCTGGGCGAGGTGCCCGCGGCGGGTGACTCGGTGCGCGTCCCGGGATTCGCCATCAGCGTCACCGAGATGGACGGCCGCCGGATCGCCCGGCTGCGGGTCACCCCCGCTGCCCCCGCCACCCCCGCCACCCCCGCGCCGCCGGGGCCGCCGGCCGGGGCCGCCGGCCCGCAGGCGCCGGCCGATTCCCAGTGATAACGGCGCGCCCGCAGGCCGGGCCCGCCGGGTCGCGGATGTCACTACACTGTGGGTTTCCCTGCTAGAAGGCGGTGAACGTGCCCGGTTCCGGTGCGTTTGACACGGTATTGGTGGTTGACTTCGGCGCGCAGTACGCGCAGCTCATAGCCCGCCGCGTGCGCGAGTGCCACGTCTACTCGGAGATCGTCCCCTCCACGATGCCGGTGCGCGAGATGCTGGCCAAGGAACCGAAGGCGATCATCTTGTCCGGCGGGCCCTCATCGGTCTACGTGCCCGGTGCCCCGGCCGCCCCGGCCGGGCTGTTCGACGCGGGCGTCCCGGTCTTCGGCATCTGCTACGGGCACCAGGTCAGGGTCGCGGCGCTCGGCGGCAGCGTCGAGCGGACCGGCGCGGCCGAGTACGGCGGCACCCCGGTCGCGGTCGAGGGCGACGGCGGGCGGCTCCTGGGCAGCCTGCCGGGGGAGTTCAGCGTCTGGATGTCGCACGGCGACACGTCCACCATGGCGCCCCCCGGGTTCGCGGTGACCGCCCGCACGCAGGCCACTCCGGCCGCTGCGATCGAGGCGCCCGACCGGGGCCTGTACGGGGTGCAGTTCCACCCCGAGGTGATGCACACCGAGCACGGCACCACGATCCTGCGGCGGTTCCTGGAGGCCGCGGGCTGTCGCCCGAACTGGACGATGGTGAACATCGTCGAGGAGCAGACCGAGCGGATCCGCCAGCAGGTCGGCGACGGCCGGGCCATCTGCGGGCTGTCGGGCGGGGTGGACTCGGCCGTGGCCGCCGCGCTGGTCCAGCGCGCCATCGGCGACCGGCTCACCTGCGTCTTCGTTGACCACGGGCTGCTGCGCAAGGGGGAAGCGGAGCAGGTCGAGAAGGACTTCGTCGCCGCCACCGGCGTCCGGCTGCGGGTGGCGAGCGAGGCCGACGCGTTCCTCGGCGCGCTGGCCGGGGTGTCGGACCCGGAGGCCAAGCGCAAGATCATCGGCCGCGAGTTCATCCGGGCGTTCGAGCGGGCCGCGCGGGAGATCACGGCCGAGTACGGGGCGCACGGCGAGCCGACCGAGTTCCTGGTCCAGGGCACCCTCTACCCGGACGTGGTCGAGTCCGGCGGCGGGACCGGGACCGCGAACATCAAGTCCCACCACAACGTCGGCGGGCTGCCCGATGACCTGAAGTTCCAGCTCGTCGAGCCGCTCCGCACGCTGTTCAAGGACGAGGTCCGCCGGGTCGGGCAGGAGCTCGGCCTGCCGCCGGAGATCGTGGGCCGCCAGCCGTTCCCCGGTCCCGGCCTCGGCATCAGGATCATCGGGGAGGTCACCGCGTCGCGGCTGGCGCTCTTGCGCGAGGCGGACGCGATCGCGCGGGCGGAGCTGACGGCGGCCGGGCTGGATGAGTCCATCTGGCAGTGCCCGGTGGTGCTGCTGGCCGACGTGCGCTCGGTCGGCGTCCAGGGCGACGGGCGCACCTACGGGCACCCGGTCGTGCTGCGCCCGGTGACCAGCGAGGACGCCATGACCGCGGACTGGTCGCGGCTGCCCTATGACGTGCTGGCGCGCATCTCCACCCGCATCACCAACGAGGTCGCGGATGTCAACCGGGTGGTGCTCGACGTCACGAGCAAGCCCCCGGGCACCATCGAGTGGGAGTAGGCGCCGGGGATGGCGGGCGCCCGGACCTGGCCTGGGGTGCAGCCAGGCGGGAGCACGGCTGGTCCGTGAGGAGCCGGGTCCTTCCGGGATAAGCGGCCGGGGGGAGTGTGCCCGGGCGCCGGGCGCAGCAGGGCCTCGGCCAGGGTGAGGACCGTGTCCTCGAGCGACGTGAGCCGGGTGGAGATGTCGCTGTGGACCGCCTCGACCACCTTCGTGACGATGTCCTCCACCTCCGGGCGGCCGGGCCGGGCGCGGATGTCTTCCGCCAGCGGCTTGAGGGCCTCGGTGAGCTGGCCGCCGAGCAAGGTGATGCGCCCGTCGGTGGCCGCGAGCCGGTTGTCGATCGAGGTGACCCGGTCGTACTGGTCGTCCAGCCGCTCGTCGAGCCGCTCGAAGCGGGTGTCGAGCGCCGTGACCCGCCCCTCGGTGCTGGCCAGCTTGACATCCGCGCCCGCGAGCCTGCTATCGGCGTTGGCCAGCCGGCCGTCGATCGCCGACAGCTGCGCGCTGAACGTGGACAGGCCCGCCGTCAGCCCGTCGAGCGTGGCTGACATGCCCGCTAGCCGCTGGGCCTGGGTGGTCAGCTGCTCGACGGCGGCGCTGGCGGTGTCCTTCTCCGTCCCGGCCTGCTCGCGCACATCGGCGACGGCCCGCTCCAGGCCGGCTAGCCGCAGCCGGATCTCCTCCAGGGCGCCGGCGGTCGCCCGCTCGATCGCCGCGTGGTCGGCGGTGCTGCGGGCGAGGAGCTCGCGCATCCGCTCGGCGGCGGTGTTGCTGCCCGCCGGAACGCCGGCGCCGGCCTCCCCGGCCGCAGCCGCGTCGCTGTCGCCGATGGCCCCGTCTGGGCCGTGGCCGCCGCCCGGCCTGCGGAGGGCCGTGTCCGGCCGGGCCGGGTCCTGGGCGGTGGCGCCCGCTGAAGCGGCGTCGGTGACGGGCTCCGCGCTGGTGGCGGCCGCCTCGGGGGCGGTCCGGGCCGCGGGCGTGGTCGTCCCGGCGGGATAGCCGGCGCTCGCCTGCCCGTAGTCGGCCTGGCCCTGCTGGGCGGCCTGCCCGCTCTGGCCGTCCCCGGCGTAGCCGTTGGGGCCGTGCCCGGTTGCCTGGTATCCGCTGCCCTCGTGGGCAGCCCGCCCGTAATAGCCGCCGCTGCGGCCGTTGAGCGTCTGCTGGCCCGACTGTGGCGCGTAGCGCCCGTTGCCCGGCTGGTCCATGATGCCCTCCAGGAGGAAGTGCCCGTGGGGGTTCTGCCACCCGGTGGCGTGTGGCGCGGCCGGGAATGCGGCCCACTCTAGTAGCTTCCTGTAATCGGATGAGTGCAGAGGGCAAATTCTTTGCGTATCTGTGGGTTCTCGCGAGCGGCCCGCCCGGGCATGCGGGTCGTTCGGCCCATTCCGGGCCGTCCCGGGCCGGCGCCGGGCGGCCGTGACCACGCCGGCCGGGGGCCTGAGTTGACGGGCCAAACGTTGACGGGCTAGATTTCGGGATTAGCACTCACTCATGTAGAGTGCTAACCGCGACGAGGCAACGTCTGACCCCCGCGACGGCAGGCTGCGCTCTTAGTCGCCTCGCAAGCTACTCACCGTTAACCCTTTTTCCGGAGGGGGAGGTCAGATCGTGACGACCGCCACCAAGGTTGTTCTTAAGCCGCTCGAGGACCGCATCGTGGTCAAGCCCCTGGAGGCTGAGCAGGTCACTGCGTCCGGGCTTGTTATCCCGGACACCGCGAAGGAGAAGCCCCAGGAGGGGCAGGTCCTCGCGGTTGGGCCTGGCCGCGTCGATGACTCGGGCAAGCGCATTCCGCTCGACGTCGCCGTTGGCGACGTGGTGCTGTACAGCAAGTACGGCGGCACCGAGGTCAAGTACTCCGGCGAGGAGTACCTGGTCCTCTCGGCCCGCGACGTGCTCGCCGTCATCGAGAAGTAGTAAGTCCGCCGGTGTCCTCGTGCGTTGTTACGGGGGCACCGGTGTTCTCGTTCGTACCAAGCCTGTATCCAACCCGTAGGTTGAGGTAAGTCAATGCCCAAGATCCTGGAGTTCGACGAGGACGCCCGCCGCCACCTCGAGCGCGGCGTGGACAAGCTCGCCGACACAGTCAAGGTGACGCTCGGCCCGCGCGGCCGCAACGTCGTCATCGACAAGAAGTGGGGCGCTCCCACCATCACCAACGACGGCGTGACCGTCGCCAAGGAGGTGGAGCTGGAGAACCCCTACGAGAACCTCGGGGCCCAGCTGGCCAAGGAAGTCGCCACCAAGACCAACGACGTGGCCGGCGACGGCACCACCACCGCGACGGTGCTCGCTCAGGCCTTCGTCCACCTGGGCCTGCGCTCGGTGGCGGCCGGCGCGAACCCGCTGGACCTCAAGCGCGGCATCGACGCGGCCGCCGCCGAGGTCTCCGAGCGCCTGCTCTCCTCGGCCCGTGAGGTCGCGGACCAGGCCGAGGTCGCGCACGTCGCGACGATCTCGGCGCAGGACAAGAAGATCGGCGAGGTCATCGCCGAGGCGTTCAGCAAGGTCGGCAAGGACGGCGTGATCACCGTCGAGGAGTCGCCCACCCTGGGCATCTCGCTGGACTTCACCGAGGGCCTGCAGTTCGACAAGGGCTACATCTCGCCGTACTTCATCACCGACCAGGACCGCCTTGAGGCCGTCCTGGAGGACGCCTACGTCCTGGTTAACCAGGCGAAGATCTCCTCGATGGCCGACTTCCTGCCGGTCCTGGAGAAGGTCGCCCAGACCAAGAAGCCGCTGCTGGTCATCGCCGAGGACGTGGAGGCGGAGGCCCTCGCGACCATCGTCGTCAACAAGATCCGCGGCCTGCTGAACATCGCCGCGGTCAAGGCGCCCGGCTTTGGTGACCGCCGCAAGGCCATGCTGGCCGACATCGCCACGCTGACCGGCGCGACCGTCATCAGCGAGGAGCTCGGCATCAAGCTCGAGTCCATCGGGCTGGAGGTCCTGGGCACCGCCCGCCGCGTCGTGGTCACGAAGGACGACACCACGATCATCGACGGCGCCGGCGACCAGGGCACGATCGAGGAGCGGATCCGTCAGATCCGGACCGAGATCGAGTCGACCGACTCCGACTGGGACCGCGAGAAGCTGCAGGAGCGGCTGGCCAAGCTGTCCGGCGGCGTGGCGGTGCTCCGGGCGGGCGCGGCCACTGAGGTCGAGCTCAAGGAGAAGAAGCACCGCCTTGAGGACGCCATCTCCGCGACGCGCGCCGCGATCGAGGAGGGCATCATCGCCGGCGGCGGCAGCGCGCTCGTGCACGTGGCCGCCGACCTGGACGACCTCGGCCGTACCGGTGACGTGGCGACCGGCGTGGGCATCGTCCGCAGGGGCCTGTCCGAGCCGGCCCGCTGGATCGCGCTGAACGCGGGCCAGGAGGGCTCGGTCATCGTGGCCAAGATCGCCGACCTGCCCGTCGGGCACGGCTACAACGCCGCCACCGGCGAGTACGCCGACCTGGTGGCCCAGGGCGTCATCGACCCGGTCAAGGTCACCCGCTCCGCGGTTCTCAACGCCGCCTCGATCGCCGGCCTGCTGCTGACGACCGAGACGCTGATCGTCGAGAAGCCGGAAGAGGACAAGTCGCCCGCGGGCGATGGCCACGGCCACGGCCACTCGCACTAGGCGAGCAGCACCAGCAGTAACCCAAAGCGGCGGGAACCGAGAGGTTCCCGCCGCTTCTGCTTGGCATCAGGCAAGCTCGCCGAGCGCCGCCGCTAGCCGCCGCGCGGCCGGGTCGGGGAACTCGGCCAGCAGCCCGAGGGCTTCGGCCGCGTTCTCGCGCGCCTGGCCGGCCTGCCCGGCGGCACGGGCAGTGGCGAGGTTGCCCAGCGCGACCGCGAGCAGCCACCGGGCATTCAGCGAACGGAACACGCTCGCCGCCCGGTCGTGCAGTTCGATCGCCTCGGTGAGGTGCCCGAGGTCCCACGCCTGGGCACGACCTCGGCTCGGTCTGGCTCGAGGCTCACGCCGCCTAGCCTCGAGCCGAAGAACGGGCGGCGCTAGGTAAGGCCTTCTCCTGCTTATTCGTGGCACTCCTGTCTCTGTGGTTTGTCCTGGTATCGGCTAGCGCACAGTCGGGGGTGGGCGTCCACCGCGAACTGGCGGCAAGTATGAGCTAGCAGGCGTAGCGTTGGCTAGAGGTCACCGTTAGTTGTGATCAGGGGTGCTAGCCGGCCAGGATGCACCGCATGGCTACCGGGGTTAAGTAGGATGGACGGTATCCCACCGTTACCAGTTGCGGACCACCGTAGCTTTCAGCCGTGAGGGCGCCATGACGCAACCACCGAAGTTCTCCCCGGTCGGCCTGACATTTGACGATGTGCTGCTGCTGCCGGCGCGTTCGGACGTCATGCCGAGCGAGGCCGACACCGGCACCCGGATCACCCGCAACCTGCGCGTGCGGATCCCGCTGGTGTCCTCCGCGATGGACACCGTGACCGAGGCCCGGATGGCCATCGCCATGGCCCGCCAGGGTGGCGTCGGGGTCCTGCACCGCAACCTGTCGGTCGAGGAGCAGGCCCAGCAGGTCGACCTCGTGAAGCGGTCCGAGGCCGGGATGATCACCGACCCGGTGACCTGCGGGCCGGACGCGACGATCGCCGACGTGGACCGGCTGTGCGCGCACTACCGGATCTCCGGCGTCCCCGTCACCAGCGATGACGGCACCCTGCTCGGCATCGTGACGAACCGCGACATCCGCTTCGAGGCCGACCACTCGGTCCGGGTAGCGGACGTGATGACCGCGATGCCGCTGGTCACCGCCCCGGTCGGGGCGTCGGCGGACGAGGCGCTGCGCCTGCTCAAGCAGCACAAGGTGGAGAAGCTCCCGCTGGTCGACGCCGGCGGCCGGCTGCGCGGGCTCATCACCGTCAAGGACTTCACCAAGAGCGAGAAGTTCCCCAGCGCCACCAAGGACGCCGGCGGCCGCCTGGTCGTCGGCGCGGCGGTCGGGGTCGGCGAGGACGCCAAGCACCGCGCGCACCTGCTGGTCGAGGCGGGCGTGGACTTCCTCGTGGTGGATACCGCGCACGGCCACGCGCAGTCCGTGCTCGACATGATCAAGCAGGTCAAGGCGAACGCTGACGTTGACGTGATCGGCGGCAACGTCGCTACCCGGGACGGCGCCCAGGCGCTGATCGACGCGGGCGCGGACGGGGTGAAGGTCGGGGTCGGGCCGGGCTCGATCTGCACCACCCGGGTCGTCGCCGGCGTTGGCGTCCCCCAGGTCACCGCCATCTACGAGGCGTCGCTGGCAGCCCGCCCGGCCGGCATCCCGCTCATCGGGGACGGCGGCCTGCAGTTCTCGGGCGACATCGCCAAGGCGATCGCGGCCGGCGCGGACGCGGTCATGCTCGGCAGCCTGCTGGCCGGCTGCGAGGAGAGCCCCGGCGAGATGGTGTTCATCAACGGCAAGCAGTACAAGATGTACCGGGGCATGGGGTCGCTCGGCGCGATGCGCAACCGCGAGCGGGGCAAGTCCTACTCCAAGGACCGCTACTTCCAGGACGACGTGCTCCGCGAGGACAAGCTGGTCCCCGAGGGCATCGAGGGCCAGGTCCCGTACCGGGGCGGGGTCGCGGCGGTGGCCGACCAGCTCGTCGGCGGGCTGCGGGCGGCGATGGGGTACTGCGGCACCCGGACGATCCCGGAGCTGCAGGACGCCCGGTTCGTCCAGATCACCTTCGCCGGCCTCAAGGAGAGCCACCCGCACGACGTGCAGATGACGGTCGCCGCCCCGAACTACTCGGGCCGGAACTAGCCGCCTCCCGCATTGGGAACACAGCACCCGGGCACGCCATCACCACCACGCACCAGCTAGCAGGCAAGGGCCTTCGTGACAGACATTGAGATCGGGCGGGGCAAGACCGGCCGCCGCGCGTACTCGCTCGACGAGATCGGCATCGTTCCCGCCCGGCGGACCCGTGACCCCGAGGAGGTGTCGATCGCCTGGCAGATCGATGCCTACCGGTTCGAGCTGCCGCTCATGGCCAGCCCGATGGACAGCGTGGTCTCGCCCGCGACGGCGATCGCCATCGGCCGCCTCGGCGGCCTCGGGGTGCTGGACCTGGAAGGCCTGTGGACCCGCTTCGAGGACCCGGAGTCCCTGCTGGCGGAGGTCGCGACGCTGCCCGAGGAGGCGGCGACCCGGCGGCTGCAGGAGGTCTACTCCGCGCCGATCAGGGAGGACCTGATCGGCCAGCGGATCGAGGAGATCAGCAGCGCCGGGGTGATCACCGCCGCCCGGCTGTCCCCGCAGAAGACCGCCCGCTACTACAAGGCCGTCCTCGACGCCGGCGCCGACATCTTCGTCATCCGCGGCACGACGGTCTCGGCCGAGCACGTCAGCGGGCGGGCCGAGCCGCTGAACCTCAAGCAGTTCATCTACGAGCTCGACATCCCCGTCATCGTCGGCGGCTGCGCGACCTACACCGCCGCCCTGCACCTGATGCGGACCGGCGCGGCGGGCGTGCTGGTCGGCTTCGGCGGCGGCTCCGGCCACACGACGACGGCCGTCCTCGGGGTCGCGGTGCCGATGGCCAGCGCCATCGCGGACGTGGCAGCGGCCCGGCGGGACTACATGGACGAGTCCGGCGGCCGGTACGTGCACGTGATCGCGGACGGGTCGATGACCCGCAGCGGTGACATCGCCAAGGCGCTGGCGCTCGGCTCGGACGCGGTCATGGTCGGCTCGCCGCTGGCCCGGGCGGAGCAGGCGCCGGGCCGCGGCTATCACTGGGGGAGCGAGGCCAACCACCCCGAGCTGCCGCGCGGCGCGCGGGTCTCGGTCGGCGAGATCGGGACGCTGGAGCAGATCCTGCTTGGCCCCTCGACCGTCCCGGACGGCTCGATGAACCTGATGGGCGCGCTGCGCCGCACGATGGCGACGGCGGGCTACACCGAGCTCAAGGAGTTCCAGCGGGTCGAAGTGGTCGTCACCCCGAAGTAGGCCTCCCCCGAAGTAAGCACCGCCGCCGATAAACTCAGCGCATGGCAACTCGTCGCGTCTTCTCCGGTATCCAGCCGACTGCTGACTCCTTCCACCTGGGTAACTACCTGGGCGCGGTCAAGCAGTGGGTGGCGATGCAGGAGTCTCATGACGCGATCTACTGCGTGGTCGACCTGCACGCGATCACGATCCCGTATGACCCGGGCACGTTGCGCCAGCGGACCCGGGTGGCGGCCGCCCAGTTGCTCGGCGCGGGCCTGGACCCGGAGCGCTGCATCCTGTTCGCGCAGAGCCAGGTGCCCGAGCACGCGGAGTTGCAGTGGGTGCTGGCCGGGATCACCGGGTTCGGCGAGGCGAGCCGGATGACCCAGTTCAAGGACAAGTCGGCTAAGGGCGGGCAGGACGCGTCGTCGGTCGGCCTGTTCACCTACCCTGTCTTGATGGCGGCCGACATCTTGCTCTACAAGTCGCACGAGGTGCCGGTCGGGGAGGACCAGCGCCAGCACCTGGAGCTGAGCAGGAACCTGGCCCAGCGCTTCAACCAGCGCTTCGGCCAGACTTTCGTGGTGCCGGAGGCCTACATCCCCAAGGAGGTCGCGAAGATCTACGACCTCCAGGAGCCGGGAAGCAAGATGAGCAAGTCCTCCTCCGGACCGCAGGGCATCATCGACCTGCTGGACGAGCCGGCCGCGATCCGCAAGAAGATCAACCGGGCGGTGACCGACGCCGAGGGCAGCATCCGGGTGGACGAGGCGGCCAAGCCGGGCGTGACCAACCTGCTGCGCGTCTATGCGGCCCTGTCGGGCAAGCCGGTGGCCGAGATCGAGGCGGCCTACGCGGGCGAGGGCTACGGCAAGTTCAAGAAGGACCTCGGCGACGTGGTGGTGGACAGCCTCGCGCCGATCCGCGAGCGGACGCACAAGCTCCTGCAGGACACCGACGCGATCGACGCCACCCTGACGGCCGGCGCCCGGCGGGCGGCCGTCATCGCCCGGCAGACGATGGCCGAGGTCCGCGACCGCAGTGGCTTCCCGCGGGTTCCCTGACGCGCTCGACGCCCGCTGGCGGCCCGGGCAGGCGATGGCTGAGGTCCGCGACCGTGGGTCTCCCCGAACAGCCCTGTTTCCCGCGGGTTCCCTGACGCGCTCGACGCCCGCTGGCGGCCTGGGGCCGGCTAGCGGCCGGACCGGGTATGGCCGCGGGCCCGCTGGCGGCGAGTGGTGATGATCGCCATGACGATGACGACGAACGTCACCCCGGTGAACGAGGCGGCGACGATGGTCGGCACCGGCGCCCCGCCGGCCGCACTATCGCCGGACACACTGCCGCTGGCCGCCGCGGCGGCACCGGCGGCGCCCGCGGCAGGGCCGCCGCTTCCCGTGGCCGCGCCCGGGGCGCCTGCGGCGGCCGCGGCCGGGGCGACGAGCGTCCCGGCCGGGGCGACCTTCCCGTCGGCGCCGAATCCCCAGGTGAGGAGTTTCTCGGCCGCGGTGATCTCAGACAGTGCCGGGCAGTGCATGAGGGTGACGATGAGGGTCACGCCGCCCCGGCGGGCCAGCCCGACGTAGGTGGCGCCCGCGGCCGTGGTCCAGCCGACCTTGCCGCCCAGCGCCCCCGGGAACGCCGACAGCAGGGTGTTCTGGTTGACCAGGGTCTCCGACTTGCCCGGCTTGACCGTGAACGGGGCCGAGCGGATCTGGTCGTAGTGCAGGAACTCGGGGCTGGCCAGGGCCTGCCGGGCGATCAGGGCGAGATCGTAGGCGGACGTGTACTGTCCGGGGGCGTCGAGCCCGTTGGGGTCGACCGCGTGGGTGTCGTTGGCGTGCAGCCGGGCCGCGGTCGCGTTCATCAGCCCGATGCCGCGGGCGTAGCCGCCCGCCGCCTGCGCGAGGGCGACCGCCGCGTCGTTGGCCGAGATCGTCAGCAGCGCCGTGAACAGGCTGTCGTTGGTGTACTGCTGCCCGGCCACCAGCCCGGCGTCGTTGGGCTCGGCCGACGCCGCCAGGGCGGTGGCGACGGTGGCCGCGCCGGGCTTCAGCACCGGCATCAGCGATACCGCCGTCAGCAGCTTGAGCGTGCTGGCGGGCAGGAACTGCCCGTGCGGGTCCTTGGCCGCCAGGACCGCCCCGGTGCCGGCGTCGGCGACGACGAAGGATGACGCCGTGATGTCCGGCAGGCGCGGGGCCCGTGCGCCCCCGTAGTCGACGACGAGGCCCTTGGTCGCCAGCCGGGCGCCCCCGACCACCGCCGACTGCCCGGCCCCCGCTGCCGCGGCGGTGGACGGCGCCGTGGTGGCCGGCCCCGTGCTAGCCAACACCGTGGTAGCCGGCCCCGTGGTAGCCGGCCCCGTGGTAGCCGGCACCGTGGCGGCGTTGCCAGGGCCGGGGCTGGCCGCGAGTGTGCTGAACGTCTCAATGCGGTTGGTGCCCGGCGCGTCGCTGGAGGAGGTCGCGGCCGGTGAGGCGGCCGCGCAGGGGGCGTCGGCCCCTGCCGCCCCGCAAGCCACGAGAAGCACCAGCATCACGCGCAACGCGAAAGTAGGCACTGGGTTACTTTCCGCGATTCATGTTGCGGGTGTCAACTCTCCTCGGGGTGGCTCGTGGCGTCCGATCCGGAATCTCCGGGGCGATCGATGCGATTCAATCCCGGAGAGCTGGAAATCGTTAGTTTGGCACCCAATCGTGCCCTAATCCTCGTGCTGGAGCATCCGGACCCGATGCTCGTGCCCCGATGATCCCTGGAGGTCAGGTATGACGACGATCGAGTGGAACGCGTCGAAAGGGGCCACGCTTGGCGTCGAGTGGGAGCTTCAGCTCATTGACGCGCAGTCCCGGCTGCTGCGCCAGGACGCCGGGGTTGTGCTGGCGGGCCTGCCGGGCCTGACCGAGACCGGGGAGCATCCGCAGATGCGGCACGAGCTCATGCAGTCGACGGTTGAGGTGGTGACCGGGGTTTGCGGCACTGTCGCCGAGGCTAAGGCGGATCTCGCCCGGTCGGTCAAGGACCTGCAGCAGTCCGCCGCGGCGCACGGGATCGTGCTGGCCGGCTCGGGGACGCACGCGCTGAGCGACTGGCGCGACGCCAAGATGGCGCCCAGCCAGCGCTACGCAGACCTGGTCGACCAGCTCCAGTGGCCCGCCCGGCGGCTGCAGACCTGCGCTACCCACGTGCACGTCGGGATCCGCGACTCTGGCCGGGTGATGCCGATCATCAACGCGATCGCCGTCTACCTGCCGCACATCCTCGGGCTGACGGCGTCCAGCCCGTACTGGTCCGGCCACGACACCGGGCTGGCGTCCAGCCGCAGCGTCATCTTCGGGGCGCTGCCTAACTCCGGGCCGCCGCCGCTGCTGGCCGACTGGCGGGCGTTCGAGGCCTACATGGCGACGCTGCTGCGGTCGGGGACGATCCACACGATCAAGGAGGTGTGGTGGGACATCCGGCCGCACCCCGACTTCGGCACGATCGAGGTCCGGATCGCCGACGCGCTGCCGACGTTCCGCGAGGTCGGCATGCTCGCCGCGCTGATCCAGTGCCTGGTCCAGCTGTTCGACAGCCAGCTCGACCGGGGCTACGGGCTGCCCAGCCGTGCCCCCTGGGTGGTGGCCGACAACAAGTGGCGGGCGACCAGGTACGGCCTGGACGCGATCGCCATCACCGACGACCGGGGCTCGACGGCGCCGCTGCGGGACGAGATCTTCGAGCTGATCCGCGACCTGGAGCCGGTCGCGTGGCGGCTGGGCTGCCCCGAGGAGCTCGCCGTCGCCTCGGAGGTGCTGGCCCGTGGCTCGTCCTGCGACCGGCAGCGCGCGATCGCGGCGGTAGCCGGCGACGAGCTCGCGAGCGTGGTCGACTCACTCGTGACCGAGTTCGCCGAGGACCGGTTCGTGCTATCCCGGGAAGCGGGCTTCGGCGGCTGAGGCGCCAGCGGCGAAGGCACTGCTGAGGCCAGCGCCCGCCCGGCTGCCCGAAGGTCGGCGCCGTAAGTAAGGTAGGGCGAAAGCCCCACCGCAGGAGGAGAGCCCGTGACGGCGGTCCAGCCCGGCCCGGCGGCGCCCCGGGCGTTCCGCTCGCCCCTCGCCGTTGTCCTGTGGTGGGCCTGGGCGGCGTTCGCGGTCGCCAACCTGATCGACCTGGCCGTGCAGGGGCGTGACCGGCCCTCGCTGCTAGCGGCCCTGGGCCTGCTCGTGGTCACCGGGGTGTTCTACGCGGCCGCCCTGCGGCCCCGGGTCGTCGCCGGGGCCGAGGGCCTGACGATCGTCAACCCGCTGCGTGACCACCACGTGGCCTGGGCCGCCGTGACCGCGATCGAGGCGGCCGACCTGCTGCGGGTGCGCTGCCAGTGGGCCGGCGGGCGCCGCGCCTTCCACGCCTGGGCCGTGCACGCCTCCCGCCGCCGCCGGGCCGCGCGGCAGGCGGGCGCCGTCCGCCGGCCTGGCGGACCAGGCGGACTGGGCGCGCTGGGCGGCTTCCCGGCGCCCGGGGCAGCCGGCCTGCGGTCAGGGAGCTCAGCGGCGCCGCTGACCCCGAGGCTGGACGCCGCGCAAGTCGTGGCGGACCTGACGGCGCTGGCGCGGGCCGGCGGCGCGCGGCTGCGAGACGGCGATGAGCTGCGGGACTCCGATGACCTGCCCGAGGGGCTGACGGCCGGCGACCTGCCCGTGTCCGGGCCGGCCTCGCGCTGGCAGTGGCCCCCGCTCGCCGCGATCGGCGTCCCGGCCCTCGCCCTGATTATCGCGGCGGTCGCCTAGGGGCCGTCCGGGCGATC
Source organism: Trebonia sp. (assembly GCA_036276115.1). Taxonomy (GTDB): domain Bacteria; phylum Actinomycetota; class Actinomycetes; order Streptosporangiales; family Streptosporangiaceae; genus Trebonia. Next base: position 19,351 of record DATBEM010000129.1, read on the forward strand.
ATGAGCTCGCGGGTGGCCGCCCAGCGGGCGCAGGCCACCCCGCCCTGGCCCCTGATGACTCAAACGCCCTAACGGGCCGGCGGCTCGTTAGGGTGGCCCGGGGCGGGCCCGGGGGCAGCCGACGGGGGGTTGCACGGACGGCCGCGGAGCCAGTGGACGTAGTCGTCGGGGGCGCCGGCCTTGATGGCGGAATCGACCAGGATGCTGACGTGCCGGGCCGAGGGCAGCCCGCCCTCGTAGGCGTCGAGGACGTAGAGCCAGGCCAGCTGGTCGCCGTCCAGGGTCTCGACTCGCACCTTGAGCTTCCGGTAGTAACCGAGTGTTACTCCGTCCCAGGTGTCGAGTTCCTTCTCGTCAACCTCGGGTACGTCATAGAGCACGACGAAGACCCGCTGGGCGGGGTCTTCGGCGACTGTCGTGAGGGCACCGTCCCAGCCGATGTCCTCACCGCCAAAAGTAAGGCGCCATCCCTCGAGCCACCCGCTCCCGCGCTGCGGGGAATGCGGGCAGCGGGCGAGCATCTGCGCCGGGTCCATGTTGCTGCCGTAGGCGGCGTATAGTGCCACGGGCACCAAGCGTACGGCGTCAGGGCACCGGGCGACGTACCAGTCGGGGTTCTACGTACGGGAGAATAGAGAAACGTGACCTTGCCACGTCCCCACATCGCGATCCTTGGCGGCGGGCCCGGTGGCTACGAGGCCGCCCTCGTCGCCGCCCAGCTTGGTGCAGACGTTACCGTCGTGGACGCCGACGGCCTGGGCGGCGCGTGCGTGCTGACCGATTGCGTCCCGTCCAAGACGCTGATCGAGTCCTCGGCCACGATGGCATCCCTCAGCCGGTCCGCCTCGCTCGGCCTGCAGCTCGAAGATGGCCGCAACCCGACCGTGTCGGTGGACGCGCCCGCCCTCAACGCCCGCATCAAGGCCCTCGCGGCCGCCCAGTCGCACGACATCACCGAGCACGTGGCGGCCGAGGGCGTGCGGATCATCGAGGGCCGGGGGCGGCTGGCGGACCCCCGCACGATCGCGGTCGAGGGCAGTTCCGCCCGGGTGCACGCGGACATCATCTTGATCACGACCGGGGCGACCCCGCGGGTGCTGCCGGACGCGCAGCCCGACGGCGAGCGGATACTCACCTGGCGGCAGATCTACGACCTGCCCGAGCTGCCCGAGGAGCTCATCGTGGTCGGCTCGGGGGTGACCGGGGCCGAGTTCGCGGGCGCCTACCAGTCCCTCGGCACCTCGGTGTCGCTGGTCTCCTCGCGCGAGCGGGTCCTGCCGCATGAGGACAAGGACGCGGCGGTGGTGATCGAGGACGTGTTCCGGCGCCGCGGCATGAAGGTGCTCAGCAAGTCCCGGGCCGAGGCCGTCCACCGCAAGGGCGACACCGTCCACGTCACCCTCGGTGACGGGCGCACGGTGACCGGGTCGCACTGCCTGATGACCGTGGGCATGGTCCCCTCGACGGCCGGGATCGGGCTGCGGGAGGCGGGCGTCAACGTCGACTCGCGCGGCTTCATCGAGGTCGACCGGGTATCGCGGACGTCGGTGCCCGGCGTCTACGCGGCGGGTGACTGCACCGGCGTGCTCCTGCTGGCCTCGGTCGCGGCGATGCAGGGCCGGATCGCGATGTGGCACGCGCTCGGCGAGGCGGTCACGCCGATCCGGCTGAGCCACGTGGCGTCCACGATCTTCACCGACCCGGAGATCGCCTCGGTCGGGGTGTCGCAGGCGGCGGTGGACCGGGGCGAGGTGAGCGCCCGGGTGATGAAGCAGCCGCTGTCGACCAACCCGCGCGCCAAGATGGCCGGCTTCCGCGATGGCTTCGTCAAGATCTTCGCCCGCCCGGGCACCGGCCTGGTCCTCGGCGGCGTGGTCGTCGGCCCGCGCGCCAGTGAGCTCATCTTGCCGTTGTCGATCGCGATCGAGCAGAACCTCTCGGTCCATCAGCTCGCCCACACGTTCTCGGTCTACCCGTCCCTGTCGGGCAGCATCACCGAGGCCGCCCGCTCGGTCATGGAGTTCGGCGCCGACGCGATCGTCTAGGCCCGGGAACCGCCTGGTCTCTGCGATCGTCCAGGCCCGGGAACCGCCTGGGATCCGGGCGGCACCTCAGCCGATGGGCTCGCCGGCGTCGATGGCCAGGCCGGCCCGGCCGGGGATGGGGTCGCGGGCCAGCAGCGCGTCCTCCTGGGCGGCCCAGCGGTCCCAGTGCGGGGCGAACACGTCGCCGTCGCGGGCCAGGGCGCGGCGCTTGCGCACGGCGGCCGGGGCATCCAGCCAGACGGTCAGGCTCTCGTAGCGGGCGGCGGGCAGCGCCGCTGCCCCGACGCCCTCCACGATCAGCAGCGGCGGCGGGTCCAGCGGCCAGGGGGCGGCCCAGGCGCCCGCCGTCCAGTCGTAGCAGGGCACCAGCGCCCGGTGGGCCGCCGCCAGCGGCGCGAGCACCTCGGCCGCCAGCCGCGCGATCCCGTCGTCGAGGCCGTCCCAGCCGCCGTAGAGGCCTTCCAGGGCGACGACGGGCGCGCCGTCGAGCGCGACGGCGACCCGCGCGGCGAGGGTGCTCTTGCCCGCGCCGGAGCGGCCGTCGATCGCCACGACCCGCGTGGCCCCGGCCCGGGGCGGCGCGGCCCGCAGCCGCCGGGCGATCCCGGCGGCCGTGCCATCCCCCCGCATCAATGCTCCCTCCCGGGACCCGGGCCGCTGGCCGCTAGTGGGGCGGGTGGCCCAGGTCCACGTCGTCCGGGACGTCGAGGCCGTGCTGGCGCAGGCGGGCCGCGCGCACGTCGTCGGCGCTGATCAAGATGCTGCCGATGCTCGCGATGAGGGCGAACGCCGGCACCGTGACCCGCAGCCAGGCCGGCCCGGGCAGGAAGGCCAGCCCGGCGCAGACCGGGATCATGATGACCATCAGCCGCCGGACCGTGCGCGCCCGCCAGCCGTGGTCGGTGAGCTCATGGCGCACCCAGTCGCGGTTGCCGGCCGGCAACCGGAACCCGATCGCGAACAGCGCCCACCGCCCGGGCGACGGGTTCCCCGCTAGCCGCGCCACGCCCGGCTCAGTCCGTGATCTTGCAGATCTCGGTGCCGCTGGTGACCGTCTGGCCGACCTCCACCGCCAGGCCCGAGATGGTCCCGGCCTTGTGCGCCTTGAGCGGCTGCTCCATCTTCATGGCCTCGAGGACCACCACCGTGTCGTCGGCACTGACCTGGCTGCCCTCAGCCGCGACGATCTTCACGATCGTGCCCTGCATCGGCGTGACCAGGGAGTCGCCGGTCGCCGCGGCGGTGGCGCCCCGGCCGCGGCGACCGCCGGCGCGCCCGGCCGGGCCGGCGCCGGGGGCAGTGCCGCCGGCGGCGCCGCCGCCGGCCGGGACCATCGCGAGCGCGGCGGGCAGGGTGACCTCCAGCCGCTTGCCGCCGACCTCGACCGTGACCCGCTGGCGCTCGGCGGCGTCGGCCGAGGGCTCGATCTCCTGCGGCTCCAGGTCGTTGACGAACTCGGTCTCGATCCACCGGGTGAACACCGTGAACGGCTCGCCGGCGAACGCCGGGTCGCTGACCACCGCGCGGTGGAACGGCAGCACCGTGGGCATCCCGCCGACGGTGAACTCGGCCAGCGCCCGCCGGGACCGCTCCAGCGCCTGCTTGCGGGTCGCGCCGGTGACGACCAGCTTGCCGATGAGGGAGTCGAACGCCTGCGGGACGGTTGCCCCGGCGCCGTAGCCCGCGTCGAGCCGGACGCCCGGCCCGGACGGCGGGTTCCACTCGGTGATGGTGCCGGGCGCGGGCAGGAAGTTGCGGGCCGGGTCCTCGGCGTTGATCCGGAACTCGATCGAGTGGCCGCGCAGTGCCGGGTCGTCGTAGCCGAGCTCCTCGCCGTCGGCGATGCGGAACATCTCGCGGACCAGGTCCAGGCCGCTGACCTCC
>DATBEM010000130.1:0-18101 GCA_036276115.1 Trebonia sp.
CAGGCCGCCGCCAAGGACCTCAAGCCCTCCACCCGCCAGCGCTTCATGGCCATCGAGTTCACCTACCCCGCCCCCCACCACGAAGCCCAGATCATCACCCACGAAACCGGCACCAACCCCGCCACCGCCCAACAACTCGCCTATCTCGGGCACAAGCTCCGCGAGCTCGACGCCGCCGACGTGATCGAGGGACCGAGCACCCGCCTGCTGGTCCATGTCGGCTCGCTCATCGCCGACGGGATCAGCCCCCGGCGGGCGTGCGACGTCGCCCTCACCCTGGCCCTCAGCGACGACGCGGACGTGCAGGGCGCGATCCGCGACGTGGTCGAGGCCGTCTTCCCCGCCTGAGCGGGTGCCCGCGCGAGCGAGCCTGGCACCCCAGCCCGCGCCGCGCGGTCGCCGGGCACCGGCGCGGGGCAACTGCCGTCAGCTAGGCGCACTGGTGAAGCTAACCGACGGCACTCGTCGGCCAGGAGGGCGGACCGGAAGAGGAGGGCCTTGTGAGCGAGGGTCACCACCAGCACCACCAGCCGCGTGCACACCGGCACGCCCACGCGGAGCCCGGTGGCGGGGAGCACGGCCACGGGCACGGACGGCCCGCGCCGGAGGCAGGCTTTGGCGGTGACCGGCACCGCCTGACGCTGTTCTACCGGGCGCTGGCCGGGCGATCGTGCGAGCTTGTCCCCTACGACGACGACGACCCATGGCAGCGCCCGGACACCGACACCACCGTCCGCCTGCCGGCGACGCCCCCGCCGGGCCCGGACGCGGCTGGCGCGCTGCCGGCGATCGCGTGGTATCACGTCGCCCTCGCCCACCGGGCCCTGCATCACGCCTGCGGCACGTTCGGCTTCGACCCGGGCCGGGCCGAGCCGCTGTTCACCCCCCGGCGGCCTGCCGCGACCCGGACCGGAGTTCCGCCCCTGGAGCAGTTCCTGCGCCACTTCGGCCGGACCGCGCTGGCGGTGGAGGTGCTCGCGGCACTGGAGGACCTGCGGGTTGACGCGGTGGCGCTGCGCCAGCTGCCCGGCCTCGCGCCGCGCTACGCGGCGGTGATGCGGGCCGCCCTCGACGGCCGGCCCGACCCGGCCGGGCTGCCCCCGCGCGGCGCGGTCGCCGAGGCCCTCGTCCGGTTCACCCTCGGCGCGGGAGAGGTCGCCCTCGCGCCGTCCGCGGTGCCCGCGCTGGCGACGGTGATCGCGGTCGCCCGGCGGCTGCGCGATCCCCGCGCCACCGTGGAGAGCGCGGCCGAGGCCACCATCCGGGTCTACGCCGTGCTCGCGCGCCTGCCCAACGTCGCCGTGGCCCAGGCCCCGGTCACGGCGCGGTTCGACGACCTGCCCGCGGCCGACGCCGAGGACCCGGCCATCAGCGCCATCCCGGCCGAGATGCGCCACGAGGGCGACGAGCTGTTCGACGTCCGGTTCGCGCCCGTCCGCTATCGCGACATCCCGGGACCCCGTTACCTCGGCCAGGCCGCCTCCGGCATGCCGCTGCGGGAGGCCATCTTGCGGATCACCGCGGTCGGCGGCCACGCCCTGGCGCCCGACGCCGGCGAAGACGGCTTCACCGCCCGGTCGGTCCAGGCCGAGCGGGGCGACGTGGACGTCACCGCGCCTGCCGGGCCGCCCGAGCCGCTCCCGCACGACCACGGCCCCGACCTGGACGGGCACCATCACGAGGCGCGGGGGACGCTCCGCGCCAGCGGGAAGAACGAGTACCTTTACCCGGAGTGGGACGAGGTCGCCGGCCGCTACCGGCCCGGCTGGTGCCTGCTGCGGGTGCGGGAGTCCCGCGAGGTCCGCTCGTCGGCCGGCTACCGCACGGCGCTGGCCCGGCACGGCTACCTGCTGCCGGGCCTGGTCCGCCAGCTCCGGCGGATGCGGGAGGCGGGCCGCGACCTGGCCACCCGCCAGCCTTACGGGCACGACCTGGACCTTGACGCGTGCATCGAGGCGATGGTGGACCTGCGTACCGGCATCGACCCTCGCCCGGCGGTGTTCACCGCGTTCGCCGAGCGGCTGCGCGACGTGGCGGTCGCGATTGCCGTCGACCTGAGCTCCTCCACCGCCCAGCGGCTGCCCGGCTCGGGGTCCCCCGGCGCCCCGGTCCGCATCCTGGACCTCCAGCGGGACGCGGTCACCCTGCTCAGCGAGGCGCTAGAGCGGGTCGGCGACACCTACGGCATCTACGGGTTCTCCGGGACCGGCCGGGGCGACTGCCGCCTCAGCGTGGTCAAGGAGCTGGACGAGCGGCGCTCGCCGACCATGCTGCACCGCCTGCAGGGGCTGCGGCCGGACCACACGACGCGGATGGCGCCCGCCATCCGCCACCTCACCCGGCGGCTGGCGGCGTACCCCGCCGCGAGCCGGATCATGCTGATCATCTCCGACGGGCGCCCGTTCGACCTGGACTACGGGCAGCAGTACGGGGACGACGCGGTCGTGTCCTACGCGCTAGCCGACACCGGCCGGGCGCTGGCGGAGGCCCGGCGCCGGGGCGTGTGGCCCTACCTGATCACCATCGACCCCGAGGGCGGCGACTACCTGGCCGACATCTGCGAGCCGGCCGAGTACCACGTCATCGCCGACCCGCGCGGCCTGCCGGCCGCGGTGGGGGAGCTGTACCGGGTGGCGCGGGCGCGCGTCACGGCTTCCGCGCGACCCCGCCGTAGCAGTTGACCTCCGACGGCGCCGGCCGGGGGCCGTCGCCGTCCGGCCGCCACTCCGACACCAGCACCACGCCCGGGGGCATCAGCTCGAGGCCGGCGAACGCGAGGCGGGCGAAGTCGCCCGAGTCGCGGGCCTGCGCCCCGATCCCGGCGCTGCGCATCGTGTGCTGGCCCGCCGCGATCGCGTCGCCGGCGTGCTCCATCGTGATGTGGGAGGCGACGAAGTAGCTGCCGCCGGGCAGCGCGTCGAGCAGCGCCGCGATGATCTCGGCGGGCTTGTCCTCGTCCTGGATGAGGTGCAAGGTGGCCAGCATGATCAGCGCGATCGGCTGGGAGAAGTCGAGCACCTCGCGGGTCGCGGGCGCCTGGAGGATCGCGTGGGGCTGGCGCAGGTCCGCGTGCAGGTAGGCGGTGCGGCCCTCGGGCCGCGAGGTCAGCAGCGCCCGCGCGTGCGCCAGCACCAGCGGGTCGTTGTCCACGTACACCACCCGCGCCTCCGGCGCGATCTCCTGGGCGACCTCGTGCACGTTGTTCATGGTCGGCAGGCCGGTCCCGATGTCGAGGAACTGCCGCACGCCGGCCTCGGCGGCCAGGTAGCCAACCGAGCGCCCGAGGAACGCGCGGTTCTCGCGGGCGGCGACCCGGATCGCGGGGTTGGTCGCCATGATCTCCTCCGCCACCGCGCGGTCGGCCGCGAAGTGGTTCTTGCCGCCGAGGAAGTAGTCGTACACCCGGGCCATGTGCGGCCGCGACACGTCCACGTCGTCGCCTGGCGCAGCGTCGCTGGCTGGCGCAGTGCTGTCCATGATCCGGCGTTCCTTCCCGTTTGCCCCGGGTTGATGCTACCGGTCGCGACGCGAGGCCGGGGACAGGGTGGTAGCGTGAGCCGCTGCCCGAACCGCGTCCGTGAAGGGGACCATGCCGCAGTACGCGCTGTTGATCCTCCCGTCGGCCAACCGGGTCTACGCCGACGCGTCGGTCGCCCTCACGCAGGCCGAGCTGGCGGTGTTCAGCCGGGCCGTGCTCGGCGGGCGCCTCACGGGCGCCGAGGCCGCCACGATCGGCGGCGTGCCCTACGTGACGTTCACGGCCAGCTCCCTGGCCGGCCGCGACGCCGCGTTCCTGGCGAACTTGTCCTGCGCCTACGCGCTGTTCGAGGTCGCCGGCGACCTGCTGCGGCCGGTGGGGCTGCACCCGCTCGACCGCTACGACGATGACCTGGTCACGATCCAGAAGTACGCCGGGAAGACCAACGACCAGTTCACCAAGCTGCTGCTCAACGTCACGCTGCTGTCGTCGGCCTTCGCGGGCGAGATGCTGGATCGCCGGCTCTCGGTCCTGGACCCGCTGTGCGGCCGGGGGACGACCCTCAACCACGCGCTCATGCTCGGCTACGACGCGGCCGGGATCGACATCGACGCCCGGGACTTCGAGGCGTACGCGACGTTCATCAAGACGTGGCTGAAGCGCAAGCGGCTCAAGCACCAGGTCGAGTACGACGCGCCCGTGCGCCGGGAGGGCAAGGTCGCCGGCCGGCGCCTGCAGGTCCGCCTGGCGGCGACCAAAGAGGACTTCAAGGCGGGCGACACCCAGCGGCTGGACGTGGTCAACGCCGACACGACCAGGTCCCCGGAGTTCTTCCAGCCGGGCACGTTCGACCTGATCGTGGCGGACGCGCCCTACGGGGTCCAGCACGGCAGCCAGGCCGGGGGCGGCCTCGCCCGCGGCCCGCTCGGCCTGCTGGCCGCCGCCGCTCCCGCCTGGGCCCGGCTGCTGCGGGACGGCGGGGCGGTGGGCATCTCCTGGAACACCCACGTCGCCTCGCGCGACGACGCGGTCAAGACCCTGGCCGACGCGGGCCTCCAGGCGCTGGACGACGGCCCCTACCTGTCCTTCCGGCACCGCGTGGACCAGGCGATCACGCGCGACATCGTCATCGCGCGAAAGCCGCTCGGATAACGCCTTTCCCCGCCATTGCGGGACGCATCGGCGGCAGGCCGCCCAAGTGGCGCCAGCCTTTAGAAAATGGAGAGGCGCCCCTCAGCTTGCTCTTAAAAAAATGCGTGTCGCGTGATTCACAAGTGCGCGGCGAGGGGTAGACATCGTGTGCACTGTGCGCTCGCGCAGTACTCATTCAGGGGGAGTTACATGAGCAATTTCTCGCGAAAGGCCGCTATGGGGGTAGCGGCCGTTCTCGCCGCCGCCTCGACCGCCGCCATCACCGCCGGGGCCGCCCACGCGGCGCCCGCGGCGCAGGCGGCCCCGGCGGCCCGCGTGGTCGTGGCGGCCCCGGCCGCCTCGTCCGCGGCGGTCTCGCCGGCCCTGGTGGCCAACCCGATGATGATGGCCTGGCCGCTGGTCGTCCAGGGCAACCGGGGCGAGCGCGTCGTCGCCGTCCAGTCGCTGCTCAACGCGCGCGGCTACCGCCTGGCCGTCGACGGGGTCTTCGGCCCGGCGACCGCCAACGCCGTCCGCCGGTTCCAGGCGGCCGTGCACATCCCCGCGGACGGCCGGGTCGGGAACATGACCTGGCCGCGGCTCATCGTCCAGGTCCAGCGGGGCAACTCCGGCTGGGCCGTCCGGGCGGTCCAGCACAACCTGCGCTACGCCTACGGGTACGGCATCGCGGTGGACGGGATCTTCGGCCCGGCCACCCAGGGGGCCGTCCGCGGCTTCCAGGCGCGCTACCACATCGGCGTTGACGGCATCGTCGGCCCGGTCACCTGGAACACCCTGGTCACCCACGAGGGCTAAGGCAGCCGTACGGCCTGCCGTCGCCCGGCCGCGAGGCCCGGCCCCGGGACCCCCGGGGCCGGGCCTCGCCCGGCCATCGGAAGGTGGCTGAATTACGCGCCGGGTATTCGTCCCGGGAAATGCCCGCTGCCTTTCGGCGAGTTCCCGGCCGCTAGCTCAGGCGACGCTCTGCTTGCAGTTTGCTACTTAGGTCGCCAGGCATTTGGTACATTGCCTACACGCGGCCTCAGGGAAAGAAGAAGCCCGCCGAGCGCGCCGAGCAGCTCATGCGCCGGCACGCCGGGCGGACGGCCGAGTCCTGCCGCACCGAGATCGCCGACCGCCCGGCGCGGGCCGGCTAGGGGTCAGGGCAGGCTGGCGACCTCCATGTCGTCCAGCCCGATGGCCGGGCGGGGCGCCCCGGCGGGGGCGTCCAGGTACCACAGCGCGGTGGACGCGATGTCGTCGCGCCGGGGCAGGTAGCGGCCATCGCGCCGCCAGCCGAGGTCCTGCACGGTGACCCGCAGGGCCGAGGCGAAGTGGACCGGGTCCGGGCCGTGCCAGCGGTACATGCCGAACCGCGGCTGCGCCCGGTACAGGCCATCGGGGCTGATCACCTGGTGCAGCCCCAGGTACGGGCTGCTGTAGGGGGTGTACCCCTGCCCGGGCACGTCCCAGTTGTAGGCGCCGCCGAAGTAGTCCTCGGTGCCCGTCCCGCAGATCGTCGGGTGCGCGTCGTCGCCGTCGAGGTAGAACTTCACCTCGCCCTCGCCCCACCAGCCCGGGTAGGTGACGCCGACGGCCAGGTAGGTCCCCGCGTAGTGGCCCCGGCCGGCCACGCCGTCGACCAGGGTATGGATCCCGTCGTCGCCGACCGGCCAGCTCCGCCGCCACTGCGCGTGCAGGTAGGCGGCCTCGGCCGGCACCTCCTCCAGGGTGTAGTCCACCTGGTAGTAGACCACGGCCGCGTCCGGCGACAGGTTCTCCAGCGTCAGCGCTGCCCGGGTCCGGAATGGCATCGGCCAGTAGGAGTTGAAGCCGCCATGCGGCGCGACCGTGATGAACTGCGAGGCCAGCGGACTGTAGTGGCCCCACCCGGAGCCGAAGAAGTCGCCCAGCGGCACCGCCACGGCCGGGATGCCGGCGTCCTCCCAGGTGGCCCGGAGCACCATCCGCCGCCACCAGTCGGGGTGGACCGTCAGCCAGAGGTGCCGGATGACCCCCGGCCCGGCGATGTCGGCCAGCGTGACGGTCTCGCCCGGGCCGATGACGACGCTCGGCGCTACCTTCCAGCCCGGCCCCAGGTCGCGCGCGGGGCCGGCCCCGGTCCCGGTGACCGCCGTCGCGCCCCGGCCTGGCTCGCCGGTCGGGTTCTCGGGGGTGATGGCCCGGCTGCGGGCATCGCGCAGGCGGAAGATGTCGTCCACCGGGCCATTATCGCCTCAGGTTGCCGCCTCAGGCAGGAGCGGTGAAGGCGAACGTGCCGTCCGGCCCGGGGGGGAACGGGACCGCGGCGGTGACCGCGTCGAGGTTGAGCGGGCCGTACAGGTGCGGGAACGGCTCGGCCGAGCCGGGAACCTCGTCGTAGCGCAGCGGCGCGGTCAGCCTGCCGGCGTCGATCGACAGCAGCAGCAGGTCCGGCACGCCCCGGTAGAACTTGTTCGCGGTGCGGGTGACCTGGCTCGCGCTGGACGCGTGGATGAACCCCTCCTGCTCCAGCGTGCGCTCCAGCGTGGACTGCGTGTAGGCGCCCGCCCGGAGCGCCCGCTCCCAGTTGGCGGCCGTGGCGATGTGGTAGATGATGGGCACGACCTGACTGTATTGCCCGCCGGGGCGCGATGGGGGAGGGAAACAGCGTGACGCAGGAGCGGACTGTGGACGACGTGGACTGGCAGCCCGACCTGCTGGGCGCGGGCTACCGCCAGCACGTGCTCGACCTGGGCCCCGATCCCGACGGGGAGGCCCCGGTCCAGGCGGTGCTCGTGCGCCGCGACCCTGACGCCGGGCCGCCCCCGCGTGGCGTGGTCCTCTACACCCACGGCTACACCGACTACTTCTTCCAGGCCGAGCTGGCCGACTTCGCGGCTGCCCGTGGCCTGGCGTTCTACGCGCTGGACCTGCGCAAGTGCGGCCGGGCGACGCGCCCGGGGCAGACCCCGCACTACGTGTCGCGGCTGGCCCTGTACGACGCGGAGCTGGACCGGGCGCTGGCGATCGTCACCGCCGCCCACCCCGGGCTGCCGGTCGTCCTCGTCGCCCACTCGACCGGCGGGCTGATCATGGCGCTGTGGCAGCACCGCCGCCGGGCCGAGGGCGGCAACCCGGCCGTGGCCGCCATGGTGCTGAACAGCCCCTGGCTCGACCTGCAGGGCAGCGCGCTGCTGCGCGGGCCGGTGACCCAGGCGATGCGGGTGCTGGCTAAGGTGGCGCCGATGCGGGCGGTCAAGATGCGGCCGGGCGCCTACGGGTCCACCCTGCACGTCAGCGGCACCGGCGAGTGGGACTTCAGCACCGACCTCAAGCCGCTGTCGGGGTACCCGGCCCGGTTCGGCTGGCTCAACGCGATCCGCCGGGGCCAGGCCCGGCTGCACCGCGGCCTCGACGTCGGCGTGCCGGTGCTGGTCCTGCGCTCGGCCCGGTCCCACTTCGCGGCCGAGTACTCCGAGGTCAGCGACCACGCCGACCTCGTGCTGGACACCCTCCAGATCGGGCAGTGGGCCGCCAGCCTGGGCACCGAGGTCACCGACATCCCGGTCGAGGACGCCCGGCACGACGTGCTCCTGTCCATCCCCCAGTCCCGCGCCCGCGCCTACCAGGCCCTGGACGGCTGGCTGGGCTCGGTCGCCGCGCTGCGCTCCGCCTGACGCTCCCGGGCGCGGGCGGCCTCCCGGGCGCGGGCGGCCGGCTGGGGGTCGGCCGCCCGTCGCCTGCGGGGGCGGAAATGCCGGTCAGGGGGAAACCTGGAGCACCACGCACCCGGTCGGGTCGCCCGAGGACACCGAGACCGGGCCGCCGCTGGCGGCGGCCAGGATGGCCCCGGCCAGCGCCAGCACGGTGGCGATCACCCCCGCCCGTGACCACCAGCGGCGCGCCGGCCGCGGGGGGACTGGCGGGGCTGGGCGCCGGGAGACGCGGGACACCGGATCGCGCCGGGCCTCGCGTGCCCGCTGGCGCAGCCGCCGGCGGACGGTCCGGGCACTGCGCGCGGTGGACCTGGTAAAGCTCGTCACCACTATCACCTCCCTTATCCGTGATGGCCTGTCGGTATACCGACTCACTCAATTTTTGTCACCGGTAGTGATTCTACCGACACCGAGTGTCGCATCGCGAGAGATTCGGTAATAGCGGCCCGCCGGCGCTTCTAGGTATGCCTTTTTGTGCCCTCTGACCTGCGTGTTTAACGGAAATGCGCGCCGCCTCGGGCCGGGGTCGCCCGGGCGGGTAAAACGACTGTAATCGCAATTATCAGTATTACGGTCCGCGGACGGAGCGGACGGCCTGCGCGTTTCCGCCCGGCAATGGCCAGGCGCGGGCTACCCTCGATTCGTGGACGCATCAGAAGGTGCGCTGCGGTGCGCGCGGAACCTGGCGGCCGCGTGCCCCCAGCCGCTGCGCGTGCGCGCCATCACCATGCTGGCCCGGCTGCTGACCGCGGCCTGCACCGAGCGCGGCTGCGAGCCGCAGCAGGTCCCGCTCGACGTGCTCGGCTACTGGGTAACGTTCAGCCAGCGGGCCCGGGACGTGCTCGGCCTGCCGCGCGACCCGCTGCCGTTCGACCTGATGGGCGTCGACGGGATCGCCGACCAGCTCGCCGGGGCGTCCATGGCCGTCGGCCACGCCTGGCTGGTGCAGAGCGGGAAGCTCCGCCTCGGCGACCACGTCATCGTCACGCCCGAGACCCGCGTGCGCCCGGCCGAGCCCCGGCGCGGCGTCATTACCTGGGCCCGGTTCGACAACCCGGACCTCTACGCCGGGATCGCGCCCGGCCGCCTCAGCCCCGACCCGTTCCGGGTGGGCGTCCGGCTCGACTCGGCCCGGGGCGAGACGGAGATCCCGCAGGACCCGTGGGGCCTGCTGCTGGATGAGGCGTGGCACCCGCGCGAGGGCGAGCGGGCCCGGGCGATCCGGGCCTACAACGCGATCCGCGACCTGGGCCTGGCCGGGTCGCTGGTGCGGCTGCAGGGGCCGGGCCGGACCCGCGGCTACCTGCACTGGCGGGCGCAGTTCTACCCGCCGGAAGTCGCCGGCATCTTCCGCGACGCGGCGGCCCTGCCCGACCTCGATCCCGACGAGATCGCGATGCTGGCGCTGCGAGTCCCCTAGCCCGGGCCCCCTTAGCCCTGGGTCCTTTACCCCTGGGCTTCCTTAGCCTGGTGCTCCTTAGCCCTGGGCGGCGAAGTTGCGCTGGACGGCCAGGATCTGCCGGATCTCCCGGGTCTCGGCGTCCTGGTAGCGCGACAGCATGCCCTCAATGTCGTTGAGGTCATTGGCGCTGGTGTAGGCGCTCAGCTCGCGCAGCAGCGAACGGCGCTGGGCGTGCGCGTCGCGGGTGCCCCGCAGCCAGTTCAGGATGGTAGTCATTTTCTGTTCTCCCCTCATGCGGGTAACGACGTCGTTGTCCGTGCACCTCCAGTGAACCCGGCGGCGATCCATGCGTCCAATGATTAATACGCGAGCGATCCATGCCATATAGTCATGGATTGATAGCTGCTTTCGGGGCGGGAAACTGCCGGTAACGCCGGCGGCCGCCATGTGGCGCGATTGTTAAGGGGCGGGGGCTGCCGGTGGATACCGACGTGCTGCGCTGGTTCCGGCTCATTGCCGAGGGCGTGACGGTGACCGAGGTCAGCGAGCTGGAGATGGTGACCCAGTCCGGGGTGTCCCGCGCGCTGGCCCGGCTGGAGTCGAAGGTGGGCACGCCGCTGCTGGAGCGGTCGGGCCGCACCCTGCGGCTGACCCCGGCCGGCCGGGTCCTCAAGCCGTACGTGGACCGGCTGCTGGCCGAGCTCGACGGCGGGCTGGACGCGGTCGCCCAGCTCGTGTCGCCCGAGACCGGCACCGTCGCGGTCGCCTTCCAGCAGTCCCTTGGCTCCTGGCTGCTGCCGGACCTGGTCGGCAGCTTCCGGGCCGCCCACCCTAGGGTCAGCTTCCGGCTCAGCACCGCCAGCGACGAGGTGCGGGGACGGCCGCTGGACGGCGGGGCGGCGGACCTGGAGATCGGCATGCGCCGGTTCCGGGCGGGCCCGGAGGCCACTCGCCCGGGCGACCTCGCCGTCCACACGCAGCGGATCGCCGCCGAGCCGCTGCGCCTGGCGCTGCCCAGCGGGCACCCGCTCGCCGCCGCCCGCGGCCAGGCGATCCCCCTCGGGCAGGTGGCGCGCGAGCCATTCGTCGCCCTGCGCACCACCTCGGTGCTGCGCAAGCTGGGCGACGACCTGTGCGCGGCGGCCGGGTTCCGGCCCCGGGTCGTCTTCGAGGGCGACGGCCTGTCCAACGTGCGCGGCTTCGTCGCGGCGGGCCTGGGCGTCGCGATCGTCCCCGCCCCCCGCTCCGGGTCGCCCGTCGCCGCCCCCGGCCCGGTCGTCTACCGGCCGATCGCGGGCGCGGGAGCCGAGCGGGACATCTACCTGACCTGGCCCGCCGACAAGGCCCTGCTGCCCGCCGCCGAGCTGTTCCGGCGGCACGTCATCGACATCGTCGCGGCCGGCCGGATCCGCCCGGTGAGCGGTTGAACGGCCCCGGCGGCGGCTGACCGCCATCCCATAGTGAGATAAACTAACAAACCGTGTGTACCGTGACTAGCGTGCTCCAGTGACCGCCGGGTACCTGCGGGACACCGCGGACCCCCTTGATGACTTCTCCTCGCCGCCCGCTCGCCGCGCCCGGCTGGCCTGGCTTGACTGGCTCGACGCGAGCGACCCGGGCCTGATGCGCCTGCGGATGGCGACCGAGGTCATGGTCTCGATCGGGGTCGTGCTCGTCGCCGAGTGGCTGTTCGTCCGCGCGACCGGCGCGCTGCAGGTGCGGATCCCCGCGGCCGCCCCCGCCGCGGCCGCCGCGCAGCTGTGGGCGCTGAACCACGCCCTGATGGTCATCGCGATGATGCTCGGCGCGATCATGGCGATGATCATCGGCTTCGGCGCCAGCATGTTCCCGACCGCGCGCGAGCAGGTCGTCACGATGGTGTTCCTGCCCGTCCCGCTGCTGGTGTTCCTCGTGGCCGGGCTGGAGATCCACGACCGCCCGGTGTCGCTGGCCCTGCTGGCGATCACGCTGGCCGCCGGCGCCTACGCCCGGCGGTTCGGCCCCCGCGGCTTCAACGGCGGCGTGCTCGCGTTCATGGGCATGTTCCTCGGGTTCTTCATCCAGGACTACGTCACGCTGGCCGACTTCGGCTGGCTGGCGGCCGAGGTCGGCCTCGGCACCGTCTTGACCATGATCGTGCACTTCGCGCTGTTCCGGCCGCACCCGGGCGCGGCCCTGCGGCGGATGCAGCGCTCCTACAGCGCCCGCGCCCGCAGCGTCGCCAGCGAGGTGTCGGACCTGTACCAGGCCACCCTCCGGGCGGGCGGCGACCCCGCCGCCGGGCAGCGCGCGGAGCGCCAGCTGCACCAGCAGCTCCTGCGGCTGAACGAGGCCGCCCTGCTGATCGACGCCCAGCTCGACAACCCGGCCGCCCTCGCGCCCGGCTGGAGCCCGGCCACGCTGCACCAGCGCCTGTTCGACGCCGAGGTGAGCCTCAGCAACGTCGCCCGGTTCGCGATCGCGCTCGCCCGCCGCCCCCTCCCCGAGGTGGTGGCCACCCAGGTCGGCCGGGCGCTGGAGGCCATCCGGGACGCCAACCTGGCAGGCGTCCGCGACGCGGCCGACGTGATCCGCCGGCCGCTCGACGAGCCCGGCGGCTCCCCGGTGGAGGGCACCGACCGCATCGTCATCGGCCGGTTCGCCACCTCGGTGACCGAGTTCTCGGCCGCCTTGCGCGCGTTCCGCCTCTACCCCGACAGCCACGTGCCCGATGACGAGCCGGCCGGCTTCCAGACCCAGGTGACGACGTTCGGCGGGTGGCTGCCGGGCTCGGCGTTCATCGCCGGGGCGGCCTCGCAGGAGCGCGGCGGCGGCGGCTGGCTGGAGCGCGTCCGGCTGGCGCCCTACGCGCGGATCGCGATCCAGCTCGGCATCGCGTCCGGCGTCGCGATCGTCGCGGGCGACGCGATGTCCGGCCGCCGGTTCTACTGGGCGCTGCTGGCCGCGTTCATCACGTTCATGGGGGCCAACACCGCCGGCGAGCAGATCCGCAAGAGCCTGTTCCGCGTTGTCGGGACGCTGGTCGGCGTGGTGATCGGGTCGCTGCTCGCGCACGCCGTCGGCGACATGGTGTGGCTGCAGATCGTGATCGTGCTGGTGTCGCTGTTCATCGGGCTGTACCTGTTCCGGATCAACTACACCTTCATGACCATCGGCATCACCGTCATGGTCTCCCAGCTGTACGTGGAGCTGGACGAGTTCTCCAACAACCTGCTGCTGCTGCGGCTGGGGGAGACCGCCGTCGGCGCCGCCGTCGCCATCCTCACCATCCTCCTGGTCCTGCCGCTGCACATCCGGCGGGTGGCCCGGGTGGCCGCCCGCCAGCAGCTGGAGGCCCTGGCCGACCTGGCCGACCGCTGCACCGACCGGCTGGCCGACCCGGCCAGCGTGGCCGGCTCGGACCTGGAGCTGCGGGCGGCGGCCCGCCGGGTCGACACCGCCTACCAGGCGCTGGTGGCGACGGTCTGGCCGATGCGCACGCCGCTGTTCGGCCGCCTGGCCCCGCAGATCGCGGGCTTCATGACCACCGCCGTCGCCTCCCGCCACTACGCCCGCAACCTGGTCCTGGACGCCTCCACCAGGTCGGCTGACACCGGCCTGGACGCCGCCAGCATGGCCGCCCTGGCGGTCGCCCGGCAGCAGCTCGCGGCCTCGGTCGCCGCCGTGACGGTCGCCCTCGCCCCGGCCGCCGGCGACGCTGTTCCCGAAAGCGCCGCTCCCGGGGTTGCTGCTCCCGGGGTTGCTGCTCCCGCGGGCCCTGCTCCCGCGGGCCGGCCGTACGTGCGGTCGGCCTCGCTGTTCGCCCGCGCGGCCGATGCCCTTCCCCGAACCGCATCCCTCAGCCGCCCCCAGCTCGCCCTGCGCGACCTGCAGCTCCTCGACGGCGCCTTCGCCGAGGGCGCCCGCTGGGCCGGCGTCCCGGTCACCGACCTGGACACCGCCGTCCGCTAAGCGAACGGCCCGGGCGCCCCCTTGCCGGGGGCACCCGGGACGGCTGGCGCTGCCCTGGTGGGCTACGTCAGCCCGAACTGCTGGGCCGAGGTGCCGTTGCAGGTCCAGATCTGCAGCAGGGTGCCGTTGGCGGTGTTCCCGCTCGGGTCGTCCAGGCACAGGCCCGACTGCGGGTTGAGCAGCGAGCCGTTGGACTGCTGCTGCCAGACCTGGCCGCCGACGCCGTTGCAGTCCCACAGCTCGACCTTGGTCCCGGCGGCGGTGCCGTTGCCGTCGATGTCCAGGCAACGGCCCAGCGTCTCCAGCGAGCCGTTCGCGTTGTGGTGCCAGTGCTGGTCAACCGCGTAGGCCTGGCACCCCCACAGGTTCACGCCGGTGCCGTCGGTGCCGTTGTCGTCGCCGATCACGTCCACGCACTGGCCGCCGGGGGCGTTGATCACGCCGCCGCCGTTGACCGAGAACGCCTGGGCCGAGGTGCCGTTGCAGGTCCAGATCTGCAAGACGGTGCCGTTGGCGGTGTTGCCGCTCGGGTCATCGAGGCACAGGCCCGACTGCGGGTTGAGCAGCGAGCCGTTGGACTGCTGGACCCACTTCTGCCCGCCAACGCCGTTGCAGTCCCACAGCTCGACCTTGGTCCCGGCGGCGGTGCCGTTCCCGTCGATGTCCAGGCAGCGGCCGAGCGTGCTCAGCGACTCGTCGGAGTTGTGCGTCCAGTGCTGGTCGATCGCGTTCGCCTGGCACCCCCACAGGTCAACGGTGGCCAGGTCGGTGCCGCTGTCGTCGCCGATCACGTCCACGCACTGCCCGCCCGGCCCGGTGATCGTGCCCGCGGGGGCCGCTCCCCCGCCCGACGCCCCTGAGTACCCGACTCCGGTTATGTCGTTTTGGACCGCGCTGTCAGCCGCGTCGGTCGGGTACCCGGCCGTCATCACGCCCTCGAAGAACGAGCCGACGGACGCGTTGCTGTTGTCCCCGCCGGTGCCGAGGACGATGGCGCCCTCCTGGTGCATCGGGGTGTAGCCGCCGATGTTCGGCAGCGCTCCCTCCCACCAGGTCGACAGGCCGCCCGAGTCGGCGTTGCCGCCCTTGATGGCATACGTATTCTGCCCGTTGTTCTTGAGTAGTGCGGTGACGAAGTTGCTGTTGTTCCCGGCGTTGGCGGTGTCCGGCCCGTTGCCGCCGGAGAACAGGCCGTTCTCCATGTCGGCCTCGACCCAGGGGCCGCTGCCGCTGCACGGCGTGAAGTAGCACTCGGTGCCCAGGTTCACCGCGTCCATGTGCCCGTTGCCGTTGTCGCGGGTGTTGGTCTCGGCGTTGCCGAAGTCGAAGCAGCAGCCGCTGTTCACGTGGGTCCCGCTAGCCACCATGTACATGCCCTCGGGGGCTCCGTTCGCGGCGACGCCCCGGGTGCTGTTGTCCCGGTACCCGGTCGTCCCGGCGATGTACAGCCCGTACACCTCGTGCCCGCCCGCCATGACCGGCAGCGCGGCGGCGTTCGCCCCGACATCGGCCCCGGCCGCGCCGCCCGCCCCCTCGATCGTGAGGTTGTTGCCCTCCGGCGACTGGTCGTAGAGCTGAGTGATCACGCAGGTCGTATGACTGCAGAACGCGTCCTGGGTCGTCGCGTTGGCGTACCCGCCCGCCGCCAGCAGCCCGACGTTGGCCGTCGCCCCGTCCGAGACCCGCCGGACCTGGTACAGCGGCCCGTTGTAGGCGCCATACAGGGCGCGGGTGGTGCTGTAGGCCCCGACGCACGACGTCCCCGCCGCCGCGTAAATATCACAGGGTCCTGTGGTTGCTGCCCGGACAAGGCCGGCTGGCATCGCGAGCAGCCCGGCCCCGCCGAGCACGATCGCGAGGAGCGCGTAGAGCAGCCGCCGGAAGCTCATCGATCACCATCCCAGAACAAAAAAGAAACTTTCCTGTCCGTAGCTTCCGCCAAAGCTCGTAATCCGTCAACACGTCACGGAACCGCCAGTTGACTACCAGTGGTAACCAGCCCGGCTACCGAGTGTCTTAGTCGTCGAGTTGGTTGCAAAACGGCCCGAAATCGTAGTTTTTCCAACCAAGTCGTCGGCTAAGTCGCGTTCCGGCGGGCTGGCCGGGCCGTTTTGCTAACTAACGGTCTAAACGGGCGCTACGCTCCGCACGTGGATGTCGGGACGGCCGGACAGTGGGCGGCCATTGGGGTCTCCCGGCAGCGGCTGAGGACCATGGTCCGGCGCGGAGAGCTGGTACAGCAGCGCTACGGGACCTACGCGACCGCCGCCGCCGTCACTCTCGCCGAGTCCGACCCGGCCTCGCGGCACGCCCTGGACGTCGCCGCCGCCCTGGCGGCCTGCCCGGCCGGGCAGGGCCCGCGCGGCGCTGCAGGGCCTGGCGCCAGGGGTGCCGAGGGTGCAGAGGGTGCTAGAGGTGCCGGGGGAGCCGAGGGTGTCGGGGGTGCTAGAGGTGCCGGGGGTGCCGAGGGTGCTAGAGGTGCCGGGGGTGCCGAGGGTGCTAGGTGGGCCGGGAGCGCCGGGGTTCCCAGTGCCGTCGCCAGTCATGAGTCGGCCGCCCGGGTGCACGGGCTGCCGTTGCTGAGCCCGCCGCCCGAGGAAGTCACCCTCACCCGGCCACCTGGTGCCGCGCGTGGCCGGACGGCCTCAGGCACGCGATTCCTCACGGCCCGGCTGCCGCCCGGGCACGTGACGACCAGGTACGGAATCCCCGTCACGACCATCGGGCGCACGGTTGTAGATCTTGCCCGGACCCTGCCGTTCGCCGGCGCGGTCGCGGTGGCCGACGCCGCGATCCACCGCCGGACCGGCAAGACCCTGCTCGCCGGGGTCCTCGCCGACGGCACCCGGTCGCCCGGGACCGACCGCGCCCGGCGGGTCCTGGCCTTCAGCGACGGCCGCGCCGCCTCGCCCCTGGAGTCCTGGGCGCGGGTCGTCTTCGCCGAGCACGGGTTGCCGGCCCCCGACCTGCAGACGCGGATCTCCGTCCTGATGGACGGCGAGTACCACGACTACCGGGCGGACTTCTGCTGGGAGGACCGCAAGACGATCGTCGAGACCGACGGCCTGTCCAAGTACGACAGCGGCCAGCGGGCGATCGACCAGCTCAAGCGGGACCGGCAGCTCCGCGAGCGCGGCTACAAGGTCGTCCACGTCACCTGGGCCGACCTGCGGGACCGCCCGCAGGTCGTCATCGAGCGCATCCGGCGGGCCTTCGCCGCGGCCACCGCCTACTGAAAAAGCGGCGTATTATGCCTGGTAGCGACGGTGCTGGCCGAAAATTGTCAGACCTACGCCGTATGGTGGGAGCCCCCGGGCGGGTGGGGTGTCGCCGGGCGGCTTTTGCTGGGCGGGACCTTCAGCGGGCGGGGGACTTCCGGCGGGCAGGTCGCCTCCGGCGGGCAGGTCGCCTCCGGCGGGCACAGCGCTTAGCGCGTGTCCTGGCGATCTTCGGTGGCCGGCGCGCCGGCGCGCCGGCGCGGACGGGCGCGGGAGCCGGGACGACGGGCCCGGTGCATCCTCGCCACCATCACCTGGCTGTCATGATCGACACGACACGCCCTAGGCGGGCGGGGCCCGGCGCTAGGCGTCGGTGAAGCGCGGGGGGCGCTTCTCGAAGCGGGCGGTGATCGCCTCGACCTGGTTCGGGCTGCCGATCAGGGGCGCGATCTCGGCCTGCTCGCGGGCGAAGCCCGTCGCCAGGTCCACCCGGCCGGCGAGGTCGAGCAGCCGCTTGGCCGCGCGGATCGCGTGCGGACTACGAGCCGCTATCTCCGCCGCCATATGCCGCGCAGCCGCGTACGGGTCCGGTTCGAGTCTTGTTGCCAGGCCGATCCGGACGGCTTCCTCGCCGCTGACGATCCGGCCGGTGAACGTGAGCTCCTTGGCTACGTCGCGGCCGACGAGCTCGGGCAGCAGCTGGGTGCCGGTCATGTCGGGGATGATGCCCCAGTTCACCTCCAGCAGCCCTAGCCGGGCGTCGGGGGCGACGAGGCGGATGTCGGCCCCGAGGGCGATCTGCAGGCCGCCGCCGAGCGCGTTGCCGGTGATGGCGGCGATGACCGGGACCGGGAGCCCGGCCCAGGTGAACGCGGCCCGCTGGGGGACGACCTGAGCCGGGCCGGGCGCCGCCGGGACATCCCCGAACGGGTCCAGGCCGCCAGAGCGCATCGCTCCGAACGACGCGAAGTCCAGGCCCGCGCAGAAGTCCTGGCCCTCCCCGGACAGGACCACCACCCGAAGGCCCGGCGTCTCCCGCAGCCGTGAGCCCGCCAGCACGAGAGCGCGGAACATCGCCGGGTCCAGCGCGTTGCGCTTGTCCGGCCGGGACAGCCGGACCTCGGCGATCCCCTCTGCCACTGACACCGTCACCCGGTCTGCCTCAGCCATGACGGCAACGCTACCCCGGCCCTGGACAAGCGAGTGCGGCGGCGGGCCAGGCC
>DATBEM010000131.1:0-6702 GCA_036276115.1 Trebonia sp.
GACTGAACATGTCCGGTGCTGGCCTGTGGTTTGCGCTCTCAGCGGCCATCAATCCCCGGCTCTCTCGTCGTGGCCAGCCGCGGGCTCGTCGCCCGCGGCGGGCTTCCTGCGGGGCCAGTGTAGTCGCCCGGCGCCTATTAAGGTAAGACCAATAACAAAGGTAAAAGGTTATCGCTTTACTGTCGGTGGCCGATCGTCACTCCGGGGCGTCTCCGCTTGTCGGGGCGGAAACCGGTCAAACCGGGGATTGACAAATGGTCTGACCATCGTGCCATACTCGGACGTGACGCGCGCAACACTGGCGCAGTATACGGCTCCGACGGTCGTGGCCGTGGTCAGGGAGGGATCATCGAATGAGAACTCGGTTTGTCCGGTGGGTCGCCGTCCCGCTGGCCGCCCTAGGACTGGCCGCCGGCGCGGCCGCCTGCTCGAGCTCTTCGACTGGCAGTAGCACGACGAGTGCGGACTACGACAAGATGTCCGCGGCCGACCTCGCGACGGCCGCCAATACCGAGGGCCAGGTGAACTGGTACACCACCTTCGCCTCGACCGACGTCGCCCCGATCGTCGCCGCGTTCAACAAGGCCTACCCGAAGATCAAGATCAACGCCCTGCGGCTGAGCGCCTCCCAGCTCCCGCCCAAGATCATCACCGAGCAGAAGGGCCACCAGTTCACGGCCGACGTCGTGAGCGGTGACTCGCCCCAGGTTGCCCAGCTGATCCAGGCGAACGCGCTGCAGCCCTATAACTCGCCGAACACCGCCCCGCTGCCCTCGGGCCTGTCGCTCCCGCCCGGCTACACCAGCGTCGTCTACGCCGTCACCACCGTGCTCGCGTGGAACCCGACGGTCGTCGCGCAGAAGGGGCTGCCCGTCCCCACCAGCCTGCAGACCTTCACTGACCCGGCCTGGAAGGGCAAGTTCTCGATTGACCCGACCGCGGTGAACTGGTACGACTCGCTAATCAAGCAGCTAGGGCACACGGCCGCGCTCGCCCTGATCCAGAAGCTCGGTGCCAACAACCCGACGCTGGTCGAGAGCCACACCGAGGCATTGACGGACGTCCAGGCGGGTGAGCCGGCCGGCGCCGTGACCGCCTACGGGTACAAGGCCGCGTCGCTGAAGAAGAAGACCCCCAAGGAGGTCGACTTCCTCAACCTGAACCCGCTGCCGTCGTCGCTGAACCTCATTGATGTCGTGCTGAACGCCCCGCACCCGGCCGCCGCCCGGCTGTTCGACAACTGGATGGTCTCCCAGGCCGGCCAGCAGGCGGTGGTGGACACCACCAACCACACCAGCCTGCGGCCCGACGTCACCAACGACACCACCGTCTGGGACACCAGCAAGTGGCCCCCGTCCTGGGGGAACCCGACCCTGCCGTCGGCCCAGTACAACTCCGAGCTCTCCGAGCTGCAGTCAGCGTTCCACGCGCAGTCCTAGCCACGTGCCCCGGAGCGGCCCGTCCGGCCGCTCCGGGGCATCGCCATTGGCCGGTATACGCTGACCCGCAAGGAGCTTGCCCCCATGACCACGCTGTTCGACGCACCCGCGCAGAAGGCCCCGCCGCCGCCCCGTTACCGCCGGGCCGGCTGGTACCGGGCGTTGTCGGGGCGCTACCTGACCATGGCTATCGCGTCGATCGTGGTGGCCTTCCTCGCGCTCGTGCCGGTGTGCACGATGCTCTACGCCAGCTTCCAGAGCAACTTCCTCGGGATCGGCGCCAGTAGCTGGACGCTTGCCAACTTCAGCCAGACGTTCACCGCCTCCGGGTTCGGCACCCTGGTCGCGAACTCGTTCATCTACTCCGCCGCCACCGCCGTCATCTGCATCGTGATCGGGTTCGGGCTGGCGTGGCTGGTGGTGCGGACCAACGCGCCGTTCAAGGCGTTCGCCCGGGCGGCCGCCCTGGTGCCGATGATCATCCCCGGCGTCCTGAACACGATCGCCTGGAGCCTGCTGCTGTCGCCCGGCCAGGGCCCGCTCAACCACCTGTTCGAGGCGATCGGGCTGCCCGCCTTCAACATCTACTCGCTGGCGGGCATGGTCTTCGTCCAGTCGATGCACGTCGTGCCGGTCGCCTACCTGATGGGGACGGCCGCGTTCTCCTCGATGGACTCCTCCCTGGAGGAGGCCGCGATGGCCTCGGGCGCCTCGCCGGTGCGGACGTTCTTCACCATCACCGTGCGCATGGTCCGCCCCGCGATCTTGTCGGCCGCGCTGCTGATGTTCATCCAGACGATCTCCAACTTCGAGGTCCCGCAGCTCATCGGCGTCCCCGGCCACACGTTCGTCTTCGTCAGCCAGATCTACCTGGCGCTCCAGCAGTTCCCCCCGGCCTACGGCACGGTCGGCGTCATCGGCATCTTCGTCCTGGTCATCGCGGTCGGCGGGCTGTACCTGTCGCGGCGGGTGGGCCGGGGCGCGAGCATCGCGACCATCACCGGCAAGGGCTTCCGCGGCCAGGTCCAGGACCTCGGCAAGTGGCGCTGGCTCGGCTTCGCCTGCTTCCTGGTGTTCTTCGTCGTCGCGGTCGCGCTGCCGCTGCTGATGCTGCTGTGGTCCTCGCTCCTGCCGGGCTATGAGACCCCGAGCCTGTCCGCCCTCGGCGACCTCACCTTCTCGAACTTCTCGGCCGTCTTCAAGCAGCCGTCGCTGGTGCAGTCGGTGAAGAACAGCCTGATCGTCTCGGTCAGCACCGGGCTGATCGTGACCGTGCTCAGCGCCCTGGTCGCCTACATCACGGTGAAGACCAAGATCGCCGGCCGGGGCCTCCTCGACGGCCTGGCCACGGTGCCGATCGCGGTCCCGAGCGTCATCATGGGCGTCGGCATCCTGTACTTCTACCTGGTCGCCCCGCTCCCGGTGCACCTCTACGGGACGATCGCGATCCTCGTCGTCGCGTTCGTGACGATCACGATGCCGTACGCCATGCGCTACATCGTCCCCGGCATGGCGGCGATCAAGGACGAGCTGGAGGAGGCGGCCACCAGCAGCGGCGCGACCTGGTTCCAGGGCTTCCGGCGGATCTTCGTCCCCCTGCTGATGCCGTCCCTGCTGGCGGCGTTCCTCTACTCGATGATCGTGTCGTTCCGGGAGATCTCGGCCGCGATCTTCCTCTACTCGACCAACACCCAGGTCGTCTCCGTGCAGATCTACGACCTGTTCCGCAACGGCGACTACCCGGTCGTCGCGGCGCTCGGCATCCTGATGGTCGCGTTCCTGGTCCTGCTCGTGGTGCTCGTGCAGGTGCTCACGCGCGCCGTCGGCATCCGCCAGCCGCGCTGACCTGGCCGCCGCCCCGAACCCCGCACGTACGGCAAGAACGGAAATATCGATGATCAAGCTGACGGGACTGACCAAGCGCTACCCGGGCCGCGCGGTGACGGCCAACGCCGTCGACGGCCTGGACCTGGAGATCCCCGAGGGGAAGTTCGTCGCCCTGCTCGGCCCCAGCGGCTGCGGCAAGACCACGACCCTGCGGATGATCGCCGGGCTGGAGCGCAACGACGCCGGCACCGTCGAGATCGACGGCCGGGTCGTGTCCGACCCCCGCCGGGGCGTCTTCGTCGGGCCCGACAAGCGCCCGATCGGGATCGTCTTCCAGTCCTACGCGATCTGGCCGCACATGACGGTGATCGAGAACGTCATGTTCCCGTTGCGGGTCGGCAAGTCCAAGGTGCCCCGCCCCGAGGCGCGGCAGCGCGCGCTGGAGGCCCTCGACATGGTCGGGCTGGCCGACTTCGCC
Organism: Trebonia sp.; assembly: GCA_036276115.1. Classification (GTDB taxonomy): domain Bacteria; phylum Actinomycetota; class Actinomycetes; order Streptosporangiales; family Streptosporangiaceae; genus Trebonia. The sequence continues at coordinate 3,745 of DATBEM010000131.1, forward strand.
AGCCGCCCCGCCCCCAACCTGTCCGGCGGCCAGCAGCAGCGCGTCGCCCTGGCCCGCGCGCTCGTGCGGCGCCCCAAGGTGCTCCTGCTGGACGAGCCGCTGAGCAACCTCGACAAGGGCCTGCGCGACCGCATGCGCGACCAGATCCGCCTGGTCCAGCAGCAGCTGGGCATCACGACGGTGTTCGTCACCCACGACCAGGACGAGGCGCTGGCCATCTCCGACGACGTCGTGGTCATGAACGGCGGCGTGATCGTCGAGCGGGGCCTGCCGCAGGAGATCTACAGCTTCCCCCGCAACGAGTTCACCGCCCGGTTCCTCGGCGTCAGCAACACCCTCGACGGCGTGGTGACCGCCCTCGGCGGCGACGGCGTGACCGTGCGCGTCGGCGAGTCGGTCCTGAGCTGCGCCAACGCCCACGGCGTGGGCGCGGGGGACGACGTCAGCGTCTTCCTGCGGCCGGAGAGCTTCCGGCTGTCGCGCCGCGAGGGCGACTGGGCGGGGACCGTCGAGTTCAGCATCTACCACGGCGACTGCTGGGACTACCACGTCCGCGTTGGCGAGCAGCTCCTGCGCGTGCGGGTCTACCAGGAGAAGGTCGGCATGTCCCACGGCGATGCGGTCTACCTCATCCCCGACCCTGGCACCGCGATCGTCTTGCCCCGGCAGGCGACCGCGCCCGAGGAGGCGCTCGCCCCGGCCGTCCCCCCGGCCCAGACGATGCTCGCCTAGGAGCCTTTCTCACCAAGCAGCCCGCCCCCGGCCGCCACCCGTGGCCCGCGGGGCTGGCCGGGCCCTGCCCGCGGGCGGGCGGTGGCCCCTGGTACCCGACGTTGCGACCAGCACAAGGAGGAGCCTTGACGGCCGAGATCCTCAGCCCCCCGGGCGTTCCCGCGCCCCTCGACGGCTTTGACTACCCCGCTCCCCGCTTCCCCCGCTACCTGCTCCAGGAGCGGACCGACAGCGTGGCCGACCTCATGCCGCTGGCCCGCTCGCACGTGCGGCGGCGCTACGGCCGCTCGGCCCTCGGCGGCATCGCGGGCGGCGATGAGCTCCTCATCGTCACGTTCCCGCACCAGAGCGAGGTGGTCTTCGAGGCCATCAAGCAGGCGCTGCTGGAGGACGGGGTGGCCAAGGTCGACCGCATCGACGTGACCGACCTGGGCATGGAGGTGCAGGCCTACAGCGCCGCCGACGGCTGGCGGGAGATCACCGACCGGCTGCCGCCGATGATCGAGGAGGGCGTCGAGTTCAACGTGGCGGCCGCCTCGCTGAAGAAGTTCCTCGACGACCGGCCCGGCTACACCGGCGTCCTCGCGGGCGAGGCCGGCCGGTCCCACTGGCGCCGGGCGGCCAGCAAGAAGCTGCGCAACAACTGGGTCTACGCGACCTACGAGGACTTCATCTCCCACGCCAACAGCTTCCCCGACGAAGTCTGGCGCGAGGCTGACCTCCTGGTGGTGGACGCCTTCCGCGACGCCGCCGCCGTCCGGATCACCAGCCCCGAGGGAACCGACATCGGCTGGGAGGTGACCGAGCAGCAGGCGGCCCTGTGGCCCAAGGGGGCCTACATCTCCGGCCACATCCTCGGCTCCACCATCCAGGGGATCCGCTTCGGGCACCCGGCCGAGACCTTCCTGCGCGAGGCCCGGACGCTCATGCCCACCCTCAACGGCGTGATCGGCGGGACCAGCAACCACACCGGCTACTACCCGCACGTCCAGGTCACCGTCGAGAGCGGGATGATCGCGCGGATCGAGGGCGGCGGCCGCTACGGCGACCTGTGGCGCGAGGTGGTCGAGCGCTACCGCGACGTGCAGTACCCGGGCTTCCCCTATCGCGGGTGGGCCTACTTCAACGACGCGTCGATCGGCACCAACGCCAAGAGCTACCGGCAGATCGAGACGCTGTGGTCCTATAACGACTCCTGGACCAACCTGCCCGAGCGGGCGCAGGCGGGCGTCATCCACTTCGGCTTCGGCGCCGAGCACTGGGACCAGGCGTTCCTGGCCTACGCGAAGTCCAACAAGCTCCCGACGATGCACTTCCCGCATGTCCACAACCTGTTCGCCACCTACGAGATCAAGCGGCGCAGCACCGGGGAGTGGGTCAAGGTCATCGACCAGGGGCGGCTGACGGCGCTGGACCACCCGCGGGTGGTGCGGCTGGCGGAGAGCCTTGGCGGCACCCGTCACCTGGAGTACGACTGGATCCCGGCCGTCCCCGGCATCAACTTCCCCGGGGACTACCACCGCGACTACGCGCCCGACCCGGCCGCGTGGATCGCCCGCGAGCAGCGAGGGGAGTTCGACCGTGCGTGAGGTGATCGAGGAGGCCGGGCACGGGCCGGCCGCGACCGTCAGTCCTGAGCCGTTCTACCTGCCGGCCGGCGATGAGGTCGAGGTGTTCCGCGCCGCCTACGCCCGCCGGATCCCCGTCCTGCTCAAGGGCCCCACCGGCAGCGGCAAGACCCGCTTCGTCGAGCACATGGCCTGGCACACCGCCCGCGACAACCACCGCGACCCCGCCACCGCCCTCGTCACCGTCTCCTGCCACGACGACCTCACCAGCGCCGACCTCGTCGGCCGCTACCTCCTGTCAGCAGAAGGCACCACCTGGCTCGACGGCCCCCTCACCCGCGCCGTCCGCGACGGCTCCCTCTGCTACCTCGACGAGATCGTCGAAGCCAGGAAAGACACCACCGTCATCCTCCACGCCCTCACCGACCACCGCCGCAACCTCCCCGTCGAGCGGCTCTCCGCCACCATCCCCGCCCACCCCGACTTCCTCCTCGTCATCTCCTACAACCCCGGCTACCAGGCCGCCGCCAAGGACCTCAAGCCCTCCACCCGCCAGCGCTTCATGGCCATCGAGTTCACCTACCCCGCCCCCCACCACGAAGCCCAGATCATCACCCACGAAACCGGCACCAACCCCGCCACCGCCCAACAACTCGCC
>DATBEM010000132.1:0-13571 GCA_036276115.1 Trebonia sp.
GACATGGGCCTCGCCAACCGCGCGGACGCGGCGCTCTAGGTCGCGCCCGGTCGATCTTTACCCATGCGGCGGCTTGCCGGGTAGTCGCCGCTGGCAGCGCCGGCCAGGCCGGCTGGCCGGGTGACGGCACGCGGGCACCAGGTGCCCCGGTCACCCTCCCCGCCGGCCCCGCAGGCACCCAGGAACCAGCCACCACCGCGTGCGCGGGTTTTTCTCAGGGCAGGAGTCCCGAAGATCGCCCGGCACGGCCTCCGGGCGGGCTTGCTGAGGTTGCCCGGACACGCCGCCGGCCCGGGAAACCCGGCGGCGGGCTAGCGCCGGACCGCGCGCAGGAAGTTGCCGATGATCGCCGCGCCGTGCGCCACGGTGAGGATCGACTCGGGATGGAACTGCAGCCCCTCGACCGGGTGGGCGGCGTGCCGGAGCCCCATCACGGTCCCCGGCTCGTCCGCCAGGCGCGCGGTGACCACCAGCGACGGCGGCAGCGATGCCTCGTCCACGACCAGCGAGTGGTAGCGGGCGGCGGGAAAGCCCGCCGGCAGCCCCGCCAGCGCCCCGCGGCCGTCGTGGCTCACCCGGGAGGCGAAGCCGTGGGCCGGCGCGGGGGCGCGCACGACGCTACCCCCGTAGGCCACGGCGATCGCCTGGTGCCCGAGGCAGATGCCGAGCGTCGGCGTCGTCGCGCCGCACGCCCGGATGACGTCCACGCTGATGCCCGCCTGGGCCGGGGCGCACGGGCCGGGCGAGATGACGATCCCGGCCGGGTGCGCGGCCGCCACGTCGGCCGCCTCCACCTCGTCGTTGCTGATCACCTCGACCTCGCAGCCGGCCTCCGACAGCAGGTGCGCCAGGTTGTAGGTGAACGAGTCGTAGTTGTCGATGAGGACGACCAGCGGACGGCCGTCCCGCTCGCCGCCCTCGGCGGGCCGGTCGAGGCCCGCGCCCGGGGCGGGATGCACCCGGGCCCCGTGCACCCCCGTCCCGCGCGTGGCGCAGCCCGGCGCCGCCGCCCACTGCCCACGGGAAGCGTGCCCGCGGGGACCGCGTGCCCGGCCACCAGGTCCCGGCGAGTCACGCTCCGCGAACCCGGGCACCACCGCCTCGGGCACCACCGCCTCGGGCATTCCCGCTTCGGGCATTCCCGCCTCGGGCACCACCGCCTCGGGCACTGCGGCTTCCCCGGCGGCCGCTGGCAGCCCGGCTGGTTCGGGTCGTGCTGGTTCGGGTCGTGCTGGTTCGGGTCGTGCTGGTTCCGGTCGTGCTGGTTCCGGTCGTGCTGGTTCCGGTCGTGCTAGTGGCGGCCGGGCGGCCTGCGGCCCTGACCACGGCCAGCCGCCGTCAGCCCAGTCCGCGCGGGCCAGCCGGGCCGGCTCGGCCGGGCGGGCGGCCAGGGCCACGGCCAGGCGGCCGGACACCGGCCCGGGCCGGACGGGGATGAGCCCGCGCACTGAGTTCGTGATGAACACCTCGGCCGCGCCAGCCAGCCCGGCCTCGGTGAGCGGCCCCTCCTTGACGCCGATGCCCGCCTCGCCCGCCAGCCGCATGACCGCCGTCCGGGTGACTCCCGGCAGCAGCCGCCCGTCCAGCGGCGGGGTGCACAGCACTCCGTCGAGCAGGGCGAAGATGTTGCCCCGGTCGGTTTCCAGCACGTCCCCGTTAGCGTCCACGATCAGCAGGTGCTCATCCGCCCCGAGGGCGCGCTCGCGCTCGGCCCGCGCGCTCAGCTCGGCCAGCTGCCGCCGGTCGCGCCACTTGTGCCGCCCGTGGCCGCCGGGCAGGAGGACCGGCCGCAAGGTCGCCGCCTGCGCCGCCCCGCCGGCCGGCACCACCTCGATCTTCACCTGCAACGGGCCGCCCACGGGGCGGGCGGTCAGCCGCAGCCGCCCGGTGGGCCGCTCGCCCAGGCAGGCCGCCAGGTCTCCCAGCAGCCATTCCGGCAGTCGCTTGCCGTACAGCTCGACGGTGCTCGCCTCCAGGCGGGCAAGGTGCTCCGCGAGGTCGGCCACCAGCCCGTCGGCGACCATCAGCGACGTGAACACGCCCATGGCTGCCCGCGGCCGCAGCCCCTCGGGCAGCGGGCCGTCCTCCCCGGCGGCGTCCGCCTCGGCGATCTCGCCCCCGATCGCCGCGATCAGCGGGCGCGCCTTCACGAGGCACTCCCGGTACTCACTGCCTGGTTCAGACCGCGCGGTGATGCCACCGCCACTCCCTAGCCACACTCGACTCTCCTGGAACTCAAATGTACGTATTGCCACGTTAAGTTCAAGACCTGCGAGGGGGCTGCGGTAACCGATGGCGCCGGTATAAGCCTCGCGCGGCACCGGCTCTAGCTCGTGGATGATCTCCAGCGCGCGCACCTTCGGCGCGCCGGTCACGGAGCCAGGAGGGAATGTGGCCGAGATCAGGGACTCATCGTCGGCTACAGGCAGTAGCTTACCAACTACATCTGACACAAGGTGCCAGATCCCCGGGTGCGGCTCCGGGCGCAGCAGGGCCGGCACCCGCACGGTGCCGGGGACGCAGACGCGACTCAGGTCATTGCGCATCAAGTCGACGATCATGACGTTCTCGGGCCCGTCCTTGGCCGAGCTCGCCAGCTCCTGGCGGGACAGCTCGGCCGCCACCGGGTCCGGCGGGCGCAGCCGCGTCCCCTTGATCGGCGACGACTGCACCCGGTCCCCGGTCCGCTTGAGGAAAAGCTCGGGCGACAGGCTCGCCAGGGCGGCCCCGCCCGGCAGGCGCAGGAACGCCGCGTAGGGCGGGTCCAGCCGGGTCGTCGCCGCGCAGAACGCGTCCAGCGGGTCCCCGGCGAACTCCGCCTGCAGCCGCAGGCAGATGTTGGCCTGGAAGATGTCGCCCTGCCGGATGTACTCCACCGTCCGCGCGACCGCCCGCCGGTGCTCGGCGGGCGAGGGCGTCAGCGTGAAGGCGCCGAGCGCGTACTCGCGCTCGCCTGCCGCCCGCCCGGGCCCGGACGGGGCGGGCAGCGCCCCCGCCGCCCGCTGCCGCAGCCGGGCCAGCCGGGCGGCTACCGCGCGCTCGCGGCCGTCGAGGGCCAGCGCCTCGAAGAACCACTGGCCGGTCGCCCGGTCCCGGCGCAGCACGTGGTCGTAGAAGCCCCACCACGAGGCGGGCAGCCGCCGCGGCCCGCCCGGCGCGGGCGGCACGGGCAGGAACTCACTCGACGCGCCATACCCCAGGAAACCGATCCAGCCGCCGCCGAATTTCGGTTCCCTTTCACGCAATCCCTGTTGATCGGGAAAGTCTGCGCACATTTCGGACACATCATGACAAGTAATTACCGGGACCGACGCGATGATGTCGTTGCCACCTGCCCACGTCCCCAGCAGCGCCACTAGATTGTCGTCGTGGCGCATCATGCGGAGTACGTCAGCCGCGCTGAGGTCCCAGTCCAGCGCGTGGCTCGTCAGCTTTTCCCCCATAAGGACACCAGGAAACCTGAGGTAACCACCCACGTCAACGGGACATGCCATAATGTGACCATGCAATTACAAACGATTGAGAACGGACAACGCCAAGCGAGCGTACCGATATTGCAAGAACTCCTGGTAAGGCAACTCGCTGCGACAGAACCGCGTGAACAAGCGCCATCCCAGGCGCGTTGACATCGCCCCGTGGAAAAAGCCGGGATGCCGGGTGAAGACGGCCAGCAGCTTGCGGCTCGCGCGCATCTCCTCCCCCAGTCCCCGGTCGATCGCGACGCCGTACTCATCGAGGGCGGACGCGAGGCCGGCGGGTGACCCGGCGGCCGCCGCCTTCGCCGCGCTGGCCCCCGCCAGGGCGCCCGAGCGCAGCGCGAAGCTGATCCCCTCGCGGGTCCATGGCTCCAGCAGCCCGGCCGCGTCCCCGGCGACGATGACCCGCCCGGCCCGCAGCGGGGCGTCCTCGCGGCGGCAGCGGGTCAGGTGCCCCGAGTCGCGCACCGCCTCGTGGCCCGCCAGGCCCAGGCGGGCCACGAACTCGCGCAGGTACGCGCGGGTGGCGTCGGCCTGCGGCCCGGCCTCGGTCTTGCGGGCGGCGATGACCCCGACGGTCAGCCGGTCGCCCTTGGGGAACACCCACCCGTAGGAGGCCGGGATCTCGCCCCAGTCGAGGATGACCCGCCCCGCCCACCGCGGCACTTCCGCCGGCGGGATCGCGATCTCCAGCTCCAGCCCCAGGTCCACCTGGGCGAACGTCACCCCGACGTGCCGCCCGGTCACCCCGGCGGACCCGTCCGCGCCGATGACCACCGCCGCGGTCACCGTCGTCCCGTCGCCGAGCCTGATCGCCACCTGGCCGTCTTCCTCGGACAGGCCGCGCACCACGGTCTTCTGCCGGACCTTGGCCCCGGCCGCCAGCGCCCGCTCCAGCAGCGCGGCGTCGAAGTCGTCGCGCATCACCATCTGCAGCAGCGGCCGGCCGGAGGCCGGCTCGGCCCGGGTGAACTCCCGGCCGCCGCGCAGGCTGCAGGTCACCGCGCGGATCTCGTCCTTCGCGGGGATGACGGGCAGGTCCCGGACGGCGTTCAGGGAGGCCCCGATGAGGCCGCCGCCGCACGTCTTGTACCGGGGATGCTCGGCCCGCTCGAGGATGACCGTTGACGCCCCGGCCATGGCGGCGGCGTGCGCCGCCGCCAGCCCGGCGGGCCCGCCCCCGACGACCGCGACATCCCACTCTGGCTGTTGCTGCACGCCAGCAAGCGTACCGAGAGCTACGGCCGGGTGAGCTGACCCAGGAAGAGCGGGAGCCCCGAGCCGGTCTCCACCACCGCGAACAGGAACGGCCGGTCAGCGGTGAGCACGACCGGGCGCCGGGGAGCCCGCAACGCCATCGCCGCGATGGCCATGGCGGTCGCGGCCGCCGCCTCGGTGCCCTGCTCGTCCACGTCGATGAACGCCTGGTGCACCACCTCGCTGACCGCCAGCCGCTCGCCGTCGGCGATCCCGCTGAGGTCGGCGTCGGCCCCGAACGCGGTGGCGGCGCCCAGCGCCCGCAGCGTGTCCCCCAGCAGGAAGCCGGCCGTGATCGTGAACCGGGGCAGCCGCAGGTCCACCTGGCACTCCCCGGCCCGCAGCAGCCCGTGCACGATCGTGGCCAGCCCGCCGTGATCCGCCAGCGCGAACCGCGACAGCGGCCCGTCGGGCAGCACGACGGCCAGCGCGGCCGGCCCGCCCCGGTAGGGCAGCAGGACTGCCTGGTACCCGTCGCCCTGGACGTAGGCCAGGGTGGCCCGCAAGCGCATCATGTCGGCCTGGGCCGGGCCCGAGCGCTCGGGGTAGAAGGCGTCCTTGCGGGTGTCGGCGGCCGGGAACTCGTGCTCCCATCGCGCCTTCAGGTAGATCGCGCTGACCAGGATGAGCCGGGTGAGGTCGCTGATCAGGCCGGGCGCGATGAGGTCGGTGACCTTGCCCGCCGTCTGCTCCGCGATGGCGGCATTGACCTGCCGCCGGGCCGCGTCGGGCTGATGCCTGAAGTCGGCCTCGGCGACCTCGACCGGCTGGTCGAGGAAACTTCTTCGCACGACGACGGCTTGATCGACCCACGCCGTGTTCACGGTCCGGAGCGTGAGGTCCCGCCCGGCGCGGAAGCCGGCCAGGGCGGCGCTCGCGTTCCGGGCAACCCCGGCCAGCGAGCCCGCCTCGCCGGGCAGGTGCAGGACGTGAGCGAGCTCGGTGGCGGTCTCGCCCCGCGCCCCGATGAGGGCCATGCGCAGGGCAGCCGCGATCGAGGCGGGCGAGAACACGAGGTTCCCGGGCCCGGCCAGCCGCGCGTAGAGGTCGGTTCCGAATGCCGCGTCCGCCGCGGCCAGCTCGCCGGCGTTCATCACCCCAGCGTAGCCCCGTCCCGCCCGCCCCGGCAGCGGGCGCGCGGGCACTCGCGGCCGCCCGGCCGGCCGGTCAGCGCTTGAGGACCGCGAGGCGGTTCAGGGCTTCCTCCAGGACCTCGCGGCGCTTGCAGAAGGCGAACCGGACCTGGGTGCGGCCCGCATCCTTGTCGTCGTAGAAGACCGACGAGGGGATGGCGACGACGCCGGCCCGCTCGGGCAGCGCCAGGCAGAACTCCACCCCGTCAGTCTCCCCGAGCGGGGTGATGTCGGTGGTGAGGAAGTACGTGCCGTCGCTGCGGCCGACCTCGAAGCCGATCTCGGCCAGGCCCGCCGCCAGCAGGTCGCGCTTGGCCTTCAGGTCGCGGGCGAGCTCTTCGTAGTACTCGCCCGGCAGGTCGAGGGCGTCGGCGATCGCGAACTGGAATGGCCCGCTGGCGACGAACGTGAGGAACTGCTTCGCCGTGCGGACGGCGGTGATGAGCTCGGGGGCGGCCGTCGCCCACCCGACCTTCCAGCCGGTGAAGCCGAACGCCTTGCCGCCGGAGCTGATCGTCACGGTCCGCTCGCGCATGCCCGGGATCGTGGCCAGCGGGACGTGGGCCACGTCGTAGGTGAGGTGCTCGTATACCTCGTCGGTGACGACGAGCAGGTCGCGCTCGATCGCGAGGCGGGCGATCGCCGCGGTCTCGGCGGGCGTGAGGACCATCCCGGTCGGGTTGTGCGGCGTGTTGACCAGCAGCAGCCGGGTGCGCTCGGTGACCGCGGCGGCCAGCGCGTCCAGGTCGGGCCGGAAGTCCGGGCCCCGCAGCGTGACCCCGGCCCGGGTGGCGCCGGCCATCGCGATCGTCGCGGCGTAGGAGTCGTAGAACGGCTCGAAGGCGACCACCTCGTCCCCGGGCTCGGTCAGGGCCAGGATCGCGGCGGCGATGGCCTCGGTGGCGCCCGCCGTGACCAGCACCTCGGAGTCCGGCTCGACCGCCAGGCCATAGAACCGGTCCTGGTGGCGGGCGATCGCCTGCCGCAGCGGGGCGACCCCGGGCAGCGGCGGGTACTGGTTGCCCTCGCCGCGGGCGATCGCGTCCATCGCCCGGCGGGCGACGGCCTGCGGGCCATCGGTGTCGGGAAACCCCTGGCCGAGGTTGACCGAGCCGGTGGCGACCGCGCGGGCGGACATCTCGGTGAAGATCGTGGTGCCGAAGGGGGCGAGCCGCCGGTTGAGCAGAGGTCGCTTCATAGGCTCATGAGATCATGGCCGACGGGTTATCGTGGGCTCATGCGCCTTGCCCTGTGCCAGATCCCGGTGAGCCCGGACCCGTCGGTCAACCTGTCGCGGGTGAAGTCCGCCCTTGACGAGGCGGCCGCCGGGCAGGCCAGCCTCGCGGTGTTCCCCGAGGCGACGATGGTCCGGTTCGGGGAGGACCTGGCGCGGGCGGCCGAGCCGCTCGACGGCCCGTTCTGCTCGCAGGTCGCCGCGGCCTGCGCGGCGAGCGGGGTCGCGGCCGTGATCGGCGTCTTCGAGCCGGCCGGCGACGGGCGGGTGCACAACACCGCGGTCGCGTTCGACGCGGCCGGGTCGCTGGTCTCGTCCTACCGCAAGCTGCACCTGTTCGACGCCCTCGGCACGCTGGAGTCGCAGACGGTCGCGCCGGGCAGCGAGGTGGTCGTCACCACCCTGGCGGATGCCCCCGTGGGCCTGCAGGTCTGCTACGACATCCGGTTCCCGGAGCTGACCCGGGCGCTGGCGGTCGCGGGCGCCCGGCTGGTGACGGTCAGCGCCGCCTGGGCGGCCGGGACGTTCAAGGAAGAGCACTGGGTGACGCTGCTGCGCGCCCGCGCGATCGAGAACACCGTCTGGATCGCCGCCGCCGACCAGGTCCCCGACACTGACGCCCCGGCGACTCGCGCCCCGACCGGCGTGGGCCGCAGCCTGCTGATCGACCCGATGGGCGTCGTGCGGGCCGACCTCGGCCCGGCCGCCGGCGTCGCGGTGGTCGAGGCGGACCTGTCCCTGGTGGACACGGTCCGCGCGGCCATCCCGTCCCTGGCCAACCGGCGCGACGACGTGTTCGCCGCCCTGGGGCCCGGCCGCGGTGCGCCCGCTCGCCCCTAGCCCCTCGCCCTCAGCCCCTCGCCCTCAGCCCTCAGCCCTCAGCCCTCAGCCCTCGCGGGCGACCTGGTAGGCGGCCCATGACTGGGCCGTCGCCATCACCTCGATCACGTTGACGTTGACGTGCGCGGGCGTCGTCGCCGTCCAGTAAATCGCGTCGGCGATGTCGTCCGCCGTCAGCGGCTCCATGCCCTGGTACACGGCGCCGGCCTTGCCCGCGTCGCCGTGGAAGCGCACCCGGGAGAACTCGGTGTCGGCCATCCCCGGCTCGACCGCGGTGACCCGGACGCCGCTGCCGTGCACGTCACTGCGCAACGCGATGCTGAACTGGTGGACGAACGCCTTCGTGGCCGCGTAGGTGTTGCCGCCGGGGTAGGGGTAGGCGCCGGCGACCGAGCCGAGGTTGATCACGTGCCCCCGGCGGCGCTCGACCATGCCCGGCAGGACGGCCCGGGTGACGTACACCAGCCCCTTGCAGTTGGTGTCGATCATCTGGTCCCAGTCGTCGAGGTCAGCCGACTGGGCCAGGTCCTGGCCGAGCGCGAGGCCGGCGTTGTTGACCAGGACGTCGATCTCGGCGAACTCGGGCGGCAGTCCGGCGACGACCTCCGCGACCGCCGCCCGGTCCCGGACGTCGAGGGTCACCGGCAGGACCTGATCGCCCAGTTCGGCCGCGAGGTCCCTCAGCCGCTCGGCCCGGCGGGCGCTGGCGATCACGCGCGCGCCGGCCGCGGCGAAGCGGCGCGCGGTCGCCGCGCCGAAGCCGCTGCTGGCGCCGGTAACGAAGATGGTTCGGGGCTGGGTGCTCATGGCCCACAACCCTAAGACCGGCTCGCCTAGCCCCGGATGGGGGACTGCCAGATCGTCGGCGACTCGGCCGCGCCGGTGGCGGTGAACCCGGCCCCGGTCAGCGTCGAGCCCGCGGCCGCCAGCGCCGTGATCGCCTGGACGCCCGGCCCGGACAGCCCGTAGCCCGCCGGCGCGGCGGCCTCCCAGGTCCCGCTGGTAACGGTGCCGCCCTCGGCCGGGTCATGGGTCCAGATCACCACGTCCTGGTTCCCGGGCGCCCCCGCCATGCCGGTCGCGGTGAAGCCGCCGCCCGCCGCCGTCAGCGCGGTCACCTCCAGGGACCCGGGCGCGGGGCCGGGCGGGGCCGGCAGCGCCTGCTGGGTCCAGGTCGCGCCGCCGTCGGCCGACACCGCCGCGAACGGCCGCCGCCGCCCGTCGGGGGTGACCTCGGTCCCGGTGGCGGCCACGGCCTGCCCGCTGGCGGCCACGAAGCCGAGCGCGGCGACCGCGCCCGCGTCCGGCAGGCCGACGCTGACCGGCTGCCATTGCGTCCCGTTGGCCGTCGTCCAGGCGGCCGGGCGGCCGCCCGCCGTGCCCACGGCGACGAACCCGCGGCTGGTCGCGGCCACGGCGGTCGCCATCGTGTCGCCGCCGGCCGCGGGCAGCCGCAGCGCCCGCCACCCGGCCAGGCCCGCCGAGTACCAGGCCATCGCGGTGGTATGGCCGCCCGCGGCCTGCCAGCCGGCGATCACGTAGCCGGCCCCGCTGGCGGCGACGGCCGAGGTGACGAGGCCGGCCGCGCCGAAGGCGCCCGCCCCGTCCCGCGTCGTCCAGTACTGGCCGTCGGGCGAGCTGACCACGACCGGGTGCCCCGGCGCGGCCACGACCCCGCCCAGGCCGCCGCCGACGCTGCCGGGAGCGCCGTCGCCGGACGCGGCATTGCCGGGGACCGCGCTGCCGGGGACCGCCGTCCCCGCGGGGGCGCTGCCCGCCGGGGCGTCCTGGCCGCCGACCGCCACCCAGCCCGCGCGGCCGTGCGCGGCCGCGGTGAGCTGCTGCTCGCCGGTGCGCGCGAGCGCGCCGCCAGCGCCCCGGGACCACGTCGAGCCGCCGTCGCCGGACGCCCACGCGGCCGGGGAGCCGTCGGCGCCGCCCACCGCCACCTCGGTGGCGCCCGCCGTCGCGATGCCGTTGACCGCCACCCCGGGCTGGGTCACGCCCTTGATCGCGGTGACCGCCACTGGCTGCGGCCCGCCGCTGGCGTCCACCAGCGTCAGCGCGGGCGCGATGCGGCCGCCTCCCCCGGTGGCGGCGGCGATGACCGCCCCGCCGGTCGCGGTGCGGGCCATCCCGCCCACCTGCTCGCTCGCCGCGCTCCCGAGCGGCCGCGTCCGCGACCAGGAGGTCCCGTCGGCCGACAAGAACGCGAAGAGCAGGCCGTCGGCGCTGCCCTCGATGGCGGCCCCGCCCGGGCCGCCCGATACCTGGCCGATCGTCAGGGGCGCCCCGTCGGCCGTGGTCACCCCGGCCGCGGCCGTCCAGGTGGCCCCGTCGGGCGAGGTGTACACCCGCGCGCCGGTGGCCCCGCCGACGATCGCGGTCCGGACGGCCATGAAGCCGCCGCGCAGCGGCACCAGCCCGGCGATGGTCACGGCCGCCCCGGGCCCGGCCGGGACGGTGGCCAGGGTCCAGGTCACGCCGCCGTTGGCGGACCGCCAGACGGCCGACTCACCCGAAGACAGCGTGCCCGCGAGCATGATCACCATGCCGTTCGCGGCGGCGTGGGTGATGCCGGTGACGCGGGTGCCCGCCGGGGCGGGAAGGCCGGCCGCGGGCCCGGCCAGCCGCCGCCAGGACGTCCCGTTGGGCGAGAGCCACAGTGCCGGCACCGGGCTCGTGGCCGCGCCGGGGGCACTGCGGCCGCCCGCGACGAACCCGGTTCCCGTCGCGACCAGGCTGGTGATCACGTCACCCCGTTGCATCGGGAGAGCGGGGCGCGACAGGAACGCCGACCCGTGAGAAGAGGTAAACGAGGAATCCGGGGTGATCGCGAGCCAGCCCGCCTGGCCGCCGGCCAGCATCACCGCCCCCAGGCCGGGGGGCGGGGCCGCCCCGCCCGGGGCCTGCACCGGGGCGAGCCGCCAGCTGCGGCCGTCGTCGGCCGAGACCAGGAAGCGGGTGCGGGCGACGCGGTCGCCCGCCTGGGTGCCAACGGCGACGAGGTCGTGGCCGACGGCCGACACCTGGGCGAGGGAGAAGCTCAGGGACCGCCCGGCCATGGCCGGGGTGGCCGTGAAGTTCGAGGTCGCCACCCGGGCCGGGGGGTAGCCGGCCGACAGCTCCGACGGTTGCAGGCCCCCGGTCCCGCCGCTGGCGCCGGCCGCCACCACGACGGCGACGCCGACCGCGATGGCGACCGCGGTCGGGATGAACAGCCCGGTCATCAGGTTGCGGCGGCCCATGGTGCGCAGCACCTCGCGGGCGAGGGAATTACCGCGGCGGCCGGCCGGGGTGGTCCGCGGCGCGAGGGTGCCCGGCGGGGCCGGGGGGACGGGGGGCACGGGGGCGACGGGCGGAGCCGGGCGCTCGCGCGGCGGGCGGCGGGGCGGGGCGGGGGTCCACGCCGGGGCGGCGGCCGGGGACCAGCCAGGCACGGCGACCGGCACCGGGGCCGGGAAGGGGGCGGCGAACGAGGCCCGCGCGGGCGGCACCGGGCGGGCAACCGGATGCGGTCCCGACTCGCGCGCCGGCCCCGCCGGGGGCGGCGGCCGGTCCAGCGGGCGCGGCCCGCGCCGGGCCGGCGCCGGCGGAGGGTCGAATTCGTAGCCGGGCGGGACCGCGGGCGGGTCCCCGGGGCGCCGGTGCTGGCCCCGGGCTGGCTGCGAGCCGGCCCCGGGCGGGCGGTGCCATTGCGGCGCCGCGCGCCAGCCCGCGTCGCTGAGGCGGGCGGGGTCACTGAGCCGGGCGGGGTCACTGAGCCACGGCGCGTTGCTGGACCGGTCCGCGTTGCCAGGCCACGCTGCCTCGGCGGGGCGGGGCGCGTCGCCGGGCCAGGGCGGAGCGGCGGGGACGGGGCGCTCGCCGGCCGGGGCAGGGGTAACCGGGCGTTGCCAGCGGGGGTGCGCTTGCCCGGCGGGACTCTCGTGCCAGCCGGAGTGCTCCGCCCAAGCCGACGGCTCCTGGCGGCCGGGCAACTGCCGCTCCTGGGCGGCCTGGTATTCCTGGGCACTCCCGTAATCCTGGGTCCCCCAGCCGGGGCCGGGCTCCCACGGCTGGTAACCGGGGGCGGAATGCCGGGCGCGCGCAGGCTGGGGACGCGTGTCCCCCTGATCGCCATCGGTGCTCCGATGCCTACCGCTCACCTGACATCAACCCGTGCAATCGCTAGGTACGGGACGCCCCGTGGCGTTACTGCCTGCGTTCTTGTCCGAGCGTACTCGCCGACTCCCGCCCGTGAGGGCAAAACGCGGTCCCTGGGCGGGGCACAGCGAGCCGGCGGCCCGGCACGACGGGCCCGCCAGCTCAGTTCCGCATTGCGGGACTGGCGGCGTCCCGTGCGGACGGTAACCGGTAATATCGTTAGGCCGGGCTACCCCGCCAGCGAGTGCCGTTACCACAAGGCACGCGGGCACGGCGGTGACGGGCGTTGGGTCCGCGTGACCCATGCCACACCGATCTCGCTGGTCATCGCGATGCTTGCAGCCAACCGTCTCCGGCGACCGCGGGTAGCCTTGTATTACGGGAGTCAGTTCATCCACGTCTAATCTTCGGAAGAAGGCGATGTCCGCCGTGTCTTCTGAGTCGCCGCGTGCCGCCGCGGATCTCAGCGAGCCGTCATCGAGCCAGCCCTCCGCCACGGCCGCCGCCGCTGGTGATGCCGGGGCTGGCACTGAGGGAACAGGCCACGCCAACGGCACGAGCCCGGCTAGCGCCGACTTCGGGGCCAACGAGTGGCTGGTCGATGAGCTGTACCAGCGCTACCTGGCCGATCCCGGCTCGGTCGACCGCGCGTGGTGGAGCTTCTTCGCCGACTACCGGCCCTCGCGCCCGGGCATCGCCCAGGGGTCGCCGGTCACCTACGCCGCGGAGTCCGCGACCGCGGGGGCAGTCGGGTCCCCGGCCACGGGCACCGCTCCCGCGGCTCCCGCGAGCCCGGCCGCCCCGGCCGCCCCCGGAACGCCGGCGGCCAAGGCCCAGCTGCCCGCCGGCGCCCGGACGTCCCGGCTGCGCGGCGCCGCCGCCCGCACGGTGACGAACATGGAGTCCAGCCTCAGCGTCCCCACTGCCACCAGCGTGCGCGCGGTCCCGGCCAAGCTCCTGATCGACAACCGCATCGTCGTCAACAACCACCTGCAGCGCGGCAAGGGCGGGAAGGTCTCCTTCACCCACCTGATCGGCTACGCCGTCGTCCGCGCGGCCACGATGCTCCCCGCGATGAACTGCTCGTACGCGGAAGAGGACGGCAAGCCCGTCCTCGTCACCCCCGGGCACGTCAGCCTCGGCCTCGCGATCGACCTGCAGGCGAAGGACGGCAGCCGCCAGCTCCTGGTGCCCAGCATCAAGGCCGCCGAGGAGATGGACTTCCGCCAGTTCTGGAACGCCTACGAGGACGTGGTCCGCAAGGCCCGCGGTGGCAAGCTGACCGTCGCCGACTTCCAGGGCACCACGATCTCGCTGACCAACCCCGGCACCATCGGCACCGAGCACTCCGTGCCCCGGCTGATGCCCGGCCAGGGCACCATCATCGGCGTCGGCGCGATGGAGTACCCCGCCGCCTACCAGGGCGCCAGCGAGGAGACGATGGCCCGGCTGGCGATCAGCAAGACGGTGACGCTGACCTCCACC
>DATBEM010000133.1:0-24505 GCA_036276115.1 Trebonia sp.
GGCCTCGACGATCGGCAGCCCCGACCGGATCATCTCCTCGTCGTAGTTGAGCAGCTCGATCGTGACGTCCTCGTAGACGTGCGCCCGGCACAGCAGCGTGAAGCCCTCCTCCCGCTCGTAGTCGGGCAGCGCGAACGTGGAGTAGCGGTCGTGCTCCACGTCGTCGCCCTCGAGCAGAAAGGACTTGCAGGCAGCGCACTGCCCTTCCTTGCAGCCGTGCATGAGCATGATGCCCTGCTCGGCCGCGGCCCGCAGGACCGTCTGGTCCTCGCCGACCTCGATCTCGATCCCCACCGGCTCAAACCGCACGATGTGCTTGTCCGTCACCAGAACCTCGCGTTCCTGTCCGATATCCTTGCCCTTTTCATCGGGCAGGCCCGGGGGTACGGGGGTCGCCCCCCCGGGAGATATCTGCCGGGACCGGACAGGCGGCGGCAGCCCGCTCGGCGGACTGCCGCCGTCGTCCGGAATGGTGTAAGGATTAAGACTGAGCCGAGGCCGGGCGGCCGGCGGGGCCCTGACGCACGTAATCGGCGTGGAAAGCCTGCCGGCCGGCGTCGTTCATCTCGTTGAGCAGGACGTTCGGCGACTGCACCGGGCCCATCCGCCGCAGGTGGTCCAGCGTCCACATCTTCTTCGGGTCGAGGTTGAGGTGCGGCTGGGCGACGAGCGTCTTGCCGTCGTCGCGGACGTAGCCCATGTCGCTGACGACGTCGGCCCAGTTCCAGCCGTGGTACAGGGTCTCCCACTCACGGTGCCCGGAGAGCTGGCCCATGTTGGGGGTCTGGCGGCCCTGGTAGGTCGGGCGGAACGCCGTGGCGTCCGTCCAGTGGCACGGCTCAGAGCAGTACGTCCGCCATTGCCCGTCCACCTCGTCCATGACCATGTCCTCGCGGATCAGGCACGGGACCAGGCAGGTCCAGCAGCGGTGCGGGTAGACGTAGTCCACGTCCTCCGCGACGATCGGGTGGTGGCCGTTCGGCGTCGAGAGGCGGTTGTAGTTCTCCCACCACTTGCCGTACTTGTCATACCAGCCCGGGTACTTGTACTCGAACCACTCGAAGTCCTTGTCCGTCATCGGGTCGATCCGCCAGTAGTTGGCGAGCCAGCCGGTGGCGAAGAACTGCGCGACCTCGTGCACGTAGCCCTTGTTCCAGATCCGGTTCCAGGCCTCCTCGATGAGGTCGTGCGGGATCACGAGGCCGTACTTCTCCAGCGGCACGAGGTAGCTGCGGTAGTAGTCGTCGTAGATCCAGCGGCGCCACATCTCGGCGTAGGACTCGCGGTCCTTGCGCCGGTCCTTGGTGCCGTACTCGATGAACGTGCCGATCGCCGCGTCCACGACCGCGTGGTTGTTCCACCAGGCGTAGCGCAGGTCCCGCTCCAGCAGCTGCTGGTTCTCCTCGTCGGCCAGGGCCATGAGGAGCGTCGCGTAGCCGTTGGAGATGTGCCGGGACTCGTCGGACTGGACCGAGTGGAAGACCGTCGGCAGCAGGTAGTCGCCGTTGGCCGCCGCCTCGGCCGGCATGGCCACGAACAGGGTGTTCGTGAACGCCGTCTCGGCGACGATCGTCAGGTAGATGCTGGCGGCGGTGATCGCGTCCCCGGTGATGAACCCCTCGGCGAACTGCCGGCCGATGGTCCCGCAGTAGTCGTTCTGGAAGTTGCGGAGGCTGCTGTTGAAGCCGGCCGGGTCGATGTAGTTCTGCATGTACAGGCGCTTGAGGTTCTGCTGGATCGTCGAGTGCCGGACCTCGTCGATCATCTGGATCGCCTGGCCGTTGTGCAGCTCAGGGTTCGGCACGTTGCGGAACAGCAGCGGCATCGCGCGGGCGGCCGAGATCTCCGGCAGCGGGATGATGGACAGGAACAGCTTCTGCCACTCCAGCCACCGCTCCTGCACCTGCCGGAACATGTTGCCGCGGATCGCGCCGTCCTCCGCGCCGTAGACCCGGTGGTCCTTCTCCTCCTGCATGGGGAAGTAGGACCGCAGCACTTGCTTGAGCGGGTCCTTCTTCTGCGCCTTGCGGAAGGTGTAGTCGGTCCCGTACTGGCTGACGGGGGTGTGGTACATCGGCTCCCAGGCCAGCTCCTGGATCTTCTGGTGTGCCTTGGCCACGCTTTGGCGGCTCATCGGCATCCCTCCTCGCTTGTTCGGTTTGGGGTCCGGGGGACACCCCCCGGGTAAGCGCATCCCGTGTGCTGGATCACATCTCGGATTCGAGGGGCTTGCGCTCTCACCCTGAGACAGCGCTTCCTGGGGGATGAACACCAATCCCCCAGACCCCCGGACCCTCGCGCCGGGGCGCGCCCGGCTCGCGGCTGGCTCAGGTGCCGTCGCTGTCCTCGAAGAAGATGGCCCTCAGTTTGGCCAGCGTCTCCTGGGTGTCGGCTGATTTCTGGCGGTTGCCGGAGATGTCCGGGGTGATGCCAAGGGCCCGGAGGAGCTCGGCGGCCGGGGCGCCCGGGTCGCCCGACTCGCCCAGGACCGGGTGCAGGCCCTGGTCGGCGAGGTGCTTGAAGACCAGGTTGACGATCGTCCAGGGGTTGTACGTCTCTTCGGCGTTCGCGGTCATACCGGCGAGCACATGCCGATGGGATTGCGTCGCCGGTCTCAACTTGAGACAGTGGCGGTAAGCACCGGGTCTATCTTCGTTACATTGCGGTTAACCCCCGGAGGCCACATGGCACGTGCACCAATGAGGCTGCACACCGCTGGCGATCTCCTCGCCACCGCCCGGGACCGGTTCCTCGCCGCGGAACCGGTCGACGCGCGGGCAGTACGCGAGCCGATCCTGGCGTCATGGCGCCGGTCGCGCCAGTCCAACGTCGCGGCTGACCGCCTCGACCCGTCCTTCCTGCGCAACCCTGACCTGGAAGGGGCGCTCGCGCGGGCCGCCGGGCCGGTGCTCGACCTGCTGCACGATCAGCTTCAGGGCCAGCCGATCAGCATCATCCTCACCGACTCGACCGGCATGATCTTGCGCCGCCTGACCGGCGACCGGGACCTGGAACGGCACCTGGACCACATCCACCTGGCCCCCGGCTTCAGCTACGCCGAGGACAAGGTCGGCACCAACGGCATCGGCACCGCCCTGGAGTCCGGCGGCCCCGCCCACGTCTTCGGCCACGAGCACTACGCCGAGCGGCTGGAGGGCATGGCCTGCGCGGGCGTCCCGGTCAAGGACCCGGTGTCGGGCAAGACCCTCGGCGTGCTCGACCTGACCTGCTGGCGGCGGGACGCCGACTCCCTCATGGTCTCGCTCGCCCAGGCGACCGCCGAGCAGATCGGCCAGGCCCTGGCCGCCGTCAGCAGCAGCCGCGACGTGCGGCTGCTGCGGGAGTACAACCGCGCCTGCCGCCACACCGGCGGGATCGTGCTGGCCCTCGGCAACGACATCGTGATGCTGAACGACCATGCCCGCCGGGCGCTGGGCCCCGGTGACCAGGCCGCCCTCATCACCCAGGCCGGCGAGGCGCTGGGCCGCCGCCAGCCGGGCGCGGTCACGGTGGACCTGCCCAGCGGGACGGTGGCGCGGATGTTCTGCCACCGGGTCGCGCAGGCCTCCGGCGAGGACGGGGTCCGGGACGGGGTCGTCCACGTCAAGCTCGTCACCGGGACCCTCGACGTCAACGTGGCCGAAGGGTTCCTGGACCCGGACGCCAGCGCCATGACCGGCGTCGGCCTGCGCCCGGCGGGCGCCCTCGTGGCTGGCCCGGCCGGCGCGCCGGGCACCCTCAGCGAGGTTCCGCGGCCCCGTCCCCCGATGTCGCTGCCGGGCCTGATCGGCAGCGGGGCGGCCTGGCGGCGGGCCTGCCGCCGGGCCGAGGCCCGCTACGACTCGGGAGAGTGGCTGACCCTGGAGGGCGAGCGCGGCGTCGGCAAGCTGGCCCTCGCCCGCGCCGTGCACCAGCGGCGCAACCCGGCCGCCCCGTTCCACGTGCTCGACGGCGCCTTCGAGGAGTCATTCAGCCAGGCCCGCCACGAGGTGCTGACCGGCAGCGGGATGCTCGTCATCCGGCACGTGGACGCGCTGTCGGCCCGGCAGGTGCGGGCGCTGGCCGCCATCTTGCAGGAGGCGCGCACGGCCGGGCAGCACGAGCGGCTGCGGGTCGCGGTGACCCTGGAGCGGGAGCGGGCCGACGCCGACCTGACCGCCCTCCTGCGCCAGTTCCCGGGCACGGTCGAGGTGCCGCCGCTGCGCCACCACATCGAGGACGTCCGCGAGCTCGTCCCCTTCTTCCTGGCCAAGCTCAGCCAGCAGGGCCGGCTCACCTGCTCGCCGCCGGCCATGCAGCTGCTGCTGCGCCACAACTGGCCCGGCAACGCCGAGCAGCTGTGGCAGGTGCTGCGCCAGGTCGTCCAGCTCCGCCGGGCCGGCCAGATCATGCCCCGCGACCTGCCCCCCGAGTGCTGGGCGGTCAGCCGCCGGGTGCTGTCCCCGCTGGAGTCGATCGAGCGCGACGCGATCGTCCAGGCCCTCCTGGACCACGACGGCAACAAGGTCGGCGCCGCCCGCGCCCTGGGCATGTCCCGCGCGACCATCTACCGCCGCATCCACGAGTACGGCATCGTCACCGACTAGGCCTGCCCGCGCCCGCGCGGCCCTGTCCGCCCGGCCGCCCCTGGTCGGGTACGGTCTAGGGACATGCGAGCGCCGGAGCGTGACGAGGTGGCGGGTTAGGGTGGCGAACTTCGACTCGACGCGGGCGCAGTATGACCGGCTTCGGAGCGAGATCCTGGACGGGGCGTTCGATCCCGGCGCCGTCTTGCTGGAGACGGCGCTCAGCGCCCGCTACGGGGTGTCGCGCACGCCGGTCCGCGAGGCGCTGGCCCGGCTCGCGCAAGACGGGCTGATCGAGCGGTCAGCGCGCGGCTTCCGGATTCCCAAGCGCGACCCGGAGGAGATCGTCGGGATCTACGAGGCCCGCATCGCCCTGGAGACCCGCAGCGCGGAGCTCGCCGCCGCCCGGCGGACCGACTTCGACCTGGCGCGGATGACGCACCTGCTGGACGAGCGGAAGACCGCGACCGACCCCGAGCGGTCCGGGCCGCTGAACGCCCGCTGGCACGACGCGATGCGGGTGGCCGCCCACAGCGAGACGATCACCGGCCTGCTGGCCCGGGTGGACTCCCTGCTCTTGCTCTACCGTCCGCGCGTGGTCACGCCCGCCCCCCGCGATGACTCGCTGGAGGAGCACGCCCGCATCCTCGACGCGATCGCCCGGGGCGACGCGGCCACGGCCGGGACGGTCATGGCCGATCACCTGGGCCACATGCGCGACTGGCGCATCAAGTCCCTGCTGGCGGACGGCCAGTAAGCCTGGCCCGCTGACCTCCTAGCGTCACCCTGTTCAGGCAGCGTCACCCTGTTCAGGCAGCGCCCCCTATTCTTGACTACTTCGATAGGAATACTCTAGTATCGGTGCATGCGCGTGCGTACACAGTCGCATTAGTGCGTTCACTGTGTATACGCAGTGCGCTGAGCTGCCTTCTTCGGCAGTGCGGGCCCGATGGGGCCTTGGCCAGACGACCAGGAGATCGGCACATCATGCAGTCAAGAACCACGCAAGCTCGTCCTCGGATACTGCGACGTAGCGCGACGGCCGCGTGCCTGGTCCTGGTCGCGGCCGTCGCCGCCGCGTGCAGCTCGAGCTCCGGGTCGGCGACGACCGACGGGGCCAGCGCCGGGGCGACCACCGTCCAGCTCGCGCTGTCGGGCCCGCCGACGAACGCCGGCGGCATCTTCGAGATCGCCGAGTACGAGGGCTTCTTCGCCCAGCAGGGGCTGAACATCGCCGTCACCGCCTTGCAGGGCGGCCCGCCGATCGTCGAGGCGGAGATCGCGGGCAAGACCGACATCGGCGAGTACGCGCCCTCGACCTCAGTCGAGACCTATAGCACCTCGCACCCGCTGGTCGCCGTCGCCACCGAGGCGACCCGGTCGGTCACCTACGCGGTCGTGTCCAAGAAGTTCCTCGCGTCCAAGGGGCTGACGCCCGCCCAGTTCACCGCCCTGCCGCTGAAGGCCCGGATCGCCGCCATCAAGGGCAGCTCGTGGGGCACCCACGCGGCCGGCGGCCTGCAGGACCACTACACCGACATCCTCGCGTCCTACGGCGGGCTGAACCCCAAGGGCGACTTCACCAAGGTCAGCCTGGGCAACAACGCCGCCGACCAGGCGTCGTTCGACGGCGGGGCGGTCAGCGCCTACTGGCCGACCGCCTTCCAGGACCAGCAGGAACTGGCCGCCGGGCGGGGCGTGAACGTCTTCGACCCCAACGACCAGGCGGCCGCGGCCGCGCTCAGCCCGGTCGAGCTGTCGTCGGGCGGCACCGGCTGGATCCTCAGCTCCGCGTGGGGCCAGGCGAACAAGGCGACCGTCGCCAAGTTCCTCAAGGCCGAGCTCCAGGGCGCCCAGTGGATCAAGGGCCACACCGTGGCCGAGCAGGCCAAGGTCGTCGCGGCCCACTTCAAGGACCTGCCGTACGCGAACACGCTCGCGAACGTGACCGCGACCTACCAGACGATCGACTACACGCTCCAGATGCCGGCCGCCGCCGTCACCGCGAACCTGGAGCTGGCCAAGGACAGCGGCGAGATCCCGGCCGACGCCAGCGTCGCCGCCAGCTTCGTGTTCGACGGGTCGTACCTCAGCGCCCTGGGCGGCGGGTCGTGACCCTGCTGCAAGCCGGGCCGGCGGTGACCCCGCCGGCCCGGGCGGGGACGGCCCTGGCCCGCCCGCGCCGCGGGCTGCTGGTCCCGGCCCTGCACGTCGTGTTCGTGGCGGCGATCGTGGGCCTGTGGCAGCTGGCCTCCGGCCGCTGGATCGACCCGCTGCTGGTCGCCAGCCCGTCCACGATCGCCACCCGGCTGGGGGACTGGCTCGGCGACGGGACCTTGTGGGGGAACCTGGAGCCGACGCTGGAGGCCCTGCTCGTCGGCTTCGTGATCGGCGCGGTCCTCGCGTTCGCGATCGCCGTCCTGTTCACCGACGTCCCGCCCCTGGGCCGGTTCTTCGAGAATTACATCCTCGCGCTCGGGGCGGTGCCGTTCGTCGCCCTCGCCCCGCTGCTGATCATCTGGTTCGGCCTCGGGCTGGAGCCGAAGATCGTGGTGGCCGCGCTGACGACGTTCTGCTCGTTCTTCGCCAACGCCTACACCGGCCTGCGCGAGACCAGCCCGCAGCTGCTGGAGCTGGGCCGCATCCTGCACGCGACCCGCTGGCAGCGGCACCTGAAGATCCGCTTCTGGAGCGCGATGCCTTACCTGACCTCTGGCGTCAAGCAGTCGCTGCCGAGGGCCGCGTTCGCCGTCATCGTGATCGAGTTCCTCGCCTCCAACAAGGGCCTGGGCTACCTCATCACCAGCTCCGGCAACAACCTCGACATGCCCGGCCTGTTCGGGGCGGTCATCGTCTTGGTGATCGTCACCCAGGGCCTGCTGTACCTGGTCCGGCTGGCGGAAAAGCGCCTGCTGAGCTGGCAGCCGCAGGAGCGGCGGTGACCATGCAGCGCGAGACGCGGGCCGATGACGTCGACGAGCAGGGCAGCGCCCACACGGTCGCGTCCCCGGCGGGCGCGGCCGGCCAGGTCGCCGCCGCCGGCATCGAGCACGTCTACCACTCCGACCGAGGCGCCGTCACCGCGCTGGCCCGGACCGACCTGGTGGTCGAGCCGGGGGAGTTCGTCGCCCTGGTCGGCCCGAGCGGCAGCGGCAAGACCACCCTGCTCAACATCATCGCCGGACTGCTGACGCCGGCCGCCGGCACCGTGTCGATCAGCACCGTGCCGACCAGCACCGTGCCGATCGGCAGCGGCCCGGCCGGGAGCGGGACCGCCAGGGGCAGTGCGGCCAGGGGCAGTGCGGCCGGGCGGCCCGTCGTCGGCTACATGACCCAGCACGACAGCCTGCTGCCCTGGCGCCGGGCGCTCGCCAACGTCGCGTTCCCGCTGGAGCTGGCGGGGGTGCCGCGCCCGCAGCGGCTGGAGCGGGCGGCCGCCCTGCTGGAGCGGGTCGAGCTGGCCGGCTTCGGCGGCCACTTCCCCCACCAGCTGTCGGGCGGCATGCGCCAGCGCGTGAGCCTGGCCCGCGCCCTGATCTGCCGGCCGCCGGTGCTGCTGCTGGACGAGCCGTTCGGCGCCCTCGACGGGGTGACCCGGCTCGCCCTGCACAAGGTCCTCACCGGTATCTGCAACGACCTCGGCACCACCGTCCTGCTGGTCACCCACGACCTGGCGGAGGCGGTGTCGCTGTCGGACCGGGTCCTGGCGCTCGCGCCGCGGCCCGGCCGGGTGGTCCGCGAGTACCCGGTTCCCCGCCCGGGCGGCCCGCGCGAGGTCCGCGACATCTACAGCGAGCCCGAGCTGATCGCGCTGCACAACCAGCTGCGCGCGTCGCTGTTCGGCTAGTCGAAGGAGTACACGCACTCATGTCACCGAAGCGACGGCAGGTCAAGCTCGGCTTCTCGATCTGGGCGTCCGGGCAGCACCCGGCCGGCTGGCGGCTGCCCGAGGCCACCCCGTACGGGACGTTCGATCCGGGGTTCATGCGCGACACCGCCCGCGCGGCCGAGCGCGGCCTGCTGGACTTCTACTTCATCGGCGACCGCATCGTCGGCCTGCCATCCTCGCAGTACGAGGCGCCCAACGAGGTGCTCCGCCCCGAGGCCATTACCCTGGCCGCGTACATCGCGGCGGTGACCTCGAAGATCGGCATCGTCACCACCGTCAACACGACCTACTCCGACCCCTACACGGTCGCCCGCGAGGTCGCCCACCTGGACCACCTCAGCCAGGGCCGGATGTCGTGGAACATCGTCACCGGCCGCAACGAGGAGGCAGCCGGCAACTACGGCCGCGACCAGCACTGGGACGCCGGCCGCCGCTACTCCTGGGTAGCTGAGTTCATCGAGGTCGTCCGGGGCCTGTGGGACACCTGGGAGGACGACGCGCTGATCGCCGACAAGTCCACCGGGCACCTCATCGACGAGGCCAAGGTCCACGAGCTCAACTACCGGGGCGAGCACTTCTCCGTCAACGGCCCGATCAACGTCGCCCGCCCCCCGCAGGGCCACGTGCCGATGCTGCACGCGGGCGCCTCGGAGGAGTCGCACGAGTTCGGCGCCAAGTACGCCGACATCCGCTTCATCCTGCTGCAGGACTTCGAGGCGGCCAAGGCCTACTACCGCGACACCAAGGCCCGGCTCGCGAAGTACGGCCGGACCGATGACCAGCCGTTCGTGGCGGGCCTGTCGGTCTTCGTGGCCGGCACCGCCCGCGAGGCGCACGCCAAGTTCCGCCAGGTGCAGAACCTCACCGTCGTCCACCCGGGGCTGGGCCCGCTGTCGGGCGCCCTCGGGGTTGACCTGACCGGCTACCCGGCCGAGGCGCGCGTCAGCGGGGTCCCCGAGCTCGCCGCCCTGGCCGGCCAGCCGGAGGTCATCCTCACCCGGGCCCGGCAAGCACTGGACGATGACTCGCCCTCCCTCGGCGAGGTCGCGCTGTTCTACAAGCGCACCCGCGGCCACGCGGTCGCCGTCGGCGACGGAGCGCAGGTGGCCGACTACATCGAGCGGCAGTTCGAGGAGCGGACCTCCGACGGGTTCATCCTCTTCCCGCCCTACCTGCCCGGCCCGCTCGACGCGTTCGTGGACCTGGTCGTCCCCGAGCTCCAGCGCCGGGGCCTGTTCCGCACCGCCTACCCCGACCGCCCGACGTTCCGCGAGTTCTTCGGCCTGGCGCGCCCCGCGAACCAGTTCACCGCGGGCACCCTGCCCGCTAACGCGCACCCGGACGCCGTCCCCGGCGAGCTCAGCGCCTCCAGCGACGCCGCCGACAGCACCAGCCCGTACGGCGCCGCCGGGCCGCGGGCCGCGGGGTGACGTCAGTGACCAGCCAGCACCGGGCCGAGCACTTCATCACCGCCGCCGAGCTGGCGGCCGCGCTGGCCGGAGCGAGGCCGCCGGCCGTCCTCGACGTCCGCAACGCCAACAGCGGTCCCCAGGGCCGCCCCGAGTACGCTGCCGGGCACGTCCCCGGCGCCGTCTACGTCGACCTGCCGACCGAGCTGCAAGGCGCCAGGGAGGGCGTCAGCGGCGCCCGTCCGCTGCCATCGGCCGACGTCCTGCAAGGCCATGCCCGCGCCTGGGGCATTAACCAGGGCGACGAGGTCGTCGTGTACGACAACGTCTTCGGCACCAAGGCCGGACGGGCGTGGTTCACGCTGCGCTGGGCAGGCATCGCCCGCGTCCGGCTGCTCGACGGCGGCTACGCGGCCTGGGTCGCGGGCGGGCATCCCGTCAGCACCGAAGAGCCCGCCCCCGCCCCGGGCGACGTCGTCCTCGACGCCGGCCACCTCCCGGTCCTCGACGCCGACGGCGCCGCCGCCCACGCCCGCGCGGGCACCTTGTTCGATGCCCGCTCGCTGCCGCAGTACGCCGGCGCGCCCGGTGACCCTCGCGACGGGCACATCCCCGGCGCCGTCGCCGCCCCCACCCGGGACAACCTGACCGGCGGCGGGCTGCTGAAGGACGACCGCGCGCTGCGGGACCGGTTCGCCGCCCTCGGCGTCGATGGCTCCCGCCCGGTCGGGGTGTACTGCGGCGGGGGCGTGGCCGGCGCCCACGAGCTCGCGGTCCTGGCCAGCCTCGGCCTGCCCGCGGCGCTGTTCGTCGGCTCGTTCTCGGCCTGGAGCGCCGACCCGGCCCGCGCCGTCGCGGCCGGCCCGGAACCGGGGACGCCCGCGTGAGCATCGCCCTGCGCGCCGCCGGCCAGTCCGGGCTGGTGGTGTCCGAGCTCACCCTCGGCACCGCCGCGTTCGGGAGCCGGGGCCGCATTCCCGGCGGCCAGCGGGACGCCGACGCGATCGTCGCCGCCGCCCTGGACAGCGGGGTGACGCTGTTCGACACGGCCGAGGGGTACGGCGACGAGCGCGGCGCCAGCGAGTCGATCCTCGGCCAGGCCTTGCGGGGCCGCCGGGACCAGGCCGTCATCTCGACCAAGGTCAGCGCCTGGCGGGGTGCCCCCCGCCCGCCGGCCGGGGGAGCCCACGGCAGCCGCGCCAACGTCCGCCGCGCGGTCGAGGCGTCGCTGCGGCGGCTGCGGACCGACTGGATCGACCTGTACCAGATCCACCAGCCCGACCCGCGCACCCCGGTCGAGGAGACTCTCGCCACGCTGGACGACCTGGTCCGCGAGGGCAAGATCCGCTACGCGGGCAGCTCCAACTTCGCCGGCTGGCAGGTCGCGCACGCCGACGGCGTCGCCCGCGCTCGCGGCTACCAGCGCTTCACCACCACCACGAACGAGTACAGCCTGCTCTGGCGCGGGTGCGAGGAGGAGATCCTGCCCGCCGCCGTCGCCCTGGGCGTCGGCTTCCTGGCTTACTTCCCGCTCCAGAATGGCTTGCTGACCGGGAAGTACCAAAGGGACCGGGCGCCTCGCGAGGGGAAGGTGACGCGGTTCAAGCCCCACCTGCTGGAGCAGGCCCCGTGGGACGCCCTGGACCGGCTCCGCGAGTTCGCGGCCGAGCGGGCGGTGAGCGTGGTCGAGGTCGCCTATGGCTGGCTCCTGGCCCAGCCCGGCGTGACCACCGTCGTCACCGGCGCGACGACCGTCGCCCAGGTGACCGCCAACGCCGCCGCGACCGGCTGGCGCCCGGCCCCGGCCGAGGAGGCCGAGCTGCGCGCCCTGCTGCCCGGGACCCTGTCCGGCCAGCCCGGCCGCTCCGCCCCCGGCTAGCGCGCGTCCTCGAAGGTGAACAATCGCTGGCCGGGCACCAGCGGGGCGGCCTCGCCCGTCAGGCGGTGGGCTCCGACCGACATGAAGCTGTCGGGGCTGATGTCGAACGCCTCCTCGGCGAAGCCCGCCGCCCCGAACCAGGACCGGATCGCGGGGGTCAGGTCGGGCGGGCGGCGGTGCCGGGTCCACAGGACCAGCGCGCCGGGCGCGCACAAGCCGGGCAGGGCGGCGACGGTGGCCTGGATGTCGCGCTCGCTGATGTTGCCGAAGATGCCGCAGGCGACCACGATCTGGGCGGGGACCGCGCCCGCGCAGGCATCGGTGCTCCCGGCGTCGCCCTGCCGGACCTCGATGCCGGCCAGCCCGGCCGCCTGCGCCGCCTGGCGCGCGACCGCGACGTTGCGCTCGTCCAGCTCGACCAGCCGGGCGCGCACCGCGCCGCGGCGCGGGTGCCCGGCCAGCGCGCCGATCACGTCCCGGCCCTGCCCGGCGCACAGGCTGACCAGCCGGATGCCCCCGGCCGGGGCACGGTCGAGCTCCGCCCGCAGGTGCCCCTGCACGATCTTCCCCCGTCGCGCGAGCAGGGAGCCCGGATCGTCGTAGTCCCGATGCCATTGCACCCAGTCGCGCTGCGCCACCCCGCGACCCTACCGGCGGGACCGGCCGCCAGCGCCGCCGTCGTGTCGGGGGCACCGCCTCAGACGATGCGGACGACCTGCTCGTCCAGGCCGAGCAGGGCGCGGCCGTAGACCTCCCGGCTCAGGCGGGGCGACAGCGACCCGTGCCGGGCCGCCACCTCCAGGTCGCGCAGGTGCCGCTGGACCGGGCTGCTGGCGGCGAAGCTGCCCATCCCGCCCGCGCTGGCGAGCAGGCCAGCCGCCTCCCGGGCGCAGCGGGTCACGGTCCCCACGTCCATCCGGATGCGAGCGCGGGTAGCGAGGGGGAGCGGGGCACCGTCGGCGACGCCCTGCTCGAGGTCGCCGACCGCCCGCGCGGCGTGCAGGGTCGCGGTATCGATGAGGCTGGCGGCGTCGGCCACGTCGAACTGGACGCTGGGCGACGCGGCCGCGCTCGCGTACGTGGTCAGGCCCATCGGCCGCCCGGCCGCCAGTACCGCCAGGACGTGCTCCAGCGTGCCTCGCGCCATGCCGATGAGGGCGCCCGTCAGCGACACCGGCAGGAAGGACGAGAAGGTCATCGCCGCGATCGGCTCGCCCGGGTGCCCGCCCGCGTACTCGCCGCCCAGGAGCGCGGGCACCGACAGCAGCCGGTGCTCCGGGACGAAGGCGCCGGTCACGGTGAAGCTCTCGGTCCCGGTGCCCCGCAGCCCGGTGCTGTCCCAGCTGTCGTGGATGACCACCTCCCGGGCCGGCAGCAGCGCCGCCAGCTGCCCCGTGACCACCCCGTCCGGCCCGGCGACCGGGGCGAAGAGGGTCACCCACCGGGCGTGCCGGATGCCCGACGCCGTCCGCCAGGTCCCGCTGACGACGACCCCGCCGTCGGCGACGGCGGCGTGGCCGGCCCCGGTCGTGGTGCCGCAGACGGCGGCGGCCGGGTCGTCGCCCCACACCTCGGCCCGGGCCCGGTCGCCGAACAGCGCCACGAGGAACGAGCAGGCCGCGAACACCCCGCACACCCACGCGCTGGACCCGCACCCCCGTCCCAGCTCGGTGGTGGCCGCCACCACGGCCCGCGCGCCCGCCCCCAGCCCGCCGCAGGCCCGCGGCGTGAGCAGCGAGAACATGCCCGCCTCGCGCAGCGCGGCCGCCGCCTTGTCCGTCAGCCGGCCCAGCCGCTCGGTCTCCGGCGCCTCCGCCGCCAGCAGCGGCACCAGCTCCCGGGCGGCGGCAACGATGTCATCCATGCCCCGGTACCTTCCCGCTCGCCCCCCTCCCGAAAGGGGCAGCCGGCCAGTTCGCGAGCCCGGACCTGTCCAGCCGTACTCGGTCTCTTCCCGGCCAGGGAACCTTCAGAGGTGGTTAATGCGTTTCCCGGGAAAGCCTCAGCTAGCCACGGAAATGGGGTTCCGGGGAGCGGGCTCATTAATGTGGGAACGGGGACCCATGAACGTTAATACCATGCTGAAGCACGGGGCGCTCCTGATCGCAGCGGCCACCATGGTGACCGCCTGCACCAGCGGGATCGGCGGGACCGGCGGGACCGGCGGCGGCGCGCCCGCGCCCGGCGGCGCGACCAGCGCCAGCGGCACGACCGCCGACGGCAGCGGGGCCGGCGGCGGCGATACTGGCAACGGGGGCGGGAACGGCAACGGGGGCGGTAACGGCGCTTCCGCTGGCTCCGGCAGTGACAGCGCGAGCGCCAGCCCGAGTCCGGACGGCACCGGCGGGGCCACTGCCGGCGACACCCCGAGTGCCGCCCCGGCCAGCACCGGCGGGAGCGGCGGTGGCCCCGGTGGCGGCAATGCCAGCCCAGCGCGGTACGACCTGATCGCGTCGCCCGGCAACGCGGAATGCGCGTACGTGCCCAACGGCTGGGGCGATGGCACCGACGAGCTGACGGTGTTCTTTTACTTCCTGATCATCGGCGGGAACCCCTCCGATGTCCCGGCGGGCTTGTCGGTAACCGGGGTCGGCAATGACAGCCTCACCACGACGTACCACACGTCGCCTAATAACCAGGCGGTATCGCCGGCGCAATTCCGGCTCCGGCCGGAAGACTTCGGCACCCAGCAGACGATCCACATCATGGTCGACGCGGGCCAGCAGGTTAACGAGACGGATGAGACGAACAACAGCATCGTCGTGTCCGTCCAGGTGCCCTCTCCGCGCCCTGTCCAGACCGTCGACCCGCTGCCCTGCAGCGTCGCTCGCGCCTAGCCGGGCCGGCCAGCCGGGCGGAGGCCGCGCGGGCCTCCGCCCGGCTTACTGCCCGAGACTGGCGGTGGCCGCGAGCGCGTTGACGGTGCTGGCGAGGACCTGCTCGCGCGGGAGGCCGCCGTCCACGGCCAGCCCCGCCTCGTCCGCCCGAGCGGCTCCAGGGCGGCGAACTGCGAGCCCACCAGGGAGGCGGGCATGTAGTGGTCGTCGCGCCCGGCGACCCGCCCGGCGGCCGTCTCGTCATTGACCGTCAGGTGCAGGAACCAGGTACCGGGATGCGCCTCGCGCAGCCTGTCCCGGTAAGCGCGCTTGAGCGCCGAGCAGGACGCGACGACGCGCGCGTCCTGGCGGAGGTGGCTGGCGATGGCCGCCAGCCAGGCGGCGCGACCGGCGTCGGTCAGCGCGATGCCCCTGGCCATCCGGTCGCGGTTGCCGGCCGAGTGGAACGTGTCGCCCTCGGCGTAGGGAACGTGCAGGGCGCCCGCCAGCACCAGGCCCATGGTGGTCTTCCCGCAGCCCGCGACGCCCATGACGACGACCGGGCCCGGCATCGCGGCCGAGGCCCGGGGGGATTGAACGGCGGCCCTGATCGCGTGCCGGAACGGCTCCCAGTCCGCGTCCCGCTGGTCGAGTTGGCCGGGCGCGCCCTCAAGCTCGTCGGCCTCGCTGGCCGGCAGCGTGCCCGAGTCCACCTCCGCCACGATGGCCCGCACGAACCTCATCGCCGGCCCCGCCTGGGCCTGCGCGATCGCCGTGGCCAGGGCCTGGTGCAGCCAGAGCGACAGCGGGGCGGGCCGGATCGGGAAGCGGCGGACGCCCCCGGGGGCGGAGTCCGGCCCGTAGATGCCCTCCCACTCCCGCCGGATCCGGTAGCTGAGCGCCTCCCGCACCGGATCCCGCTGGGCGGAGAACATCTCGTTCCCGCTCGCTTCCAGCAGCGCCTCGTGGAACCGCGCGTCCACGTCCTCATAGTCCGCGCGGATGCGCTGGCCGGCCGGGGTATCGTCGACGAACCCGCTGGTGTCGCCCAGCTCATGCAGGCGCCTGCTCAAGGTGAGCAGGTCCCGGCACGCGGGGGCGTACGGCCGCCGGGCGGCGAGGGCCGCCGCCGGCGGCTCGATCGCCTGGCGCCACTCCATCAGGCCGCCCATGGCCGGGAAGATGCTGCCCTTCAGGACGTCGCTAATAGCGGTGCGCCCGAGCGGAGCGCGCCTGAGCCGGGTGCCCGGCAGCAGGCCATGCGCGTGCTTGGTCCGTTCCTGGATTTCCCGCAGCGATGGCTTGACCGCCCTTGCCCGCAACCGGGCGCTACTGACAGCCCTGCTGCGCCGCTGAGGCGGGGCCCGCGGCGGCGCTAGAGCCTGGCCTGGGCCAGGACCCAGTCGCAGAGCTGGGCGCGGGCGGTGAAGCCGAGCTTGCCGAAGATGTGCTCGATGTGGGAGTCCACCGTGCGCTTGGACAGGAAGAGCCGCCCGGCGATCTCCCGGTTGCCGAGCCCGTCGGCGACCAGGCCGGCGATCTCCCGCTCCCGCCGCGTCAGCGGCCTGGTGCCGGCCGGGCCGGCCGGCGCCTTCTCGCCCCGCGCCAGCGCGATCGCCTCGGTCAGCGACAGCGCCAGGCCGCGGCGCAGCGCCGCCGCGAACCGCTCCCCGCCCAGGGCCGCCTGGCACTTGGCCGCCGCGTCCTTGCGGATCTCGGCGTAGGCCTGGCCCATCTGCAGCGGCGCGTTCAGCAGCTGCCACATCGCGTCCCCGGCCCCGCCGAGCTCGGCCGCCCGCCGGAAGTCGGCCAGGGCGCCCTCCTTGACCCGGCTCCGCTCGTCGGCGCCGTCCCCGCCGGTGGCACTGCCATCGGCGGCCTCGTTGCCGGCGGCGAGGCCGGCCAGGGCCGCCCCGCCCCGGGTGGCGAGGCACACCGCGATCAGGTCCACGCACATCGTCGCGGTGTGCAGGTCCCCGATCGCCTCCTTGACCTGCAGGCACCGCAGCGAGTCCAGCAGCGCGCCCTCGGCGTCCCCGCCCAGCCAGCGGGCCGCCGCCTGGGTCCAGATCGCCGTGCTCCGGGCCCACTGCTCGCCGAGCTCGTCGCACCGGCGGACGCACTCCTCGCACAAGGCCACCGCCCGGTCGAGGTCGGACGCCACCAGGGCGGCCGACGCCAGGCGGCTGAAGCACACCAGCGCGAACGGGTCGACCACGCCGGCCGCGTCGAAGCTGTCCAGCGCCGTGGCGTACCGCTCGTGCGCCACCTTGTTGTCCCCGCCGTAGAACGCGACCGATCCCTGCCCGTCGGCCGTGAACGCCGCCAGCGCCGCGTCCCCGAGCTCGCCCGCCGCCGCGGCGGCCCGGTCGAGCAGCGGCCCGGCCGTCGCCAGGTCGCCCTGCTGCGCGGCCAGGACGCCGGCCCCGTAGGCCGCCCACGCGCCCTCCCGCGCCCGCTCCCGGTCATCCCCGGCCCGGCCCGGCCGGGTCGCCATCGCGAGCTCGTGCCAGCGCATTCCCTCCCCGAACGTGCCCGCCATCAGCCAGTAGTTGCGCAGGGCGAGGGTCAGCCGCACGCCCGCGCCCGCCTCGCCCGGGGCCGTGAAGCTGAAGTCCAGGGCCGCCCGCAGGTTGCCCGACTCCTGCTGCGCCCAGGTCATCCAGCTGACCTGCTCGCGCGTGGCCGCCTCGGCGGCGGCCCGCTCGGCCTGGGCCAGGAAGTAGTCCCGGTGGCGGCGCAGGGCCGCGTCGCGGTCGGGCCCGCGGGCGGCCTCGGCCCCGAACTCGCGCATCGTGTCGAGCATGACGTAGCGGTCCCCGGCCGGCCCCGCGGCCGGGCCGATGATCGACTTCTCGCCCAGCCGGGCGAGGACCTCGCCCGTCCCCGGGCCGCCGACCGCGGCGGCCGCGGCGCCGCTCAGCTCGCCCGGGAAGACCGACAGCACCCGCCACAGCCGCTGCTCGGCCGGCGTGCACAGCTCGTAGCTCCAGTCGACCGCCGCCCGCAGCGTCCGGTGCCGTCCGGTGCTGGTCCGCGCGGTGCCGAGGATGCGGAAGCGGTCATCGAGCCGGTCGGTGATCTCATCGGCGGTCAGGGAGCGCAGCCGCACCGCCGCCAGCTCGATGGCCAGCGGGATCCCGTCGAGCTTCTGGCACAGCCGTACCACCGCGGCCGCGTTGCCGGCGGTGAGCGCGTACCCCGGCACGGCCGACCGCGCCCGGTCCAGCAGCAGCTCGACCGCGTCGGACGACGCCGCCGAGGCGTCCAGCGGGGCGACCACGACCACGTGCTCGCCCCCGGCCCCCAGCGGCTCCCGGCTGGTCGCCAGGATGCGCAGGTCGGGGCAGCTGTCGAGCAGGGTCGCGGCCAGCGCCGCGCAGGCGTCGCCGAGGTGCTCGCAGGTATCCAGGACCAGCAGCAGCTCGAACTCGGCGAGCTGGCGGGCCAGGACCCGGGCCGGGTCGCCGCCCTCGTCCGGCAGCCCGGCGTCGGGCAGCCCGAGGGCCTTGGCGACCTCGGCCGCCAGCAGCTCCGGGTCCGCGAGCGACGAGAGCTCCACCAGCCACGCCCGCTGGCCGAACGTATCCCGCGCCGCGGTCGCCGCCATGAGCGCCAGCCGCGTCTTGCCGACCCCGGCCGGGCCGCGCAGCGTCACCAGGCGGTGCGCGTCGAGGGCCTGCGCGACTTCCGCCAGCTCGCGCTTGCGGCCGACAAAGCTGGTGGCCTTCGTCGGCAGGTTATCTCGCCGCTCGGCAATCATCGCTGGTCGCGCTCTCCTCACACCCACGGGTTCGCCGAATGGTACATCGCGGCCTGGCCGCCCGCAGGGCTATTGGAACAGAGAGTGATGATTTGCAAGCTTTATTGGGATATGCGCTGATATGGGAAATTCGCAGGGTCCCGGCTCTCCTGCAAGGAGGAGCCGGGACCCTGCCAGTAAACGATCGTAAGAAGTTGCCCAGAAGGCCTAGACCCGCTTGGACGCCTCGGTGAGGGTCTCTCGGAGCACCTGCTCGATGAAGTCGCTGTACCTGCCTGGGGGCGACCCCCAGACCCCCGACGAAACCTAGACCCGCTTGGACGCCTCGGTGAGGGTCTCTCGCAGCACCTGCTCGATAAAGTCGAAGTGCTCCTGGGTGCAGACCAGGGGCGGCGAGAGCTGGATGACGGGGTCGCCGCGGTCGTCGGCCCGGCAGATCAGGCCCGCCTCGAACAGGGCCGAGGACAGGTAGCCGCGCAGCAGGCGCTCGGACTCGTCGTCGTCGAACGTCTCCTTGGTGTCCTTGTCCTTGACGAGTTCGATGCCGTAGAAGTAGCCGGCCCCGCGGATGTCGCCCACGATCGGCAGGTCCCGCAGCTTCTCCAGGGTGGCGCGGAAGCCGGCCTCGTTCTTGCGGACGTTGCCGAGCAGGTCCTCCTCCTCGAAGATGTCGAGGTTGGCGAGGGCCACCGCCGACGACACCGGGTGCCCGGCGAACGTGATGCCGTGCAGGAACGTGGTGTGCCCGTGCAGGAACGGCTCCATGACCGCGTCGCGCACGATCATGCCCCCCAGCGGGGAGTAGCCGGAGGTCACGCCCTTGGCGAAGGTGATGATGTCGGGCAGGTACCCGTAGCGCTCGGCCCCGAAGTAGTGCCCGAGCCGCCCGAACGCGCAGATGACCTCGTCCGACACCAGCAGCACGCCGTAGCGGTCGCAGATCTCGCGGACCCGCTGGAAGTACCCGGGCGGCGGCGGGAAGCAGCCGCCGGAGTTCTGCACCGGCTCCAGGTAGACGGCGGCGACCGTTTCCGGGCCCTCGCGCACGATCGCGCGCTCGATCTCGTCCGCCGCCCAGGTCCCGAACGCCTCCAGGTCCGCGGCGACGAAGTCCGGGGCGCGGTAGAAGTTCGTGTTCGGCACCCGGACGCCGCCCGCCGGCAGCGGCTCGAAGTCGGGCTTGATCGCCGAGAGGCCGGTGATGGCCAGCGCTCCCATCGAGGTGCCGTGGTAGGCCAGCTCGCGGCTGATCACCTTGTAGCGGGCGTGCTCGCCCTTCTGCTTGAAGTAGGACTTGGCGAGCTTCCAGGCCGACTCGACCGCCTCCGAGCCCGACGTGGTGAAGAAGACCCGGTTGAGGTCGCCCGGCGCGAGACCGGCGAGGCGGTCGGCCAGCTTGATGGCGGCCGGGTGCGCGTAGGACCACAGCGGGAAGTAGGCGAGCTCGCTGGCCTGCTTCGCGGCCGCCTCGGCGATCTTGACGCGGCCGTGGCCGGCCATCGACACGAACAGCCCGGCCAGGCCGTCGAGGTAGCGCTTGCCCTTGTCGTCGTAGACGTACGGGCCCTCGCCGCGGACGATGAGCGGGACATCGCTCGTGCCGTAGGCGGACATCCGGGTGAAGTGCAGCCACAGGTGGTCCTTGGCGGCCTGCTGAAGGTCAATCTCTGTCATCGCGTTCCCCAGGAGTAGGTCTGCTTGCGCAGCTTCAGGTAGACGAACGTCTCGGTGGACGTCACGGACGGCACGTTGCGCACCTGGCTCAGCACGTCCAGCAGGTGGTCGTCGTCCTCGCAGACGACCTCGCAGAGCAGGTCGAACGACCCGGCCGTGAGGACGACGTAGTCGATCTCCTCGATCGCCGCGAGGTGGTCGGCGGCCTGCTGCAGGTCGCCCTCGGTCTTCACGGCGATCATCGCCTGGCGGCTGAAGCCGAGCGTGAGCGGGTCGGTCACCGCGACGATCTGCAGGACGCCGTCGGACTGCAGCCGCTGGACGCGCTGCCTGATCGCCGCCTCCGACAGGCCGACCGCCTTGCCGATCGCCGCGTAGGACTGCCTGCCGTCTCGCTGGAGCTGCTCGATGATCCGCTTGGATATGTCATCGAGCACGACCGGCGCGGTGCCAGGCGAGGTCCGCGGGCTGTGCGCCACCGTGCGATCCCTTCCTCTCGGTCCGTGAGGTGCGGTCGGTGTCAGCCCTTCCATGCTGTGCACGTCCAGGGGGGTTTGTCAACTAATTTCGTTGTCGTATCGGGGCAATTCTACTGAATCGGTTGTATGGGTGCGCCATACCTGCGGAGCCATGCTCCCCGGGGGAGGTTCCCCTGAAACGCGCTGTTCCCCAAACGCACAGTGCCCGCCCCCGGGGCCAGGGGCGGGCACTCGCGGAGCCCGGGCGCTACAGGCGCTCGGTCGACGCCTTGCTCGCCACCGCCCTGGCCAGGGCGCTCACCTCAGCCTCCATCCAGGACTGGTAGGTGTAGCCGGACGGCATCGTCTCGTACACCCCGACGACCGGGATGCCGTTGTCGCGGGCCAGCGTGATGCAGGCCTGCGTGAGCGAGTCGGTGACCTGCTGGTTGTACAGGAAGACCTTGACCTTGTGCTGGGTGAACAGGGACTTCTGAAGGGCGACGTCCTGCGGGGACGGGTCGGTGCCGTTCATGATGTCGGCCTGGAACGTCCACGGGGTCAGGTTGTCGGTGCCCGCCGCCTGCAGCATGTAGTCCGCCACCGGCTCGGTGGTGGCGACCGGGGTGCCCGGGTAGCTGGCCCTGAACGTCGCGATCGCGGCCGTCCAGGCGGACAGGCTCGCGGTGAACGACGCCGCGTTGGCGGTGTAGTACGCGCCGTGGGCCGGGTCGATCTTGCCCAGGGCGGCCGCGATCGCGGCCGCCACCTTCGGCATCGTGGCCGGGTCGTACCACAGGTGCGGGTTGGGGGTGGCGCCGGGCAGGCCGCGCAGCCGCTGCACGTCGATGACGGCGCGGGAGGAGTCGGGCGAGGCCGCCTCGATCGACGTGGCCCAGTCGTCGTAGCCGGCCCCGTTCTGCACGATGAGCTTGGCGCTGGAGATCTCCCGGGCCACGGCCGGGCTGGCCTCGAACGTGTGCGGGTCGGTGTTGGGGTTGCTCATGATCGAGTCGGCGTGCACGTACTTGCCGCCGACCTGGGCGATGACGCTGGCGTACTCGTTCTCCGCGCCGATGGCCTCGATGGCGCCGCTGGCACCGTTACCGCTGGCACCGTTACCGCTGGCGCTGGAACTGCCGCCGGCGGCCCCGGCGGGCGACGATGACGCCGACGAGCAGCCGGCGGCTAGCAGCGCTGCGCTCAGGGCCAGCGCGAGGGGCGTGGCGGCGGACAGGATCCGGGGGCGTGCTCGCATGACCGTGGTGCTCCTGGTGAGGTAGGGCCTAACTGAACACCGTTATGGTAATCATTTTCATTTAAGGCGCGCAACCGGGCCCTGTCCCGGCTGGTGCCGCCCGGGCTGGCGCCTACCGGCTCGCGGCCAGCGGCGAGCACACGTAGCAGTAGTCGACCGCGAACATCGGCCCGGCCAAGGGGACGTTCACGCTGAGCCGCTCTTGCGGCACGCGCAGCCACGCGCGGTTGGGGTGGCTCTGGTTCCAGTTGTAGGCGGTGGGGAAGGCGCGCTCGATGCGGAAGTGGCGGGCCACGTCCGCCCGGAACTCGGCCGGGGCGATGACGTTGCTGTAGGGCCAGTAGAAGCTCCGGCGCCGGTGGGCGAAGTTCTGGTAGGTGCAGATGAACGTCCCGCCCTCGGCCAGCATCGCCGCGATCTCGGCCAGCTTGCGCTGGTGGACCGTGCCCATGTACTCGAACAGGCCCTGGGCGACGATGATGTCGAACGTGCGGCCGCCGAAGTCGATCGGCGTCGTCACGATGTCGGACTCGCGCAGGTGGGGGGCCGGCTCGGCCAGCGCGATGTCGATGCCGTGGTACCGCACTCCCGGCGGGAGCAGCGCCGCCAGCGTCCCCGGCCCGCAGCCCACGTCGAGCAGGTCAAGCCCGGGGCCGCCGGCCGCCCGGCGGGCGGCGGCCGACCGGATCACCCGGGCCACCTTGCGCATCCGGAAGTGCGGCGTCGCGTACTTGAGGTTCTCCGTCCCCCAGAAGTCGCGTTTGTGGTAATTGATCGCGCTCATCTTCCCCACCCCACTCGCCCGTGCTCGCAGTGAGCACTGTCCCCTTGCGGCACTACCCCGCCCGCGGCGCCCGGCCGCGACTACCTGATCGCCGGCGGGGCGGCCGTGATGCGCATCGAGGCGATCAGGTCTGGCCGGAGTCCCGGCTGCGGGGGCTGCGGGGGCGAGCGGGCACCGGGGTCGGCCCGAGGGGAAGCGGCGAGGGCGGCTTGATCTCCTCCAGCCGCAGGTAAGTCACCATCTTCGCGCCCCGCGCGGCCAGCCGCGACAGCACCTGCTGCAGCTCGGCCACGTCGCGGGCCACGATCGACAGCAGGTAGTCGTTCTCCCCGGCGATGTTGTCGGCCGAGATCACCTGGGGCGCGGCCCGGACGTGGTCCTCGAAGGCCCGCTCGTAGCGCAGGTCGTGCCGGGTCAGGGCGGCCATCACCCACACCTGGAGCGGGAACCCGGCCGCCTCCGGGTCGACGTGCGCCCGGATGATCCGGATGACGCCTGACTCCTTCAGCGCCCGCACCCGGTGCAGCGTCGCCGCCGGCGACAGGCCCGTGAGCCGGGCGAGCTGCACGTTGGTGCGGTCCGCGTCCGCCTGCAGCGCGGTCAGGAGCTGGATGTCAACTTCATCAAGCTTAACGGCCATAGCACGAAATCTTATTAAGCCAGACGACCCGTATGCCAAATCCTGGACGGGACAAAACGCACAATAGGGGCATGAACAACATGCGTATGCGCGCCGTGACCGCGCTCATCGCCTCAGGAGTTGCCTGGGGCACCTCCGTTCCCTTGTCCAAAGTCGCGCTCGGGTGGCTCGGGCCAGGCTGGCTGACCGTCGCCCGGTTCGGCCTCGCCGCCGTCGTGCTCCTGGCCATCGCCAGCCGCACCGGCCGGCTGCACGCCGCGATGACCCTGCCCGTCCTGGCCGCCGGCGCGGCCGGCTACGGCCTGTCGGTCGTGGTCCAGAACGCCGGCGTGGAGCGCACCAGCGTCACTCACGCCTCCCTCATCATCGGCGGCACCCCGGTGCTGGTGGCGATCATCGCCGCCTGCTGGCAGCACGCCGTCGCCCGCCCGGTCGCCTGGGCCGGGTTCGCGCTGTCGCTGGCCGGGGTCGCCTTCATCGCCGGCGGCCACGGGCCCGGGGCGGCCCCGTCGGGCGACGCCCTGGTGCTGGTCGCGGTCGCGTTGTCGGCCGCGGTGACGGTCGCCCAGGGCCGCTTGCTCCAGGGCCGGGACCCGATCGCGGTCACCGCCGTGCTGTTCCTCGGGGCCACCCTCGCCGCGCTGCCGTTCGCCGCGTCCGAGGGCCTGCCCGCCGCCCCCGCCTCCGCCGCCGTGATCCTCACCACGGTCGCCCTGGCGATCGGCGGCACCCTGATCCCGTTCAGCTTGTTCGCCTTCGGCCAGAAGCGGGTCTCGGCCGAGGTGGCCGGGGCCTTCTTGAACCTCGAGCCGCTGGTCGGGGCGGCCGTGGGCATCATCGCCTTCGGTGACCCGGCCGGCGCCCGCCAGTTCGGCGGGGGCCTGGCTATCATGGCCGGAATCGCCCTGAGCTGCCTCCCGCTGCTGTCGGTGTCCGCCCGCGCCGCCACCCCCTCGGGTGACCCGGCCAGCCCGGCGGCGGTGCCCGCTCCCGCCCCCGCGCTGGCCCTCGTCCCCGAGCCGGCCGGCTCGCTGGCCGCCGGCTCGCGGGCGGCCATGCCGGTGGCGGCCATGCCGGTGGCGGCCATGCCGGTGGCGGTCGCGCTGGCCAGCCGGGCGCGGGTGCCCGAACGGCTCCCGGCCCGCTCCGCGCCGCCCTCCGGCCCGCTGCCCTGGGCCGCTTAGCGCGTGTCCGGTCGATCTTCGCCCTGGCCCTTGTCCCGGCCAGGGCCTGGCAAGGCCGCGGCCCCGGGGGCCGTCGGCGTCGGCCATCTCGGCGCATGCGTCCCTCGCACCGCGGCAG
Source organism: Trebonia sp. (assembly GCA_036276115.1). Classification (GTDB taxonomy): domain Bacteria; phylum Actinomycetota; class Actinomycetes; order Streptosporangiales; family Streptosporangiaceae; genus Trebonia. The sequence continues at coordinate 24,438 of DATBEM010000133.1, forward strand.
TCGCCCTTTTTCCGGTAAGAAATTACGGTTGTGAAGGATTTTCCACGCTCTGGCGTGGAAAATCCTTC
>DATBEM010000134.1:0-12576 GCA_036276115.1 Trebonia sp.
GTCGACCGAGAACTGCCGGTGGCCGGGGGTGGCGGGGCTGTTCATGTCGCGCAGGTAGCCCATGGGGGTGTACTCCCACTGGCCGTCGGTCGCCTTGACGACCTTCTTCATCTCCCCCACGCCGGGCGTCCAGACGGGCGACCAGTCCTCGCGCTCGCCGAACTCGTCCGGGCGGGCGATCGGCCCGCTGCGGCCCTGCTGGATGAGGCCCATGAACATCCAGGTGCTCTTGGCCTTCATCACCAGGGCGACGGCGCGCTCGTCGTAGGGGTTGTAGTGGCGGTGGACCGAGTCGGTGTGGACGAAGGCGAGGTCGCCCTTCTCCCAGTCGTAGCGCTTGTCGTCGTGGATCTCGTAGCCGCGGCCCTCCAGGATGTAGAAGGCGGCCTCGTTCTGGTGGCCGTGGCCATTGTTGGCGCTGTCGGGCGGCAGCTCCACGAAGTGGACCTGGATGGTCTGCGTGAGGAACGGCTCGTCGCCGGGGCCGATCCGCCACCACGTGCGCGACTTGGCGGAATCGCCCGAGTGGGCCGAGTTGTCGCCCGAGTCGACCACCACCGAGTCGTCCCGGACCCGGGGGGCGGCGAGCTGGGCGCGCCGGAACTGGTTGAGCGTGTACGTATCGGACGTCATCCCCCGCACGAAGGTGCGGTCCTTCTTGGCCATGACCTCTCGCTTTCTCATCGGTCTCGTCGGTCGCGGCGAGCTGGGCGGTCGCGGTGACCAAGTTGAAGCATAGGGCTAAATGTATGACCATTCTAGCTCTGCGACCCGACTACGCCACGTCATCTCTAGGCAGCCGCCTTCCTTTGGGTTATGGTATAATCAATAGACCTAAGGAGTGGCCGTGACCGTGACCCGCGCCGGAACGCTCATCGTCGGCGCCAGCCAGGCTGGCGTCCAGCTCGCCGCCTCGCTGCGGGACCTCGGGGACTCCGAGCCGATCCTGCTGGCCGGCGCCGAGGCGCGGCCGCCCTACCAGCGCCCCCCGCTGTCCAAGGCCTACCTCGCGGGGAAGGCGACGCCCGAGTCACTGGAGCTGCGCGCGCCCGGCTGGTACGCGGACAAGGGCATCGACCTGCGGCTCAGCACGCCCATCGACTCGATCGAGCTGGACCGCCCCGGCGGCGGGGCGGGGACGGCGACCACCCGCGAGGGGGAGGAGATCGGCTTCGCGCGGCTGGCGCTGACCGTTGGCGGCCGCGCCCGGCGGCTGCGGATCCCCGGGGCCGATCCCGGCGGCCCCGCCCTCGACGGCGTCTGCTACCTGCGCCACCTGGCCAACGCCGACGACCTGCGCCGCCGCCTGGCCGGCGCCGCCCGCGTCGTCGTCATCGGCGGGGGCTTCATCGGCCTGGAGGCGGCCGCCGCCGCCACCAGCGCGGGCAAGGACGTCACGGTGGTCGACGTGGCCGACCGCCTCCTGGGGCGCGTGGTCGCGCCGGTCGTCTCGGAGTTCTACCGCGCGGCCCACCGGCGCCGGGGGACGCGGGTGCTGCTGCGCACGACCAGCACCGCCATCGAGCCCGGCCCCGGCGGGCGGGTCGCGGGCGTGCGGCTGGGCGACGGGACCCTGCTGCCGGCCGACCTCGTGCTGGCCGGCATCGGCCTGGAGCCGCGGACCGAGCTCGCCGGGCAGCTGGGCCTGCGGCTCGATCACGGCATCGTCGTGGACGAGCTCGCCCGCACCAGCAACCCCGCCATCGTCGCGGCGGGCGACTGCACGACGCTCCCCCACCCGCTCACCGGGGCGGGCCTCATGCGCATCGAGTCGGTCCAGAACGCGATCGCCCAGGCCCAGGTCGCGGCGGCGTCGCTGCTGGGGCGGCCGTCAGCCGGCCGGGCGGTGCCCTGGTTCTGGTCGGACCAGGGCGACCTCAAGCTGCAGATCGCGGGCCTGTCCGACGGCTATGACCAGGTCGTGGTGCGCGGCGAGCCGGCCAGCGAGCAGTTCTCGGTGCTCTACTACGGGGCCGGCGCGCTGCTGGCGGTCAACGCCGTCAACGCGCCGCGCGACTACATGGTGGTGCGCAAGGTCCTCGCCGAGGGCGCTACGATCCCGGCGGCGCGCGCGGCCGACGCCAGCAGGCCGCTCAAGGAGCTGATGGTCGCCGCCGCCTGAGCGGCGGCCCCGGGCAGGCGGCGGGCTCCTTAATGTACAAGGCTTAACCGCTTTTCCAGGGTCCTGGCCAGCGGAAGCGGGCAGGCCCGCCGGGATGCCCGGCGCCGGCGGCGCTAGATCACGAACGCCTCCAGCGCCTCCGGGGCGAACAGTTGCCCGGGGGGGCGCAGCGCGGCCGACAGCCCCTGCTGGTGGTGGTACCGCAAGAACGCGGCGAGCACGTTGCGGTCGGCCTCGCCCAGGCCATAGGACCAGTAGTCCTCCCCCAGCAGCCGCCGGGCCTCCTCCAGGTGCTGGTTGAGCCACGGCTCCATGAATCGCAGGGCCGAGGCGTCGTAGATGCGGTCATAGGCGAGCCGCTTGGCCTGGGTGAGGGCCTTGGTCAGCGACTGGGCGATCCAGCGGTGCCGCTCGTAGACCTCGCGCCGCAGCACGACGACGTGCATGATGGGGAAGATCCCGGTCGCGGCGTAGTAGGCCTTCTCGGCCGCGACGGTGTCGGGGAACAGCCGGGCCACCCGGCCGTCGCCGCGGCTGAAGGAGCTGGGGATGCGCGGGGAGTACAGCGCGTCGATCTCCCCCGCGGCCAGCATCGCCGACAGCGTCTGGCCCGCCCCGATCGGGCGGATGTCGAACGGCACGTCCACCGCGCCCTTCTCGACCCGCCCGGCGCTCTCCTGGCCGCCGGTGGCGTAGCGGACCGAGCCGAGCGGCACGTCGTGCTCGTCGGCGAGGATGCCGCGGATCCACACGCAGGCCGTGAGCTGGTACTCCGGCGTCCCGATGAGCTTGCCGCGCAGGTCGGCGGGCCTGTCGATCCCGGCGGCGGTGTTGATGAAGACCCCGCCGTGCCGGAACATCCGCGAGGTGTAGACGGGCAGGGCGACGAACGGGGGCTCGCCGCCGCCGTCGAGCGCGTTGAGGGTCGCGACGTAGGTCGACAGCGACATCTCGGCCGCGTCGAACTCCCGGTGGCGCAGCATCCGGAAGAACGTCTCCTCGACCGGCAGCGTCAGGTACGTCAGGTCGACGCCGTCGACCGGGACGCTGCCGTCGGCCACGGCCCGGGTCCGGTCGTAGTCGCCGCAGGCGAAGGTCAGGGGGACGCGGGACATGCGGGTCTCCTTCCCGGTGCCGCCAGCGGGCGGCCGGTCTCGGTCGGGGCGGTCATTCCTGGTCCTTGAGCCAGTCGTCGTAGGCGACGTAGGCCAGGCCCTCGCCGCGCAGGCGCTCGCGCATCGCGTTGACGTCGAGGCCGAGCTCGCCGGCGGCGTAGCGCGCGCGCAGGGCGGCCTCCCGCCGCTCGCGGGCCTCCGAGGCCGCCAGCACCGCCTGCGCCCGCGCCCGGGCGACGACGACCACGCCGTCGTCGTCGGCGACGACCACGTCCCCCGGCGCCACAAGGCGGCCCGCGCAGGTGACGGGCACGTTGACGCTGCCGAGGACCGCCTTGACGGTGCCCTCGGCGCAGACGGCCCGCGACCAGGCCGGGAAGCCCATCGCCCGCAGCTCGGCCACGTCGCGGCAGCCGGCGTCGATGACCAGGCCGCGCACGCCGCGGGCGTGCAGTGAGGTGGCGAGCAGCTCGCCGAAGTATCCGGCGTCGGACGGCGAGGTCGGGGCGACGACGAGGATGTCCCCCGGCTGGCACTGCTCGGCCGCGACGTGGATCATCCAGTTGTCGCCGGGCGGCACGCTGACGGTGACCGCCGTGCCGCTGACCCGGGCACCGCCCCACACCGGGCGCAGCGCCGACGACATCAGCCCGGTGCGCCCTTGCGCCTCGTGGATGGTGGCGACGCCGTAGGCGCCGAGGCCGTCCCTGACCTCGGCGGCGGCCCGCGGGTGGCCGGTGACGACCTGTCCCGCGCGCGGGAGGCCGCTCACGAGTCCTCCTCGCTGGCGCTCGTCGGCCACGTTCGCCCTGTCTCCCGGGGGACGACCCTCCGTACCCCCCGCTCCGCGCCCGCTGGCAAAAACCGCCAGCATAGCGGCCGCTCCTCGCTCATCAGGCGACCGCCCCGCCGGGCGCCCCGATCAGCTCGGGCATCAGCGAGATGTGGATGGCGTCCTCCTCGGTCTCCCCGGCCAGGACCCGGATCGCGTGGTCGACCTGGTCGATCCCGTAGCGGTGGGTGGCCAGGCGCTGCAGCGGGAACCGGCCCGAGGCGAGCTGCTCCAGCGCGAGCTCGCAGGCCTTGTAGGAGTGCCCGCGGGCGCTCTTGATGGTGATGGCCTTCTCGGTCAGCTGCTTGACCGGGAAGTCGGGGAACGCGGCCAGCTCCCCCTGGATGAGCAGGGTGCCCTCGCGCCGCTTGAGGGCGTCGATGCCCAGCAGCACCGGCGCGGTGCCGGCCCGGGAGGTGCAGTCGAGGACGAAGTCCACCCCCCGGCCGCCGGTCACGGCGGCGATCGCCTCCCGGGGGTCCCCGGCGGCGATGTCGATCACGTGGGTGGCCCCCAGGTCCAGGGCCAGGTCCAGCCGGGACTTGTCGCGGGTGGTGCCGGTGACGATGATCTGGGCGGCGCCGGCCTGGCTGCACGCGACGACCTGGGACAGCCCCTGCTGGCCGGGCCCCTGGATGAGGACGGTGTCGCTGTAGCCGACGCCGGCCGCCCGCAGCGCCCACTCGATGCCGTTGGACAGCGGGGTGACCAGGCCGGCCAGCTCGGCGGTGACCGTCGGCGGCACGCGGTGCAGGACCGCGTTCCACGGCAGGTACATGTACTGGCTGAAGCCGCCCCACAGGCGGCCGGGGTTGTCGGCCGAGGTGTAGCCGTAGCGGCGCCCGTCGGGGTTGGTGCGCCAGTCGGTCGCCGCGCAGTGCCGGTACTCGCCGATGCGGCACCACTCGCAGTTAAAGCAGCCGACGTAGTGCTCGACGAAGACGCGCATCCCCTCGGCCAGGCCGTGCCGCTCGGCGAACCGGGCGCCGGCCCGGTCGATGACGCCCACGTTCTCGTGGCCCATGATGACCGGCCCGCTGATCATCGACGGGGGGCTGGCGTACATCTTCACGTCGGTGCCGCAGATGCCGGCGACCTCGACCTTCAGCAGCGCCGAGTCGGCGTCGATCGCCGGCAGGTCGAACTCGCGCATCTCGGTGGTGCCCGCGGCCACCCGGACGGCGGCCTGAACCTTCTCCATCGTCGTCAACCGTTCCCTTCTCGCTTCAGTAGTCCGCATCAGTCGTGGGCGCGCAGGAACGCCAGGACGCGCGGCGGCGCCGTGCGGGGCGTCTGGGCGGCGACCGGCGCGTCCCAGTACTCGTGCACCGGGAGGCACTCCTGCAGGTAGCGGGCGGCCGAGGGGGCGTGGGACGCGTCCTGGCCCGGCACGATCAGGGCCGGGCAGTCCAGCGTCATCAGGTCCTCGGCCTCGAAGCCGGGCACCGTGTCCCGGTCGAACAGGCCGCGGGCGGTGCCGGTCACCATCGCCTCGTAGCGGCGGGGGTCGAGGGCCGCGTAGGCGGCGGCGAACTCCTCGTCGGTCCGCAGCGGGGCGGCCCACGGGCCGACCCGCGGGTCCTTGCTGAAGCCGGCCGTCGTGGAGCGGGCGAGCCTGGTCACGGCGGCCAGCCCCTGCCCGGTCGCGAAGGCGAGGTGCTCGGCGAACCGGCGGTGCTGGGCCATGCGGTAGCGCGGGCCGCCGGCCGGGGAGAACAGCACCAGGGAGCGCACCCGCCCGGGGGCCGCGACCGCGAGGGCGGCGGCGGCCGAGCAGCCGGCGCAGCCGCCCATGGCGTGCACCTGGGCGAGGCCCAGGTGGTCCAGCAGCGCCCGGGCCTGGGCGACGTAATGCTCCCAGCCGATCCGCTGGACGCGGCCGCCGGACTGGCCCGACTCGCGCCGGTCGAAGACGACGCAGGTGTACTCGGGCGCGAGCGCGTCCAGGAAGCCGAGGGCGCGGTAGCGGCCGAACCTGGTCCAGTTGTCGAGGCTGGAGTCGAAGCCGCCGGGGCTGAACATCAGCAGCGGCGGCCCCTGGCCGACCAGCTCGTAGCGGGTGCGGATGCCGTCAAGGTCAGCGACCGGCATGGCCCGCTCCCCCGGGCGACGGGGCCGGTGCCGTCATGCCCGGATCGCCCGCAGCAGCTCGATGAGGTCATCCTCCTCGGCCGGGACGAGCAGGATGCGCGCGTAGGGGCGCAGGGCCAGCAGCGCGTCGCTCGACAGCCGCCCGGGGGTGAGCACCAGGCCCGCCGTCATGATGCCGCGGACCTGGCAGGCGGCGCCGATCGTGGCCACCGCCTCGGCCTCCTCGCCCGACGCGGTGACCATGACGAGCGAGTCGGCCCCCTCGATGGCGTCGGGCAGCGGGACGGGCTCGCCGGCCATGGACACCAGCTCGTAGCCGCGCCCGGCCGCCGAGTAGAACCGCGCCTGCCCCCACTGCTGGCGCGAGGCCGAGCGCACCACCTCAACCGCGTGCGGGTCGAAGCCGACCACGCGGGCCGCCCGGGCGGACGCGAGCGGGTAGTCGATGCGGAAGGCGGCCTCTTTCGTGGTGGCCGCGCGGGCGCAGCTGCTCATCAGGGCCGGAACGCTCATGATGGATCTCCCCTGGTCTCCCGGGCCGGTCACACGCTGGTCTGCGGGACCCCGGGCCGGGCGACCATCGCCTCGCCGATCCCGTCGATGAACGACTGGTCAGACGGCAGCACGATCGCCACCGAGCGCACCTTCTGGTCCTGGGCGCGGTTGCCGACCGGCTCGGCGCCGTCCTCCGCCAGCGCCAGCGCCGCCTTGCGGAGCTTCTGGCGGGCCTTGATGATGCCGGCGTCGGTCGCGACGAGGCGCTCCTTGGTCCGGTCGACGACCGGCCCCATGCTCTCTTGCAGTGAGGCGTCCTGCAAGGCGATGCCGCGGATGCCGGAGTAGGTCTCGCCCCGCGCTTGCGCCGCGCGGTCCATCAGGTAGTCGTTGTCCTTGTTGGCCAGCGGCCGGTAGCCCTCGTCGTTGGCGCTGTGCACGCCCAGGCCCGCCCGCATGGCGGCGACCTCAGTCTCGGCCAGCGCCCGGGTCGGGTGGTAGTCGAAGCTGTAGGCCCAGCAGTTCTCGTCGTCGATCGGCACCCAGAAGTGGCCGTGGACCGGGTGGTCGCCGCGTGGCGGCACCATCGTGAAGTTGGGCAGCACCCACGGGGTCACCCGCCAGTAGTAGTGGCCCTCCTCGGCGTTGCGGCGGGCGCCGATCAGCAGGCCGCCCTCGTAGTCGACCACCTCGAAGAACGGCTTGAGGTCGTTCCGGTTGTAGGCGTTGCCGCGCGAGCCCTTGAACAGCGGGTCGCTGTCGAGGTTGCCCGAGTGCAGGAAGGACACGTGGCTGGAGTCAATGCCGCCCTCCAGCGCCTGCAGCCAGTTGCACTCCTGCAGCCGCTTGGAGGTGAAGGCGTGGCCATCGGGGACGGTGGCGAACTCCCACTCCGGCAGCGGCGGCTGCTTGGCCGGGTCGCCGAGGTAGGCCCACAGCACGTCGCCGACCTTGACCAGCGGGTAGGACCTGAGCTTCACGTTGGCGCAGAAGTTGCTCGACTCCGGCTCGCTCGGCACCTCGATCGCCTGGCCAGTGACGTCGTACTTCCAGCCGTGGTAGGGGCAGCGCAGGCCGCCCTCCTCGTTGCGGCCGAACCACAGCGATACGCCGCGGTGGGCGCAGAACTCATCGATGAGGCCGTAGCGGCCCTCGGAGTCACGGAAGGCCAGGAGCCGCTCGGACAGCACCTTCACCCGCACCGGAGGGCAATCGTTGCTCGCAAGCTCCTCCGCCAGCAGCACCGGCTGCCAGTACCGGCGGAACAGGTTGCCCATCTGGGTTCCGGGACCCGTCCGGGTCAGCAACTCGTTGATCTCGGTGCGCAGCATGTCGGCTCCGTCCTTTACAGCGCTTATAGAGGAATAACTATCAGACCATTAGACAGGCCGCAACGCCCCGGGCGCCGCAACCGTCCAGGGCTGGTCGTTACGGCTGATCAGGGGGCACGTCAAGGGTGAGGCCGTCGAGCTCCGCGCTCAGCGCGATCTGGCACGACAGGCGGCTGGACGGGCGGCGCTCGGCGACGCCGAGGTCGAGCAGGTCATCCTCGAGGCCGCCCGGCTCGGGCTCCCCGACAAGGCCCGTGAACTCATCGCGCACCCACACGTGGCAGGTCGCGCAGGAGGCGTTGCCCCCGCACTCGCCGATGATCCCCGGCACGCCGTTGCGCACCGCGGCGGCCATGGCCGACTCGCCCGCCTGGGCGATGACCACGCTCTGCTCGCCCTGGGGGCTGACATAGACCACCTTCGGCACTGCGATCTCCTCGACTCGACAATGGCCTAACCATTATGCCTATCGACTAGACGGGCGTCAATCGATGCCGCCAGGCGCGCGAGTATCCTGGCGCGGTGCCTGACCGCGATCCCCTCGGCGCCCCCGAGGTTCCCGACGAGCCGTACGGCGCCGCGCTGGCACGGGCCGCGGCTCATGCCCGGGCCTGGCTCGACGGGCAGCCGGAGCGCCCGGTGCCGCCCCGGGTGACGGCCGACGAGGTCCGGGCGCGGGCACTGGGCCTGCTGGGCGGGACGCCGGCCACCCCGGCGCAGGCGGTGGACGAGCTCGCCGCCCTGGCCGAGCCAGGGCTGCTGGCGATCGGCTCGGGCCGGTTCTTCGGCTGGGTGATGGGCGGCATCCTGCCGGCCTCGCTCGGGGCCGACTGGCTGGTCTCCAGCTGGGGCCAGATGGCCGGGATGCGCGCCGCCACCCCCGGCGTCGTCGGGATCGAGGAGGCCGCCGGGGATTACCTGCTGCGGCTGCTGGGCCTGCCGGCCGGCTCGGCGGTCGGCTTCGCCACCTGCGCGACCACCGCCAACACGGCCTGCCTGGCCGCCGCCCGGCACGCGGTCCTGGCCCGGGCGGGCTGGGACGTGGAGGAGGACGGGCTGGCCGGCGCGCCCCGGGTCCGCGTGCTGGCCGGGCAGGAGGCGCACGCCTCGGTCGACCTGGCCCTGCGCTACCTCGGGCTGGGCCGCCCCGAGCGCGTCCCGGCCGACGACCAGGGGCGCCTGCGGGCCGACGAGCTCGCCCGCCTGCTCGGCAAGGTTCCGCCGGGCTCCCCCGTGATCGTGTGCCTGCAGGCCGGGAACCTGCACTCGGGGGCGTTCGACCCGGCCGGCCCGGCGATCGAGGCCGCCCGCGCGCACGGCGCCTGGGTTCACGTGGACGGGGCGTTCGGCCTGTGGGCCGCCGCCGCGCCGGGCGGGCGGGCACTGGCGCAGGGGCTGGCGGGCGCCGACTCGTGGGCCACCGACGCCCACAAGACCCTCAACGCCGGCTATGACTGCGGCATCGCGATCATCGCCGACCCCGCGCCGGCGGCGGCGGCCCTCGGGGTGCGGACCAGCTACCTGTTCGCCAGCGACAGCTACGACCCGCTCGACGTGACGCTGGAGATGTCGCGGCGGGCGCGGGGCGTCCCGGTGTGGGCGGCCCTGCGCACCCTCGGCCCCGAGGGGGTCGCCGCCCTGGTCGAGCGGCTGATGGCGCGGGCGCGCGAGATCGCCGCCCGGCTCGCCGCCCTGGACGGCGCGACGGTGCTCAACGACGTGGTCTACACCCAGGTCTGCGTCTGCTTCGGCACCGACGAGCGGACCGAGGCGGTCATCGCGGCCGTGCTGGCCGACGGCACCACCTGGATGTCCGGCTCGCGCTGGCGGGGCCGGGCGGTCCTGCGGGTCTCGGTCAGCAACTGGACCACGTCAGCGCAGGACGTCGACCGCGCGGTCGGGGCGGTCGAGCGGGCGCTGGCTGGCCTGGAGTAATCAGGCAGGCGATACGGCGGCAATCACCAGGATTGGCGCCAGGCATTTTCCTCCCGCTACTCCCTTCCCGTCAATAATTTCTTCCCGTCCGTTCCCCCTGCTAACACAAAGCTACTATTGACGCAGTTCCACTCTGGATGCTCTGATATTCCCGAGAGGAGCACACATGAACAAAAAAGGTCTTACCCGGATCGCGTGGGGCGCGGCCGCCACCATCTTCCTCGGAATGGCGGTGGCGGTCCCGTCCGGCGCGGCGCGGGCGGCCACCCCGCCCGCCGCCCTGAATGGCGGGGTCGCGGGCTTCGAGGCAGCCAATTCAAACCTTTACCTGTGCGATATTCCGAAGAACGGCTGCGTTAACACCGGCCTCGGCATGAAGGCGGGCGCCAGCCCGTCGGTGTACAGCATGGACAACGGCCTCGTGTGGGCAGCGTTCGAGGCGAACACGGGGAAGCTCTACGTGACCGAGCGCAGCAGCGGAGGCGCGGTCAAGAACATCGACACCGGGCTCGACATGGCGAACCTGACCACGCCATCCATCACGTACTTCAAGATCGACCCGAATAACTCGGCCGATATAGTGGTGGCGTTTCACGGGGCCACCGGGGTCCTGAGCCTCTATGACTACAACATAAGCTCAGGAAGAGGCTCGTGGCTGAATACCGGGCTCGCCATGTACGCCGGGACCAGCCCGTCGGCGGTGGCGGCGACCGACGGCTTCACCGATTCCTCGGAGATCGTGGTCGCCTTCGAGAACACTGCTGACCACCTCGGCGTCGCCTACGCGGAGCCAGAGGGAGGCGGCGGCTACTACACCACGGCTAGCACGGCGACGACGCTGGGCATGGCGGCCGGCACCAGCCCGTCGATCACCGCGACTAGCCCGAGCGGGTCCAGCGACAACTACCAGGTCGCGTTGAACGACAACGCGAACCAGCTCTACCTCGCCAGCTTCGGCTGGGAGGCGACCCAGTCGAGCATGCACCTGCAAAACGTGGGGGCCCCCATATACCCGGGGACGAGCCCCTCCCTCGTGCAGGCCCAGGTCGAGGGCGCCAACTCCAACGAGGTGACCGTCTACGCGGCGAACACCGGGTTCCTGTGCGCGTGGAACGACACCACTGACAAGCAGAACTGCGGCTTCAATCAGGTCGTGGGCGAGACCCCGTCAGTGTCCTTCGACTCCGGGGCCTACTGGTCCTCCTTCGACTCGGGGTCGAGCGACAACTTCCGGGCCGTCAACACGGCGACCCTGAGCTACTTCGAGCAGCCGATATACAGCGGCACCACTACCGCCATGTCCAGCTAGGCAGGCAGCCTCCCCAGTCATCCGGCCGGCGCTCGCGGGTATCCCGCGGGCGCCGGCTTAATTTAACGGCAACGGGAATAATAAGTGTCTATCGCCACATCTTTCGGACTGCTAACGCAAAGCTACCATTGACGCCCTTGCGCACTTGATGCTGTGATACTCCCGAGAGGAGCACACATGAGCAAGAAAGGTCTTACCAGGATCGCATGGGGCACGGCTGCTACCATCTTCCTGGGAATGGCAGTAGCGATCCCGACCGGCGCTGCGAAGGCGGCTACCCCGCCCGCGGCCCTGAACGGCGGCGTCGCTGGCTTCGAGGCAGCTAATTCAAAGCTGTACCTGTGCGATATCCCGCAGAACGGGTGCACGAACACCGACCTCGGCATGGAGGCGGGCGCCAGCCCGAGCGTATACAGCGAAGATAACGGGCTCGTCTGGGCCGCCTTCGAGGCGAACACGCAGAAGCTCTACGTGACCGAGCGCAGCGCCGGCGGCGTCGTCCACAACATCAACACCGGACTCGACATCGCGAACCTGACCACGCCCTCCGTCACGTACTTCAAGGTCGACCCGAACAACACGCAGGACATAGTCGTCGCGTTCCACGGGACCAACGGAAACCTGGACCTCTATGACTACGACATAAACTCGGGCGTCGGCACGTGGCTGAATACCGGCCTCGCCATGCACGCCGGGACCAGCCCGTCCGCGGTCGCGGCGACCGACGGCTTCACCGCTTTCTCGGAGATCGTGGTCGCGTTCGAGAACACCGCCGACCACCTCGGCATCGCCTACGCCGAGCCCGAGGGAGGCGGCGGTTACCAGACCACGGCCAGCACGGCCACGACGCTGGGAATGCTCGGCGGCACGAGCCCGTCGATCACCGCGACCAGCCCGAGCGGTTCCAGCGACAACTACCAGGTCGCCTTCAAGGACAATGCGAGCCAGCTTTACCTCGCTAATTTCGGCTGGGAGGCGACCCAGTCGAGCATGCACCTGCAGAACGTCGCGGTCCCCATCGGGCCAGGTTCCGGCGTTACCCTCGTGCAAGCCCACGTCGAGGGCAGCAACACGAACGAGGTAGCCGTCTACGGGGGGAGCACCGGCCTCCTGTGCGCCTGGAATGACAACACGGCCGCCCAGAACTGCGGATTCGGCCAGCTCACGAACGGCGTCCCGGCGGTCTCCTTCGACGCCGGGGTCTACTGGGCCTCGTTCCTGTCGGGCTCGAGCGGCAACTTCCGGGCCGTGAAGACCAGCAATAACGGCTTCTTCGAGCAGCCGATGTACAACGCCACCAACGCGGCCATGTCCAGCTAGGCTACCGGGTTCCGGGCGGGCGGGGG
>DATBEM010000135.1:0-40274 GCA_036276115.1 Trebonia sp.
CGCCGGCTCGCGGAACTCAGCCGCCGCCCGGGCGCCGGCCACCGGGGCCGGCAGCGCCGGGCGGTCGAGCTTCCCGTTGGCCAGCCGGGGGAGCGCGTCCAGGATCGTGAGGCTGCCCGGCACCATGTACTCCGGCAGGGCGCGCCGCAGGGCGTCCCGCAGCCGGCCCGGCGTGTCGTCATCAGCGTTTCCGGGGCCGGGGCCGGGACCAGGACCGGGGCCGGGACCAGGACCGGGGCCGGTGACGGCGTAGGCCGCGAGCCGCTGGTCGCCGGGAGTGTCCTCGCGCAGCACCGCGACCGCCTCGCGCACGCCGGGCTGGGCGGTCAGCGCGGCCTCGATCTCGCCCAGCTCGATCCGCTGGCCGCGCAGCTTCACCTGGTGGTCCAGGCGCCCCAGGATGTCGACCGTGCCGTCCGGCCGCCAGCGCGCCGCATCGCCGGTCCGGTACAGGCGCCCCCCGGGCGGCCCGAACGGGTCGGGGACGAAGCGCTGCGCGGTCAGGGACGGGCGGCGGTGGTAGGCGCGGGCGAGCCCGACGCCGCCGAGGTACAGCTCGCCGGGCACGCCGGCCGGGGCCGGCTGGCCGGCCGGGTCGAGGATGTACATCCGCATGTTCTGGATCGGCCGGCCGATCGGCACCCGGCCCAGGCCTGCCAGGTCCGCCGGGCGGCAGTCCCAGGACGAGACGTCGATCGCCGCCTCGGTCGGGCCGTAGAGGTTGGCCAGCCGCGCCTGCGGCCAGGCGGCGAGCGCGGCCCGGGCGGTGTCGACCCCGAGCGCCTCGCCGCTGCAGATCACCCGCCGCAGCGAGGAGCAGGCGCTGGCGCCCTCGTCGGCGAGGAAGGCGCCGAGCATCGACGGGACGAAGTGCACGGTCGTCACGCCGGCCCGCTGGATCAGCTCCCGCAGGTAGGCCGGGTCCCGGTGCCCGTCGGGCCTGGCCAGCACCAGCCGCGCGCCGGTGATCAGCGGCCAGAAGAATTCCCAGACCGAGACGTCGAACCCGGCCGAGGTCTTCTGCAGCACCACGTCGCCGGCGGCCAGGCCGAACTCCCGCTGCATCCAGTCCAGGCGGTTCACGATGCCGCGGTGGGTGTTGACCACGCCCTTGGGGCGCCCGGTCGAGCCCGACGTGTAGATGACGTAGGCGGCGCCGTCGGGCCCCGTGCTGCCCGGCCCCGCGCCGGGCGCCGGCGCCGGGGCGGGGCTCCCGGCCGGCGCCTGGCCGGCGAGGTCTTCCAGGTACAGGGCCGAGTCGGTGGCGACGCCGTCCGGGAGCACGCCCCGGCGGGTCAGCACCACCGGCGCCTGCGCGTCGTCGAGCATGAACGTCAGCCGGCTGGCGGGGTAGTCCGGGTCCAGCGGCAGGTAGGCCGCGCCGGCCAGCAGCGCCGCCAGCAGCGCGACGGGCAGGTCGACGCCGCGGGGCAGGCACACCCCGACCAGGTCACCGGGCCGCACGCCGCGGTCCCGCAAGGCGCCCGCCAGGTGCCCGGCGGCGGCGGTGAGCTCGGCGTAGGTCAGGGCACGGTCCTCGTCCGCCACCGCGATCGCGGCCGGGGTCCGCGCGGCCTGCGCGACGACGAGCCCGTCAAGCGTCGCCGGCGCGACCCGCGCCGGCGGGCCCTGCGCCCACTGGCGGGCGACCAGGTCGAGCTCCGCCGGCGGGACCAGCTCAAGGTGGGCGACCGGGGCCTGCGGCGCGGCCACGACCGCGTGCGCGAGCGTCTGCAGGTGCCGGGCGAAGCGCTCGACGGTCTCGCCCGCGAACAGGTCGGTGCTGTAGACGAGCAGGCAGTCCAGCCCGCCACCCGCCTCGACGACGTACCACTCCAGCTCGAAGCGGGTGCTGCGGGGCACCACGGCGCCCGGGGACGCCGTCAGCGGGCCCGCGCCCAGGGCCGGCCGGCCGCTCGCGGCCCGGTCGTGGTCGCCGCCGCCGTAGTTCTGCAGCGCCAGGATGACCTGGAACAGCGGCGGGCGGGTGACGTCACGGGTGACGTCGAGGTCGGCGACGATCTTCTCGAACGGCACCTCCTGATGAGCCATCGCGTCCAGCGCCGACCGGCGGGCCGCCGCCAGTACCTCCAGGAAGCTCTCCGCGCCGGCGACGCGCGCCCGCAGGGGGACGACGTTCGCGAACAGCCCGATCAAGGGCTCCAGCTCCGGCCGGATCCGGCCGGCGACCGGCGATCCGACGGCGAAGTCATCCTGGCCGCTGTAGCGGTGCAGCAGTACCTGGTACAGCGCCATCAGCGTCATGTACGGGGTCGCGCCGTGGGCGGCGCCGAGGCCGGTCAAGGCGGCGGTCAGCCCGGGGCTGAACCGGAACGGGTGGCCGGCGCCGGCGAACGTCTGCCGGCGCGGGCGGGGATAATCGGCCGGCAGGTCCAGCGGCGGGACGCCGGCCAGGTGCTCGCTCCAGTACCCGAGGTCGCCGGCCAGCGCCCCGCCGGCGAGCCGGTCCCGCTGCCAGGCGGCGTAGTCGCCGTACTGCACCGCGAGCGGCGGCGGCTCGCCCGCCCCGCCCTCGGCCAGCGCCGTGTAACTGGCCAGCACCTCAGCGGTGAACGGGACCGTCGACCAGCCGTCGAACACGATGTGGTGCACCGCGACCGCCAGGACGTGGCGGTCATCGCCCGCCCGGACCAGCAGCGCCCGTAGCGGCGGCTCGTCCCCCAAGGCGATCGGCGCGCCGAGCGCGGCGTCGATGGCGGCGTCCAGGGCAGCCTGCGCGTCGGCGGCGCCGCTGACGTCCGCCTCGCTGAACGGGACGTCCGGCTCGGCCGCGATCGCGATGCGGGGCAGGCCGTCATCAGCCGCCTCGATCCGGCTGCGCAGCACGTCGTGCCGGGCGGCGACGCGCGCCAGGGCCTGCCGCAGCAGGCCGGCGTCGACCGGGCCGCGCAGGTTCAGCACCACGCTGATCGTGTACGCGCTGGTGCCGCCGGACATGGCCTGCTCCATGAACCAGATGCGCTCCTGCGCGTGGGACAGCGGCTGCGCCTGCCCGGGTGCCAGGCGGGGGATGGCCGGCCGGGCGGCGGCGGTCCGGCGGCGCAGGCGCTGCGCGACCAGGTCCCGCTTGGCCTCCGACAGCTCGGCGGTCACCCCTGGCCCCCGTGCCCGGCCAGCTCGCGTTCCGCATCGGCGTCGCTGAGCGCGTCAACGTCCGCGATGACCAGGCGCTCGATCTCGGCGGCGAGGGCGGCCGGCGTGGGCGCGCGGAAGATCGTCGCCACCGGGACCTCCAGGCCGAGGGTGGCCGAGAGCCGGGCCACGACGCGGGTCGCGATGAGCGAGTGGCCGCCGAGGGCGAAAAAGTCGTCCAGGACGCTGATCTCCGCGATCCCGAGGACCTCGGACCACACCTCGGTGACCAGTTCCTCGGCGTCGGTGCGCGGTGGCACCCGCTCCCCGCGTCCGGCCGGCCCGGGCGCCGGGAGCGCGGCCTGATCCAGCTTCCCGTGGGCGGTCAGCGGCAGCCGGTCCAGGACTACGAACAGGCTCGGGACCAGGTAGGCGGGCGCGGCGGCGGCCACGTGCGCGCGCACGGCGCCGGTGTCGACCGCCTCGCCGGGGACCGGGACGAGGTAGGCGGTGAGGCTCTCGTCGCGGGCCACCACGGCCGCCTGCGCGACGGCCGGGTGCTCGGTGAGGTACGCCTCGACCTCACCCGGCTCGACCCGGTAGCCGCGCACCTTGACCTGGCTGTCGAGGCGGCCGAGGAACTCCAGCTGCCCGTCCGGCCGCCAGCGGGCGCGGTCGCCGGTGCGGTAGCGGCGCGCGCCGGGCGGCCCGCCCGGATCGGGGACGAACGCCGCCGCGGTCAGGCCGGGCCGGCCGAGGTAGCCGCGCGCGAGGCCGGGACCCGCCAGGTACAGCTCGCCCGCGACCCCGGCCGGGGCCAGTCGTCCCCCGGCGTCGCCGACGATGGCCCTGACCTGCGCCACTGGTCGCCCGATGGGCGGCTGCCCGGCCCCGGGCGGGCTGAGCTCGGCCGCCGTCGCGACGATGACGGCCTCGGTCGGGCCGTAGGTGTTGACCAGCCGGACCCGGCCGCCCGTCAGCTCGCGGAAGTCCCGGACCGCGTCGGCCCGCGCCTGCGCCGCCCCGATGATGGCCAGGCGCAGCGAGCCCGGCCAGCGGACGGCCGTGCCCTGGGCGACCAGCTCGTGCCAGTAGGGGGTGGGCAGGTCGATCACCGTCAGGTCCTGGCCGGCGTCGCTGGCCAGCAGTTCGGGCAGCGCGAGGGCCGGGCTGGGGGACACCACCAGGGTCGCCCCGGCCGCGAGGGCGGGGTAGGCCTCCTCGGCGTGGGTGTCGAAGGTGACGGCGGCGAACTGCAGGACGTTGTCGCCCGCGCTGAGCTGGTAGGCGTCGCCCATCCACGCCACCCGGGCGGCCAGCCCGGCGTGGGTGACGGCCACGCCCTTCGGCTCGCCGGTCGACCCGGAGGTGTGGATGACGTAGGCGAGGGTCTCCGGCAGCGGGGGCTGCGGTGCCAGCGGGGACTGCGGTGCCAGCGGGGACTGCGGTGGCAGGCCGCCCTCGCCGGCCGGCGGCAGGTCGTCGACCAGCACGTGGCGTGCGCTGGCGAGGCCCGGCAGGCCCGCGTACTGCCTGGTGGTCGCGACCACGGTGACGCCGGCGTCCGCCAGCAGGTAGCGCAGGCGGCGGGCGGGGTAGCCGGGGCTCAGCGGCAGGTAGGCGCCGCCGGCCCGCCACACCCCCAGGAACGCGACCAGCAGGTCCGGGCCGGGGTCGGCGCAGACGGCGACCACCACGTCCGGCCCCACGCCCTGGGCGCGCAGCGCCGCCGCCAGCTGGCCGGCCCGCGTCCCGAGCTCGCCGTAGGTCACGGTGGCGGCCCCGTGCCGGACGGCGATGGCGCCGGGGTCGGCGGCGACGCGGGCGGCGACCATCTCCGGCACCGTCGCGGCGGCGGCCACCGGGGCCGGCCCGCATCCCCAGGCCAGCAGCTGGTCCCGCTGCCCGGGCGCCAGGACGTCAATGTCCCCCAGGCGCTGGCGGGGATCGGCGGCGACCGCCGCGAGCAGCCGGGCGAGCCGGTCCAGGAAGGCCGTGGCGCTGGCCGCCTCGAACAAGTCGGTCGCGTAGACCAGGCGCAGCGCGATCACCTCCCCGTCGGCCGCCTGCTGGCGCCAGCTCGCCAGCGAGAGGTCAACCCGGGCCGGCTGCGGCCCCTCGGCGAAGCCCGACATGGCCAGGCCAGCGAACGGCACGTCGCCCGACCCCTGGGTGTGCACGGTGAACAGCGCCTGGAAGACCGGCGTGCTGCCCGGGTCGCGGACGATGCCCAGCTGCGTGATCAGGCGCTCGAACGGCACGTGATCGTGGCGGTAGGCGTCGAGCGAGTCGCGGCGCACGCGCGCCAGCAGGTCGGTGAACGCGGGGTCACCGGACAGGTCCGCCCGCAAGACGACCGTGTTGGTGAACAACCCGATCAGCGGCTCGGTCTCGACCCGGTGCCGCCCCGCGACCGGCGACCCGACGCAGAAGTCGTCTTGGCCGGACCAGGTGCCCAGGGCCGCCTGGTAGGCCGCCAGCAAGACCATGGTCGGGGTGCAGCGCTGCGCGCGGGCGAGCTGGTCCAGGCACCTGGTCGTGCTGGCGTCGAGGACGCGGTCGATGACGTGACCCCGGGTCGAGCGGACGGGCGGGCGGGGACGGTCGGCCGGCAGCGCCAGGGCGGGCGCGCCCCGCAGCCGGCCGAGCCAGAACCGGGCGCCGTCGTCGGTGCCAGGGGCCTCGTCCGCCGCGCGCTCGGCCAGCGCCACGTCGCCGTACTGGACCGCCAGGGGCTCGGGCCGCAGCGGGGCGCCGGCCCGGATCGCGCTGTAGGCGCCGGCGACCTCGTCCAGCAGCAGCGTCATCGACCAGCCGTCGGTGATGAGGTGGTGCATGAGCAGCAGCAGGACGTGGTCGTCGCCCGCCAGCCGGATCAGCGCGCAGCGCAGCAGCGGGGCCTGGTCAAGCTGGAACGGCTCGCTGGCGGCGGCGGCGACCAGCCCGGCCGCGCGCGCCTCTCGTTCGGCCGGGGGCAGGCCGGCCAGGTCGTGATGCCGCCAGCCCGGCGTCGCGGCCGGCATGATGACCTGGGCCGGGCGCCCGTCGCGGCTGACGAAGGCGGTCCGCAGCGTCGCGTGGCGGGCCACCGCGCTGGCCAGCGCGGCCTTCAGCGCCGCCTCGTCGAGCTCGCCGCGCAGCCGCCGGGCGATCGGCACCGAGAGCTGAGGGTCGGCCGGGTCCATCTGCTGCAGGAACCACAGGCCCTCCTGCGCGTGGGTCAGCGGCAGGTCGGCCAGCTCGGCGGCCCGGGCGGGGATGGGCTCGTGCCGCCGGCCCGCTCCGCCGTCGCTGAGCAGCTCATCGACCCGGGCGGCGAGGCGGGCGGGCGTCGGGCAGGCCAGCACGACCCGGATGGGCACGTCGGCGCCGGTCGCGGCCGTGAGCCGGACGGAGATCTTCGTCGCCAGCAGCGAGTGCCCGCCGAGGTCGAAGAAGTCCGCGTCGGGGGGCACGGCCGGCCGGCCGAACGCCTCGGCCCAGATCGACGTGACCAGCTCCTCGGTGGGCGACAGCGGCCGGGCGGCCGTTCCCGCGCCGTCCCCGGTGCCTCCATCGGGAACCGCGCCCGCCAGGGGCAGCGGGGGGAGGGCGGCGCGGTCCAGCTTCCCGTTCGCGCTCAGGGGCAGCGCCGGCAGCGGCACCAGGACGCCGGGCACCATGTGCTTGGGCAGCTGCCTGGCCAGCGCCGCCCGCAGCTGGGCGGGGTCAGCGTCGCCGGCCACGTACCCGACCAGGTACGGCCCCGGGTCGCGCACGGCCACGGCCGCGTCCCGCACCCCCGGCAGCGCCCGCAGCGCCGTCTCGATCTCGCCCAGCTCGATGCGCTGGCCGCGCAGCTTGACCTGCTGGTCGTCGCGGCCCAGGAAGTCCAGGACGCCGTCGGGGCGCCAGGTGGCCAGGTCCCCGGTCTGGTACAGGCGGCTGCCGGGCGGCCCGAACGGGTCCGGGATGAAGCGCTGCGCGGTGAGGCCGGGCCGGCGGTGGTAGCCGCGGGCCAGCCCCGTCCCGCCGATGTACAGGTCGCCGGCGACGCCCGGCGGCACTGGCCGGAGCGCGTCGTCGAGCACGTACAGGGCCAGGTTGCGCAACGGCCGCCCGATCGGCACCCGGACCGCGCCGGCCAGGGCGCCGGGCAGGCACTGCCAGGCCGACACGTCGATCGCCGCCTCGGTCGGGCCGTACAGGTTCCACAGCTGCGCCCCCGGCAGCCGGGCCAGGCAGCGGCGGGCCAGGTCGGCCGGCAGGGCCTCGCCGATGCAGATGATCCGGCGCAGGGCGGGGCACGGGGCCGGGTCGAGCGAGTCCCCGGCCGTGCCCAGGGCCTCGTCGCCCAGGGCCTCGTCGAGGAAGACGGCGAGCATCGAGGGGACGAAGTGCACCGTCGTGACCCGCTCGGCCTCGATCAGGCGGCGCAGGTAGACCGGGTCCAGGTGCCCGCCGGGCGCGGCGAACAGCAGCCGGGCGCCGGTCATCAGCGGCCAGAACAGCTCCCAGGCCGACACGTCGAAGCCGGCCGGCGTCTTCTGCAGCACCACGTCGTCGGCGCCGAGCGCGTACTGCTCCTGCATCCATGCCATGTGGTTCACGACGGCGCGGTGGGAGTTCGGCACGCCCTTGGGCCGGCCGGTCGACCCGGAGGTGTAGATGATGTACGCCGCCGCCGAGTCAGGCACCGCCGGCAGGGCGCCGCCGGCCGCCGGCCCGTCGTCGCCGGCCGCCAGGCCGCCGGCCCCGATCACGACCGCGCGCGGGGCGGCGGCGACCACGTCCTGCAGCCCGGCCTGCACCAGCGCCACCTTCGCGCCGCTGTCGGCGAGCATGTAGTCCAGGCGGGCCTGCGGGTACTCCGGGTCCAGGGGGACGTAGGCGCCGCCGGCCTTGAGGATCGCCAGCAGGGCGACCGCGAGGCCGGTGCCGCGCGGCACGCACAGCGCGACCGGGTCGTCCACGCCGACGCCCGCGCCCGCGAGCCGGCGGGCCAGGGCCGTGGCGCGCTCGTCCAGCTCCTCGTAGGTGAGCGTCCCGTCCGGCGCGCTCACGGCGATCGCGCCGGGCGTGCGGCGGGCGCGGGCCTCGATCAGCCCGTGGAGGGTCGCCCCGGCCATGGCCTCCAGGCCGGGCGCGGGGCCGGCCGGCCCCCGGCCCCAGCTGGCCAGGATCTTCTCCCGCTCGGCGCCCGCCAGCAGCGGCGGCTCGTCGACCGCGGCGGCCGGGTCGGCGACCAGGGCGGCGAGCAGGGCCAGGTAGCGCTCGGCGAACGACGCGGCCGTGCCCGCGTCGAACAGGTCGGTGCTGTACTCCAGGCGGCCCTGGGCGCGGCTGAGCTCCAGGAGCATGTCGGCCCGGGCGGTGCCGTGGCTCTTGTCGGTCCCGACGCTCGGGATGTAGTTGAAGGCCAGCTGGTACACCGGCGCCAAGCCCGGCTCGCGCCGCGGTGCGACCGCGCTCGCCAGCAGCTGGAACGGCAGGCCGCGGTACTCCAGGGCATCGACGGTGGCGTCCCGCACGCGCTCGACCAGGGCGGCGAAGGACGGCCGGCCGGCCAGGTCCACCCGGACCACCGCGTTGTTGACCAGCATGCCGATGAGCCCGGACAGCTCGGGGCGGTCGCGATCGGAGCTCGGCACGCCGATGACGACGTCGCGCTGGCCCGACAGCCGCCCGACGAGCGCCGCGTAGGCGGCGAGGTAGACCATGAACGGGGTCGCCCCCCGGTCGCGGGCCAGGCCGGCGACGCCCGCGACGAGCCCGTCCGCCAGCGCGAAGCGCACGTCGGCCCCGGCGTACCCGACCTCGCGGGGCCGCGGCCGGTCGGTCGGCAGCGCGTGGGCGGCCGGGATCCCCGCCAGCCGCTCGCGCCAGTAGCCGACGGCGTCGTCCAGCGCGCCCCGCGCCACCTCGCCGCGCTGCCAGGCGGCGAAGTCCACGTACTGAATGGGGAGCTCGGGCAGCTCGGGCAGCTCGCCGTCGCCGCCCCCGGCCGCGGCCGCGCACAAGGCGCGCAGCTCCGAGCGCAGGACCTCCTGCGAGCTGGCGTCGAAGATCACGTGGTGCAGCACGAGCAGGACGATCCACGAGGCCGGGCCCCGCCGCGCGACCTGCGCCCGCCACAGCGGCGCGGCGGCCAGGTCGAACGGGATACGGCCCATGGCCTCCATCCGCTCGTCCAAGATGGCCGACTGCTCCCCGGGCGGCAGGCCACCGAGGTCGATGACCTCAGGGACCCACTCGACGCGCTCGTGCACGACCTGCGTCAGCGAGCCGGCCGCGTCATCCCAGCGCAGCGACGTGCGCAGCGGCTCGTGCCGGCCGACCAGCCGCTGCAGCGCGGTCGTCACCTGGCTGGCCGTCAGCGGGTAGGGCAGGACCACATTAGCCGCCACGTTGTAGACCGGGGTTCCGGGGACGGACATGGCCGCCAGCCAGAGCCTTTCCTGCCCGTAGGACGCGGGACCGATGAAGTCAGCCACCTATCGCCGCCTTTCGCGAGCTGCGTGAGATCGGGGTCGTTCGCTTGCGGGCGCGTGCGAAAGGCTACTCAAGGAACACCCGTCCCTCGACTGGGGAGTCACCATCGGGGCAGGTGCATGAGGGCCGCGCGGGGAACGCCGGGCGGTACGGGGGCCGGGGCGCGCGAGTCGCCGCGCTCAGGCGACGGTTGATGCGCAGCCTAAAGAGACCGCCATTGCATCGACCCCTCAATCAGCCCCGCCGACCGTTTGCGCCGGTGCGGAAACGGTGTCGAACTTAGTGAACAGTGGTGAGGGTACCCCTACGGGAAGGAGCTGACAAGAGTTCGATCAGCCACCGGCCGGCGGCGGAATTCGCTGGCTGGCACCCCGTGAACTGGCGATTTATTCATGCCGCATTGCCTTCTATACTGCTCGCGGAGGGGAGCAGTTCTCGCGCGCGGACGTGATGGGCGGGATGGGATGGGGTCTGACGACATCGACGCCGCTGAGGTGAGCGGCCGCATCGCGGCGGTGCTGAGCGCCCGCAGGGCGCAAGAGCCCCTGGTCGAGCGGGAGATCGCCTACTGGGAACGGGTAGCGGACCTGCTGGCCGGCCTTGAGCTGGCGGTGCGGGACGTGCGGTCGGCGCAGGCCGGCGCGCGCGAGAGCGCCGCGATCGCCCAGCTCGCGGACCTGGACGTGCCCGAGCTGCGCAAGATCGCCTCACAGACGCTGGCGGCCCTGGCGGGCGTGCGGGCGCGCGTCAGCCGCCCGACGATCAACATCGGGGTCAGCGGGCGGGCCCGCAACGGCAAGAGCACGCTCCTGCAGTCGCTGTCCGGCCTGGGCGATGACCAGATCCCCACCGGGCGGGGAGACGCGGTCACGGCCGTCCGCAGCACGATCTACCACTCGCTGACCCGCACCCAGGCACTGCTGACGATGCACTCCGAGGCCTCGTTCTGCGAGCTGGTGCTCGGCCCGTACCACGAGGAGCTGCGGCTGCTGCCGCCGCCGCGCTCGGTCAGCGAGTTCGCGGCCTACCGGTACCCGCAGACCGCCCGGGCGCTGGACATCCCCGGCGGGCCGCAGGCCCAGCAGGCCGCGGCGCCGATGCTGCGCCGGCTGCTGGAGATGCACGAGTCCCTGCCGCTCTACCGCCAGCTGCTGACCGGACAGGCGCGCGAGGCGGAGCTGCCGGCGCTGCGCGAGTGGGTGGCCTACCCGCCGGCGACGGCCCCGGAGGGCCAGGTGCCCGAGCGGCGGTACCTGGCGGTGCGGGGCGCCCGCATCACCTGTGCCTTCCCCCTGGACCGGGCGATCGACCTCGGCCTGGTCGACCTGCCGGGCCTGGGGGAGCTGGCCGCCAACGCCGAGGCACACCACCTGGCCGGGCTGGTCAACGACGTCGACTTCGTCATGCTGGTCAAGCGGCCGATGGACACCAACGAGCTGTGGTCCGACGTGGACAACCGGGCCGCGACGCTGACCGGCCGGGCGGCCGGCGCCGCCAGCACCCGCGACTTCCTGACGATCCTGGTCAACTCCGGCGGCTGCCCGCCGGAGAACGTCGCGGCGCTGCAGCGCAACCTCACCAACCGGGTCAACGAAGGCGCCGACGGGCGCTTCTACCAGGTGATCACGGCGGACGCGGCCGACCGCGACGACGTCCGGCGGCGGGTCCTGGGGCCGGTCCTGGACCACCTCGCCACCGCCTTGCCGCAGATGGACGCGGCCGTCACCGGGCATGCCCGGGAGCTGAGCGCCACCAGCCGCCAGCGGCTGCTGGCCACGACCGGGCAGCTGCTGGCCGCCTTGCGGACGGTCCTGACGCCGACGCCGACCGAGGCGCTCCTCGCCCGCGCCCGCCAGCTGCAGACCGAGGTGGCGTTCTCGCTGCAGGAATGGGTGGAGCAGCTGCGCGAGCGGGCGGCCGAAGGCTACGAGGACGACGAGTTCTACCAGCGCACGGAGGAGGTCCGGGCCTCCATCCGGGACTGGATCCTGGACGGCTTCGGCGAGGGGCAGGGGAGCTGGACCGGCCGCGCGCTCGGCGAGATGCGCCTGCACCGGTCGAGCGCGTCGTTCGCGGAGCAGGCCCTGAACAGCATCCGGGTCGAGATCGCGCGCCGGTTCAGCGCGATCGACGACGTCCTCCTGCGGCGGCGGCAGGAATTCTGGGCGGGCCTGCTGGCCGCGCTCGGCCCCCAGCTCGGCGCCCTCAGCCAGGCCGCCCCCGGAGCCGGGCCGGACAAGGCGCTCGAAGCCATCGCCCGGGGCCTGCGGGAGGCCCCGGACCCGTGCCTCACGCTGGCCGAGTCGCTGGAGCTCGCGCTGGACGTGCGGCTGGACTACCGGACCCGGGTGCTGCCCCAGGTGCGCCGCGCGCTGGAGGTGCTGCTGCCGCACCCGGGCGACGGGCGGTCCACCGAGCTGGCGTCGCTGCTGGACATCCCGCTCACCGCCGACGGCGCGGTGGAGCTCTACGGCGCGATCCGCGACATGGCCCGGCAGGCGGTCCACGACGCGGGCCGGGTGCTGGTCCGGGAGCCGGGCACGACCGGCCTGGTGCTGTTCGCCTACGGGGAGCAGTTCGAGGACTCCTTCATCCGGTCCGACCAGTCCGAGGGGGAGTTCCTGCGGGTCACCGAGGCGTTCACCGACCAGATGTGGCCGGCCGAGGCCACCGGGCCGGCCACGACGACCGCGACCGTGCAGCACGCGCGCATGACCCTGGTCAACCTCAGGCGCGCGCTGGAGGAAGGGGCCAGCGGGCCCGCGACGGGGGAGAGGCGATGAGCGAGCCATTCAAGGTCGCCCTGGTCGGGCCGACCGGGGTCGGCAAGACCACGCTGGTCACGGCGATCTTGTCCGACACCGAGGACCTGCTCGCCAGCACCTCGGTCAGCGTGGTCGCCGACGAGAAGACCGACTCGCAGGTGCGCGCGAACAAGCGCGAGCTGTACAGCGCGATGGCCAAGGGCACGTTCGACCCCAACGCGCTCCCCAGCACCCAGGCGCTGTCCCACTACGAGCTGACGCTGCAGCCCGAGGGCGACCTCGGCCTGGAGATCCCCTTCAGCATCATGGACTACCCGGGCGGCTGGCTTAACCCCGACAACCGGACCGGCCTGGCCCGGGAGCAGTGGCGGCTGTGCGAGGCGCACGTCAAGGAGAGCATCATGCTGCTGCTCCCGGTGGACGCCGCGATCGTGATGGAGGCCGAGACCAGGGCGCAGCGCGGGGCGGTGCCCACGCTGCTCGCCATCGTGGACGTGGAGCAGATCGCGGTCAAGTGGGCCCGGGCGCGGGCGGCCCGCGCCGACGAGCCCGCGGTCGTGGTCCTCGCCCCGCTCAAGTGCGAGAAGTACTTCGACGACAACGGCGGCGCCGGCCGCGAGGCAGCCGAGCTGGAGCAGAAGGTCGCCGAGGCCTACGGGGAGGTGCTGCGGAAGGTCCGCAAGCAGACCGAGGGCCGCGACCTGCGGGTGGTGTACGCGCCGATCGACACCTACGGCTGCGTCCACCTCATGGAGAAGGAGTGGCGGGAGGGGGAGCCCGGCCAGCTGGAGTTCACCGCGCGGTACCGGTTCCGCGGCCGCCCGCCGCAGATCTCGGTCAAGGCGGCGGGGACGGTCATGCAGGAGCTGTCCCGCTGCCTGGTCGCCGCCCGGGCCAGCCACGCCCGCCGGGACATCGCCACCCAGGTCGGGACGCACCAGGAGCTGCTGGAGCGCAAGGCGCAGGACAAGGGCTTCTGGGGCACCCTGGGCTTCTACCTGGGGGGCGAGGCGTGGGATAACCGGCAGGACCGCAAGCGCTCGGAGCGGGACATCCTGGCCGTCACCGCGGCCCGGGCCCAGCTGGAGAACGCCCTGCGCAAGCTCGCGAGCGCGGCGCCCCACCCGCGCGTCCGTGAGTGGTGAGCGGCGATGCCGGAGGCCTACCTGATCACCCGGGGGCATGAGCGGAAGCTCGAGTACGACTTCCTCGGCCCGGTTCCGCCCGCGTTCTGGTGGTCCCCGCTCAGCGAGCGCCGGCTGGTCGACCTGAACCAGGCCGAGGTCATGGCGCATGGTGACGGCCGCTCGCTCAGCGTCCTGGTCAGCGGCATCCCGTCGGCGCGGCTGGACTTCGTGGGCCGCGGCATCCGCCACACCCTGGTGGTGGACGGACTGCACGACGACGCGGAGCTGGCCCTTGAGCTCGTCCGGGCCGGGCTGGCGGCGGCGGGCCGCGAATCGCTCGGGCGGCGGCTCGATGAGGCCTTCGACGAGCAGACGATCGTCGCCGTGCGGACCGGGGCCAGCAGTGCCGCGGTGGTGAGCGAGCGGCTGACGCGGGCCCTGCTCGCCGGCCCCGGCCCCGGGGCACCCGGAGCCACGGCCGGCGGGCCGCTGCCCGCCGACCAGGCCGGCTCCTGGGCCGGCCCGGCCGGTGATGACGACGCCCGGGCGCTGTTCCTGGCCCGGGTGCGGGCGCTGGCGGCCGGGGCGCCGGGGTTCGCCTGCACCAGTTGCCTCGCGCAGACCGCGACGGCGATCGAGGCCGACATCGAGGGCCTGCCCGGAACCCAGTGGGTCCTGGTTACCGGCGGGCGGCTAGCGGAGGTGGTGCCGTTGGGAAAAGCGCTGCCGGCGATCACCGGCACCCGCAGCAGCCTCAGCACCCGGCTGGCAACCCGGCCGCGGGCGGTGGCGGCGACCGGGGCGACGGTGACGGCGCTGATCGTCATCGTCATCGTGATCCTGCTGCTGCTCTAGCCGGCCACGACGGGGCGGACCCGGCGGGCTACCCGATCCGGATCTCCGGTCAGGGCCGCGCCTGGCACGGGCGGCTCCAGGCCCGGCCGGGGGCCGCGCTGGCGGGCACGGTGACCCTGGCCGGGACCGGATCCGGGGCTGGCGCCGACATCCCGGTGACCGGGACCTTCAGCGGGAAGATCGTCCTGCTCAGCGACGGCCTGGGCCAGCACGGCCACAGCCGGGTGGGGGACTGGCTACGGGCGCGGGAGGCGACCGGGAAGCTGCGCGGGGTCGCCGTCCGCATCCGCCTCGATTTCGGGGGAACGCCACTGGAGGTGACCGCGAGCATCGGGCCCCTGCGCTCGGCTGACAGCCCAGCCGATTCCGCCGGCGTGACCGACGCGGCGACCGGCACCCGCGTCGACTGCCCCCAGCTGATCGGCTACATCGTCGCCCGGGTCGACGACGTCGCGGCCGAGGCGGCGGCGATCCTGCGCGACCTCGACGAGCGGTCCCGGCGCCACGGCGCGGACCCGGCCCGGTCGCGGTCGGCGCTCATCGCGGTGGCCCGGCTCTGGCTGAGCGTCGGGTCGGCGGTGAAGGCATGCGACGAGCTCCTCGACGGCGCGCAGCGCCATGGCCTGGACCGCCAGCTGTCCTACCGCACGGACGACCCCGGCCTGCGCGCGCTGGTCGATCTCCTCAAGGCGCGCATGGCCAGCGGTGGCCACCGCGAGCGGGCTGACCGGCTGGCGGTGCTGATGCCCGAGCGCCCGTGAGGGAACCGCCCATGCCTGCCTTCGGGGCCGCCGGCGTGCCTGGCTGCCTGCCGCCGGCGCTGGTGGACTGCCTGCTCGACGACGCGCTGGAGCCGGCGCTCGACGCGGCCGTCGAGCGGGGCCAGCGGGCGGCGGCGGCGCGGGGCGCCCGCGAGGCCACCGAAGTCGCCCAGGCCCTGCTGGCCGTGACCGTCTGCGACCCGGCCTGCGGGTCCGGGGAGCTCCTGCTCGCGGCGGCCGGCCGGATCGCCCGCCGGGTGGCGCGGGCCCGGGCGGGGGACCAGTCGCCCGGCGACCTGCCCCGGGCGCTGCACGAGGTGGTGGGCACCTGCGTCTACGGCGTGGACGCGAGCGGCGAGGCCGTGCGGCGGGCGCGGGATGCCCTGCGGGCCGCCGCCGGCGTCCCCGGGATGGCGCCGCCCTTCCTCGACCCGCGCATCCGGCCGGGCAACGCCCTGATCGGCGCGAGCCCGGAGCTGATCGAGGGCGGCGTCCCCGACGGCGCGTTCCGCCCGGCCGACGGCGACGACCGGGGCTACGCCCGCGCCCTGCGCCGCGCCAACGGCAAGCCGACCCCGGGGCAGGCCACCTTGTTCAGCGGGCACGGCGGCTACGCCCACGCCAACCAGGGCCTCGCACGGTCCCTGGCCAAGATCACGGCGGCGCCGGCCGGCGACCGCGCGGCGGCCGGGTACCAGGAGTGGCGCGAGTCGGCCGCCTTCCGCACCCGGCGCCTGGTGGCCGACGCCTGGTGCGCCGCCTTCGCCTGGGCCAAGGCTCCGGCCGGGCCGCCCGCGATCGTCAACCGGGTCCTGCTCGACCTGCGGGAGCGGGGGGCCGAGGGAGCCGTCGCCGGGACCCTGGCGGAGATCGGCCGGCTGCGCGACGAGCACGGGTACTTCCACTGGCACCTGGAGTTCCCCGGCGTCTTCCCGGTCCGCGCGGGCGAGGCCCGCTGGCGGGGCGGCTTCAGCTGCGTGCTGTCCGTCCCGCCGCCGGCCAAGGTCGACCGGCACCGCGACGGCGCGGCCTTCGGGTTCGCCACCCGCTCGGGCGCGTACCCGGCCTGCACGGCGGGCCTGGCCGAGCCGGGCGCCTCGGCGCTGCGGGCGGACCTGCTCTTCGCCGAGCGGGCCACGGCGATCCTCGCGCCCGGCGGGCGCGGGGGCTGCGCCGTCGCCCCCGGCACCGGATCGGCCCCCGGCGCCCGGCCCTTGCTCGGCGGCCTGCTGCGGCGCGGCGAGCTGGTGTCCCTGCATGACTTCGCCGGCCCCGCCCGGGTCGGCCTGCTCACGATCGCTGGCCGCGCGGCCAGCGACCGGGCGGCCGCCAGCGAGGCCGGCAGCAACGCGCCCCGCAGCGGCAGCGCCGACAGCGGCAGCGCTGACAGTGGCAGCGCTGCCCGCGACGGTGCTGCCCGCGACGGTGCCCCCGGCGCGGGCGCCCCGGACGGCGGCACCCGCCGCGAGCGGGGCGCGCGGTTCGCGTTCGGGCTGGACGGCCCGGCTGACCTGGCCGGCGAGGGCCGCTCGTTCACGCTGGCGCCGGGCGAGGCCGCCCTCATCAACCCCAATACCGGGGCGCTGCCCGCCTTCCGCCACGCCCGGGACGCGGCGATCGTCACCGCCGCCTACCGCCGCGTGCCCGCCCTGGTGGACGAGACGCGGGCCGACGGGAACCCGTGGAAGATGCGGCTGGCCACGGCGTTCCCCCGGGCCGCGGCCGACGCCGGCTTGCTGCGGGCCGAGCCGGAGCTGCTGGCGGACGGCTGGCAGCGGTCCGGGCCCGTCTTCACCCGCGACGGCCGGCGCATGCTCCCGGTCTATGAGTCGCCGATGGTCGACGTGTTCGACCACCAGGCCGGGGGACCCCGGTACTGGATCGCCGAGGACGGGCCGGTCGCCGTCACCCGCAAGGGCGAGGCCGCCCAGCGCCCCGGCGTCTCCGGCCGCCTGGCCGAGCTCGGCTGGAAGTGGCGGTGGCTCTGCGCCTGGGGCGCGCCCGGCCGCGACCGGGCGGCCGTCGCCCTGATCGTGCCCCGCGCGGCCACGGCCGACTCGCTGCCCCTGATGCTGCCGAGGGTCGTCCCGCCGTTCGCCGCCGCCCTGGTCGCGGCCCAGAGCTCGCTCGCCTTCGAGTACGTCGCCCGGCAGAAGGCCGACGGCCCGGTCGTGCGGGCCGCCTACTGGAAGCAGCTCCCGGTGCCGTCGCCGGACATGCTGGAGCCGCACCTGCCGTTCATCGTCCCGAGGGTGCTCGAGCTCGTGTACACCTCGCCTGACCTGGGCCCGTTCGCCGCCGACCTGGACGACGCGGGGGAGCCGTTCGCCTGGGACCCCGACCGCCGGGCCAGCCTGCGCGCGGACCTGGACGCGCTCTTCTTCCACCTGTACGGGATCGACGCCCGCGCGGACGCGGAGTACGTCATTGACGCCGTCGGTGCGGGCGCCGGCGACCCCGGGCAAGGCGAAGCCCCGGGACGGGACCTCCAGCGCGCCCGCAAGCTGGCCCTGGCCGCCTATGACCGCATGGCCGAGGCCACCGCCGCCGGGGCCGAGTACGAGACCCGGGCCTACCCGCCGCCCGGCCACGGGCCCCGCCAGCCGCCGCCCCCGCCGGCTGCGCCCGAGCAGGCCGGGGAAGACGGCCCGCTGGCCTAGATTGTTCGGGTGAACGCTGTACTGACGGCCAAGGGCCTGTCCGCCGGCCACGCGGACCGGGCCATCTTCTCCGGGGTCGACCTCGTGGTCCCGCCGGGCACCGTGATCGGGCTGGTCGGCGCGAACGGGGCCGGGAAGTCCACCCTGCTGCGGATGCTGGCCGGCCTGGACGAGGGCGCCCGCGAGGCCGGGGCGGTGTCGCTGAGCCCGCCGACGGCGGCCGTGGGGTACCTGCCGCAGGAGCCCGAACGGCGGCCGGGCGAGAGCGTGCTCGCGTTCATCGAGCGGCGGACCGGGGTGGCCGCCGCCGCCGCTGACCTCGACGCGGCGACGGCCGCGCTGGAGTCGGGGCAGCCGGGGTCCGACGACGCGTACGCCGACGCGTTCGACCGGTGGATGAACCTGGGCGGGGCCGACCTGGAGGAGCGGACCGCGAAGGTCGCCGCCTCGCTCGGGCTCGCCGCCGGGCTCGGGGCGCCGATGGCCGCGCTGTCGGGCGGGCAGGCGGCGCGGGCGAACCTCGCCTCGCTCCTGCTGTCGCGCTATGACGTCTTCCTGCTCGACGAGCCCACCAACGACCTGGACATCGCCGGGCTCGCCACCCTGGAGGACTTCGTGGTGAAGCTGCGGGCTCCGGCGGTGCTCGTCAGCCACGACCGGGCCTTCCTGGAGCGGACGGTGGACCAGGTCCTCGAGCTTGACCTCGCGCAGCAGTCGGCCCGCCTCTACAGCGGCGGGTACCTCGCGTACCTGGACGAGCGGGCGATCGCCCAGCAGCACGCGCGCGATTCCTACGACAAGTACGCCGACCGCAAGGCGGCCCTCACCGACCGGATGCGGATGCAGGCCAGCTGGGTGGACAAGGGCGTGCGGCAGGCCCGGGCCAAGGCGCCCGACAAGGACAAGAACCGGCTCTCGGCGCAGGTCAACCGGACCGAGAAGCTGGCCGGCAAGGTCCAGGCGACCGAGCGGATGCTGGAGCGGCTGGAGGCCGTGGACGAGCCGCGCAAGGAGTGGGAGCTGCGGATGACGATCGCGGCGGCGCCGCGGTCGGGCACCATCGCGGTGGCGCTGCGGGACGCGGTCGTGTCGCTGCCCGGCTTCACCCTCGGTCCGGTGAGCCTGCAGGTGAACTGGGCGGACCGGGTCGCCATCACCGGGCCGAACGGAGCGGGCAAGTCCACCTTGATCGCCGCCCTGCTCGGGCGCGCCCCGCTCGCGTCCGGCTCGGCGTCCCTCGGCTCCGGGATCCAGGTGGGGGAGGTGGACCAGGCCCGCTCGCTCTTCGACGGCCCCGCGCCGCTGCTGGCGGCGTTCGCCGCCCAGGTCCCAGACCAGGTGCCGGAGGAAACCCGGACCCTGCTCGCCAAGTTCGGCCTGAAGGCCGCCCACGTGCTCCGGCCGGCCGCGTCGCTGTCACCGGGGGAGCGGACCCGGGCGGCGCTCGCGCTGCTGCAGGCGCGCGGGGTGAACCTGCTGGTCCTCGACGAGCCGACCAACCACCTGGACCTGCCCGCCATCGAGCAGCTGGAGTCGGCGCTCGACGGGTACCCCGGGACGTTCCTCCTGGTGACGCACGACCGCCGGATGCTGGAATCGGTGGCCGTCACCCGCCGGCTCGTCGTGTCCGGCGGCCAGGTCACCGAGGCCGACGTGGCCTGAGCCGGCGCCGGCTGGCGCCCGCCTTCCCCGCCGGGCCGGGACGGGCATTACGTCCCGGCCACTCCCCGGGCCCCGGCGCGCTCGTGCTCACGATCGAGTTCCCCGTCCCGGGACTGGCCGCTCGCCGCGGGCCGCCTCCGCCGCCAGGGCCGCGCGCGGGCCGCCCACCAGGCGGCGAGGACGAGGAGGACGCTGCCGAGCGTCCAGCCCAGGGCGGTCGTGCCCATCCCGGCGTACTTGAGGCCGGAGGCGAAGATGACGAACGTGATCGCCGGCCGGACGTACTTGTCGGGGGCGCGCGAGGACAGGAACGAGCCGACCAGCACGGCCGGGACGCTGCCCACCACCACGGCCGTCGTCAGGCCGAACTCCACGTGCCCGAACGCCAGCGCGCCGAGCGCGGCGGCCGCCGTCAGCGGCACCGCCTGAGTGAGGTCCGTTCCCACCAGCTGGCGGGCGCTGATGAGCGGGTAGGCGAACAGCAGCAAGACGATCATCAGGGAGCCAGACCCGACCGAGGTCATGCCGACGATGATGCCGCCCACCGCGCCGATCGCCACCGTGACGGCCGGCCGGAGGCTGAGCTCCTTGACCGAGGCCGTGCGCTGCAGGCCCGAGCGGCTGTCCAGCCAGAACCGCAGCACCATCGCGGCCGTGCCCACCAGCAGCGCCGCCCCCAGCGCGGTCTCGACGTTCTGCTGGGCGCCGTTGCCGTCGCCGACCTGGTGCAGCAGCCAGGCGCCGAGGAACGCCATCGGCACCGACCCGGCGCTCATCCAGCCAGCCAGCCGGAAGTTCACGGTGCCCTTGCCCATGTGCACCAGCGAGCCGACCGGGCGCATGACCACCGCCGCCACCAGGTCGCTGGAGATGGCCGCCTCGGGCTTCACGTTGAACAGCAAGATGAGCATGGGCGTCATCAGCGCCCCGCCCCCCGCCCCGGTGAGCCCGACGAGCAGCCCGACCACGGCGCTGCCGATCACGATGTAGGGATTCACGACCGAACCACCGGCTTCCTGGCCGGTCCCGACGATCCGGCCCACAAGTCCTACTTAGTCGATAGTAAATGTATCTCTTGTAACCAGATTGTAAAAGTCGTAACTAGAAGCGGGCTAGAGGGGCCGGCCGGACCGGGGCCTGCTACGGCCTGCTACGAGCCGGGGTGGAACGCCCGGGCCTCCAGCAGGCTGCCGGCCTCGCGCAGCGGCCAGCGCAGCTCGCGGTAGCGGCGCCCGCCGACCCGGGCCAGGCCCGCGTCGGGCCGGTCGAGCCCGAGGATCATCCGCATCGTGGTGGGCTTGCCCGGCCCGTTCGGGCCGAGGAGCCCGGTGACGCTCGCCCGGCGCGGGATCCGGCTAGCAGCCGTCTTCCCGCTGGGGGATTTCCCCCAGGAGCGTTTGGGAAATACTCTCCGATTCGTCAACGCACCACCACACATGCTGCCACTCGTGCGATACTAACCGTCACGTATCTTCAGGGGGCTGAGCGGGAGAGCGATGGACGCGAAGATCGCCGGGGAGTTCGTCGGCGGCGTGATGGTCGCCATCGGCGCGGTGGGCTGGCTGGCGAGGCTCCTCTACCATCGTTTCAAGAAGTCGGGCTCCCGCGAAGTCGAGCCATTCGCCCGCTACGTGGGCCAGGGGGTCAAGTATTACCTAGGCCGGTACGTGCGCCATCAGCTGGCGGCCGAGTTCACCCTCCGCCAGTACGCGCGATTGCAGTTGCGGACGGTGGCCCGGGAAATGTTCGTGCCGGCCTCGGTGCCGGTGCGATTGTCGGTTGACCAGGCTTTCATCCCGCTCCTGTTGCGCGATTCGCTGCAAGAGCACCTTGAGTACTCGCAGCTGCTGGACCGGCCCGGTCGGCGGCTGATCATCCTCGGGGAACCTGGTTCGGGTAAGTCCTCGCTGTTCAAGCGACTGTTCCGCGATGCCTGCCGGCGGGCGGCGACCGCCCCTCGCAAGGCCCCGCTGCCCATTCTCTATGAGCTCCGCAACCTCGCCGGGAGCCGGAAGGCGGGCGAGGAGCTCACCGGGCAGCGACTGCTCGACCTCCTGCTGGCGCCGCTACGGGAGTCGGCCGTCTACGCCGCCGCCCGGGGGCTGGAAGATCTTGGCTACGGCGCGGGTTTCCTGATCTTGCTCGACGGCCTCGACGAGGTCAGCGACTCCCTGTCCGGGACGGTGGTGGCCGCGATTGGGGAGATGTGCCAGATGCTCGGGCGTACTTCACCCAAGTCCACGGTGCTGCTGAGCTCCCGCAACCAGTACTACTTCGCCCGCAACGACCGGGAGCTACAGGAAGGATTCGATGTCCTGTCCGTACGGCCTTTCACGCTCGGCGACATCTATAGCTTCCTCGCCCGGTGGCCCTTCACCGGGCGTGCCCGGGAGAACATCACCCGGCTCTTCTCGCGCCTGCGGCAGTTGCCGTCGCTCACCGAGATGTGCACCAACCCGCTCGCGCTCTCGATGTTCGTGGCCCGGGACCAGCAGACCGGCGGGACCGACCTGCCCGAGACCCGCTCCCGCTTTTACGAGTCGCTGATGGACGAGCTGATCGTCAACCGGCGGGCCCGGGGCGAGAACCTGCCGGCCGGCCGGCAGCGGCTGCGCGACGCGCGGCGGGCAGTGCTCGGCCGGGTGTGCCTGGAGCACCTGCTGTGCCGCGACGAAGCGCCGAACTCGGTTCCCCGTGCCCGCTTCATCGCTGCGATCAAGCAGGAGAAGTACGGCGGCCGGGACCCCGACCAGGCCCTGGACGACCTCGCCAGCGACACCGGGCTGTTTGTCCCCGAACGGCGCGGCGAGACCGAGCGCTTCCTGCACCTCACGTTGTGCGAATTCCTCGCAGCGGTGGAGGTCGTGGAAACGGGTGAGCTGGGCTGGGACAAGGCCTTCTCCCTCCTCGGCGATCCCGAAGGAGCCTGGGATTCCCGGCTGGCGGAAGTCGTGGCCTTCGCCTGCGGCCTCGCCGGGCGTTCCCTGCGCCAGCGCATCCTCGGTGACCTGGCGACGATCGACGCCCCCCAGCTCATGCTCAAGGCCGTGATCGAGGCGCAAGTGTACGGCGATCCGGTCGCGGAGCGCGCGATCGATTCTGAATGCCGCTACCTCGCTGGGCAAGACACCGGCAACTGGGATGCCAAGTGGTTCTCTCGGCTGCGGGTAACCGTCGGGGTTCTGCGCGACGCGCAGGCCGGCCGCCCGCGGGGAACGGCTAGGGCACCCAGCCTTCCTGCGAGCGCGGATTTCCTCGTCAGCCTCATGGAGACGCACAACGCCGAGGAACTGCTCCTGGAGACCCTGGCCCGGCAGGACGCGGAGGCGGCAATCAGCATCGCTAGCGAGACCCGGCGGCGCGAGCTCATGGACCACGTGGCCTCGGCCGCCGACGACTTCGCCGTCCTGCAGGGAATAATGAGCAAATGCGAGGCGGGAGACGGGGAGTGGCGGGCGGCCCTCTGCGAAAAGGCGTTGCTCGACAAGAACGTTGCCCGCACCCTCAGTTCGCTAGAGGCGGACACGAGCGAAGCTCGCCTGCCCGGACCCTGGCGCCGGACTGGCCTGCTCGGCAGCTCAGCCTACGCCAGCATCATTGACGATTTCCTGCGCGAACGACAGCACTGGAGCGTTCGGATGCCTGAATTCCTCGCCCTGCTGGCATCGGTCAAGGCGCCTTCCCGATGGCTGGTGAGGATGCCCGGCCCGAGGCAAGGGATGCTCATCGTGGCAGCATGCGTGTGCCTTGCCTCTCCGATTATACTTTTTCTTCCATTTATTCTTGTTCCTGCAGTTGCAGTAAGTGCTTCATCTGTGCTCATGCTAATCAGGCTGAGGGAAACCCGAACTCGCGGTCGGATCTCTAAAGTCTCCGTAACGCTTGGAAAAAGTATCAGCATAGCTATAGAAACGGATGCAGATAGTGTCCCTGCTCGCGAGGCTTACGCAACGAAGACGCGGGTGCACGTTCTTCGTGAGATTTTCAACCTAACCTCGTCCGCCCGGGAGGGCTCATATCAACTGGTGGAAGGCAAGCTGGTGCCGAGGTCGGACGAGCACCCTTGGGCTGAAGCGATCCTCCACTGGATACCGCCGCGTGAGCAGCGCTGCCTGACGGCGGCGCGCTCATCGCGCCTGGCGTCCGGGGTGGTTACCCCCTTGGACGCGATGGCGGCGCGCATGTTTGAGCGCCCTTCCAGGCAGTAAGGACCGCGTCCGCGAGCGGGCGTAGGCAGTAGCATCATGACCCGAGTGCCACTTCGCGCCTCGCATCCAGCCGCCCGCGTCCAGCCAGCTCGCCTCGACAAGTCACCTCATCGTACGGACGGCCGCTCAACACGACAAGCAGGACGGCTCCCCGGCGCGGCCTCGCCGGGGAGCCGCGACTGGGGGCGGGTCAGCTGGCCGGCTTGATCACCAGCGTCTCGGTCCCCCCGGCGGGGAGGGTGACGCTCACGCCGCTGAACGTGGTCGTCTCGTTCTTCCAGACGTTGTAGCCGGTCGCCCTGGCCGAGGTGAGGCCGAGCTGGGCGAGGGTGAAGGTTCCGCTGCCGCTGCCGGTCCCGAGGTTGGCGAGCAGGAGCGCGGTCCCGCCGTCGGCGGGCTTGATGACCGCCTCGATGTGCCCGCTGGTGATGGCGGTGGCGGGCTGGGAGCCGCTCTGGTCGATCGCGATGATGTCCGGGTTCTTCAGCGCGGCCAGCTCGGCGGCGGTCAGCGTGGTGAGGTTGGTGGAGATCAGCAGCGGGCTGGCCTCCTCGGCCCACACCGAGAGCTGGCTCTGCTCGTTGGCCAGGGACCAGCCGAACGGGTGGGCCGCGGGCGAGCCGGGCACCAGCATGTCGAGGTCGTTCCAGTGCCCGGGGCCGGCGAAGGCGTGCAGGTGCAGGTCGGCGGCCAGGTGGCTGAGGATCGTGGACGTGGCGGTGTCGTTGGTCGACTCGTCGGCCGCCACCCGCCACATGCTGGCGAAGGTGGACGAGGACTGGACGGCGGTGTTGAAGTCCGGCTTCCCGAGCTCGTAGATCGGCAGCTCCTCGCTGTAGGCCACGCCGGGGATGTCCGCGTGCAGGTCCGCCCCGTACTGCTGGAACGCGGTCGTGAGGGTGCTGAGCGTCGTGCCGGCCGGGTAGCCGCCGCACTCGTCGACCTTCACGAAGTCGACGTGCCAGCTCGCGAACGTCGCGGCGTCTTGCGCGTAGTGGTTGGCGGCCGCCGTCGTGCCGCCGCTGCCGGGCAGCTGCTGGCAGGTCTGGGTACCGATGGCCTCGTAGATCCCGAACTTCAGGCCGAGCGCGTGCACGTCGCTGGCCAGCGCCGGTATCCCGTCCGGGAACCGGGCGGCGTTCCAGGTGAGCGCGCCGCTGCCGGTCCGGGCCGTGGCCATCCAGCCGTCGTCAAGGTTCACGGTGTCGTAGCCGGCCGCGGCCAGGCCGCTGCTGACCAGGAAGTTGGCCTGCTGCAGGACCGCGCTCTCGGTCGCCCCGGCCCCGAACTGGTACCAGGTGTTGTAGCCCATGACCGGGAGTTGCCCGAACGCCGCCGGGGCGGCCCCGGCGGCGGGCGCGGCGGCAGGCAGCGCGGCCGCGACGATGGTGAGGAGCGACGCGGCGATCACCGCGAGGCGCTTGTTCATGAAGTGGCTTTCTTCTCGAGGGTTGGGACTTAAAAGCTCAGGCGGCCGAGCGGCTCGGCCCACAGGGTGTCCGCGAGCCGGCCGGCGGCGATGACCGTGTTCGCGCTGACGGCGAGCGTCGCCAGCAGGATCCGCTGCAACGGGGCGTTCACGTCCCGCTGCGAGTCCCGGCTTTCGACGTGGAGGGGACCAGGCAACGATAGCCACATATGCGTCTGCTGCTTTCTCGAAGACAGGGCCGAGACGGACAGTAACTGGCCGGCAACTTCATGCGTCCGGCCGGGGCCTCCTCCGCCTCCGCCTCCCCGCCGGCGCCCCGCCGATGGACGAGGACGCCACCGCCGTCCTGGTCACCCTTTCACGCGATTTCCAGCCATCAGGGAACCGCTTCATGGAGCGCGTCCGCACGCGGCTAGTTCGTTATGCAAACTAATTTCATTCGCGGGCGCGACGAGTAATCATGTTGCGGTTCACCCGATAATGTCGCCTGATCCCGCCAGGCAAAACACCTGGCTATCGGAGGAATGAGGACATAAGGTGAAGGACTAGTAAAGGCGCCTGCTGGGCGAGAGGACGGGGGTCCGCGCATGAGCATTGTCTTCGTTGAGGACTCAACGAACGCCGAGGGACTGAACCCCGGCATGTACGGGTACGGCGGGTACTTCAACGGCCCGTTCGCCAACCTGACCAGCATCCGGCACCGGTTCCCGGGCAAGCCCGTCATGGGCTACGCCACCCGGCTGGCCGGCAGCCACGGGGCGGACGCGATCGACTGCGAGCCCGGCACCCTGGCCAGCTCGTTCCTCGGCAACGCCGACGGGGCGGTGGAGTTCATCCACGCGTGGGCCGGCGGGTCGGGCCTGTTCCACCGGCCGGTCGTGTACGTCATGGGGTCGTGGGCGGCCCAGCTGGAGGACCACCTGGCGGCGGCCGGCCTTCCCCGCGACCGGTACTACCTGCTGACCGCGCACTACACTCACCAGCACTTCTGCGGCCCGGGCACCTGCGGGCTGGCCCGCACCGCGGCCGACGCGACCCAGTACCGGGCGGCCGGCTCGTTCGACCGCAGCTGCTTCCAGGCGGCCATGTTCACCGCCTTGTCGGCCGGGGGCGCCGTCCCGCCGGCGCCGGACTCGCTGGCCGCGGCGGCCGCGGTCGACTCCGATGCCGCCACGATCGCGGCCGGGGACCACGGCGCCTCCATCCGCCATGTCCAGCAGCGCCTGATCGCCCTGGGGTACCTCGCCCGCGGCGCCGACGACGGGGCGTTCGGCGGGCAGACGCTGGAGGCGGTGCGCCGCTTCCAGGCCTTCCGCAAGATCGGACTCGACGGCGTGGTCGGCCCCGGCACCCGGGCCGAGCTGGCCAAGAGCCCCGCTCCCGAGCTCGCCGCGGGCGCGGAGAAGCTGCCGTCCTCCGTCCTGCGGCCGGGTGACCACGGCGCCGACGTGACCCTCCTGCAGCGGAAGCTGTCCGGGTCGGGGATCCGCGGGGCGCGCGGCATCGCCGTCGACGGCGCCTTCGGCCAGCAGACCGAGACCGCCGTGCGCAACTACCAGAAGGCGGAGGGGCTCGCCGTCGACGGCGTCGTCGGCCTCGCCACCTGGGCGCAGCTGCTGGCCGACGCGATCGACGCCTGACCGCCCCTCAAGGCGCGGTGCCTAGCGTCGGGGACCATGATCACTGGGGCGCACGTCATCCTCTACAGCCAGGACCCCGACGCCGACCGGGCGTTCATCCGGGACGCGCTCGGCTTCCCGCACGTCGACGCGGGCGAGGGGTGGCTGATCTTCCAGCTGCCGCCGTCGGAGGTCGCGCTCCATCCGCTCCCGGCCGACGGGCCGCAGTTCCACCTGATGTGCGACGACGTCAAGGCGACGCTGGCCGCCCTGCGGGCCCGCGGCGCGCGGGTTACCGGCGAGCTCGCCGAGCACCGGTGGGGCATCGCCACCACGCTGACGCTCCCGAGCGGCACCGAGCTGTCGCTGTACGAGCCCCGCCACCCGGTGGCCCGCGGCCTGGACGGCTAGCGGCACCTAAGCGGCGGCTCCCGGGCGCCCAGCCAGCGGCGGGCGACCCGGGAGCCGGCCTGGTGACGGCGCCGCGGGCGGCCTAGGGGCGGGGCCATGTGCGACGCCCCCGCAGGCGCGGCGGCCAGGCAGGCAGCCCCGCGCGCCGCCGCCGGCCTCGCCGTTGACCCGGTCACGCTCCCCCCGGTCGACGAGGTCACGATCACCACGCTGGTCGACAACACCTTCGACGCGCTGCTCGCCTCCGGCGGTCCCGCCGCCCGCCCGCCCCGGGGGGCCGGCCTCGTCCCCGCCTGGCCGTTCGCCGGCGGGCAGGCCCTGGCCGGGCTGCGGGCCGAGCACGGCTTCGCGGCCCTGGTCTCGGTCCGCCGCGGGAACGCGGGCGGCACGCTGCTGTTCGACACCGGGGCATCGCCCGACGGCCTGGCGGTCAACGCCGGGCGGCTCGGCGTCGACGCCGGCGCCCTGCAGGCGGTCGTGCTCAGCCACGGGCACTCCGATCACGCGGGCGGCTTCGACGGCCTGGCCCGGCTGCGGGGCCGGTCCGGCCTGCCGCTGACCGTCCACCCGGCCGCGTGGACGCGCCGCCGGCTGGAGCTGCCCGGCGGCGGGGAGCTGGCGATGCCGACCCTGTCCAAGGGGGCGCTGGAGCGCGAGGGGTTCACCGTGATCGAGCGGCGCGTGCCGTCGCTGCTGGCCGCTGGCGGCATCCTCGTCACCGGCGAGGTCGACCGCACGACCGAGTTCGAGCACGGCATGCCCCCCGCCCACCAGGCCTGGGACGGCCACGGCTGGCGGCCCGACCCGGCCGTCATCGACGACCAGGCGCTCGTCATCCACGTGCGCGGCCGGGGCCTGGTCATCGTCACCGGCTGCGGGCACGCCGGGGTCGTCAACATCGTCCGCCACGCGATGCGGCTGACCGGCATCGGCCAGGTGCTGGCGGTCGTGGGCGGCTTCCACCTCAGCGGCCCCGCGTTCGAGCCGGCCATCGCCCCGACCGTGGCCGCGCTGGCGGCCCTGCGCCCGGAGCTGATCGTCCCCGGCCACTGCACCGGCTGGCGCGCCCAGCACGCCCTGGCCGCCGCCTTGCCCGCGGCCTGGGCGCAAAGCAGCGTGGGCACCACCTACACCCTGCGCGCCGCCTGACCGCGCCATGGTCCTGCGCGATCGTGGCCGTGGTGGAGCTGGCCAGCGCGAGGCATCGCCCCCGGCCGCGAGCCAGCTCCGGGCGACCTTCCCCGGGGCTACCGGCGCGAGCGGCGCGGGCGGAGCTTGATGAACGCCACGATCGCCACCGCCACCAGCAGCCACGGGGAGAACAGCAGGTGCAGGGCGAAGCCGGCGACGGCGACGATCACGACGGCGGCGAGGATGAGGGTGAGGATGGCGGGCATCTGAGGGGAGCCTTTCGCTTGCGGCGGTGTGCCTATGCCTCCAGGGTGCCCCGCGCGATGCCCGCCGTCGATCCGGATCACCCCCGGTTCGCACCCTCAGGCCACCCTGACCGGGGATCGGGGGCTTCCCTGATCACCCGCCCGCCACGAGTGGCGCGAGCGGCCCGGGGAGCGAGCCGACCAGGCCGAGGCGGCGGGTCGCCCGGGTGAGCGCCACGTACAGGTCCGCCCGCCCGCGCGGGGAGCCGTGCTCGATCCCGGCCGGGTCGACCACGATCACCGAGTCGAACTCCAGCCCCTTGGACTGGGCCGGCGTCAGCACCGTGACCGGGGCGTCGAGGTCAGGCCCGGGCGGCAGGCCCAGGGCAGCGGCGGCCGCCCCGGCCCGGTCCGGGGCGGCGATCACGGCCACCCGCCCGCCACTGGCCAGTTCCGCCTCGCGCTGGACGACGGCGGCCAGGTCGGCCAGGGCCGCCTGCCAGGGCAGCTCGTCGGAGTCGCGCGCCGCCTGCGGCGGCTCGGCCCCCGGGGGCAGCAGCGCGGCCGCCAGCTTCATGATCGGCGCGGGCGTGCGGTAGTTGACGCTCAGCCGGGCGGTGCGCCAGCGGCCGGGGGCGATCGGGTCGAACACCTGGTCCCACGAGTCGGCCCCGCCGGGGGCGGCGGTCTGCGCGAGGTCGCCGACGACGGTCATGGAGCGGGCCGGGCAGTGCCGCAGCACCATCCGCCACGCCATCGCCGACAGCTCCTGGGCCTCGTCCACGATCACATGCCCGTAGGCCCAGGACCGGTCGTCCAGCGCCCGCTCGGCGAGCGCGCTGGTCGCGGCGGCGCCCGCGCTGCGGCCCGCGATCCACGTCGTGAAGTCCGCCACCTCCAGCCTGGGGACGACGATCGCCTCGTCGGCGATGAGGCCGGCCACCAGCTCCGACGCGTACTCCATCGCCGCGGCGTGCTCGGCCTCCTGCGCGGCGTCGCGCTGCCGGGCCTCCCGCAGCGCGGCCGCGGGCGGGCCGGCCAGCTCGGCCAGCTCGTCCAGCAGCGGCACGTCGGCGGGCGTCCATGGCCCCGGCTCGGCTCGCCGGATGGCGGCGCGCTCGTCGTCAGCCAGGTCCAGCCGGCCCGGGTCGGCGTACAGGGCCGCCAGCAGCCGGGCCGGGTCGGCCTCGGGCCACAGCGGGTCGAGCACGCCCCTGACGGCCGGGTCGGCGGCCAGGTCGCGCAGGTCCTCCTCATCGCCCGGGCCGGTGCCGAGCTCACGGCCGCGCTGCCGGGCGAGCTGGCGGACCACGGCGGTGATGAACGCGCGGCGGCCCGGGTTGTGCGCCAGCGGCAGGTCGGTCTCGGGGTCAGTCCGCGCCTGCGCCTCCGCCCGGGCCTGCGCGCACAGGCGGGCCGTGAGCCGGTAGGCGGTGCTGCCGACCCGGACCTCGATGTCGCTGGCCAGGTCCTGGCGCAGGCCCGCGACCGCCTTCGCCAGGGCGCCCGCCATCGCCGCGCTCCCCTTGACCCGGGCGGCCTCGGGCGTATCGCGCCCGCTCGGCTCCACGCCCGGGAACAGCGTGTCCACCGTCGACAGGACGACGTCGTTCTCGCCCAGCGACGGCAGCACCTGGTCGATGTAGCGCAGGAAGACGGGGCTGGGGCCGAGGATGAGGATGCCGCGCCGCGACAGCCGCTTGCGGTGGGTGTACAGCAGGTAGGCCGCCCGGTGCAGCGCCACGACCGTCTTGCCGGTGCCCGGCCCGCCGTCGACCACGAGGATGCCGCCCGGGTCGGCCCGGATGATGCGGTCCTGGTCGGCCTGGATGGTCGCGACGATGTCGCCCATCCGCCCGGTCCGGTGCCGGCGCAACGACGCCAGCAGCGCGGCCTCGCCCGTCAGCCCGGTATCGTCGCCGACGGCGTCCAGGTCCAGCACGTCGTCGTCGAGGCGCACGACCCGGCGCCCGGACGTGTGCAGGTGGCGGCGGCGGGTCACGCCGTAGCGCTCCCGGAAGGTGGCCCGGTAGAACGGCTCGGCCGCCCGCGCCCGCCAGTCGACCAGCAGCGTGTCGTAGTCGTCGCCGCGCAGGCCCAGGCGCCCGATGTAGAGCCGGTCGTCGTCCTCGTCGAAGTCCAGGCGCCCGAAGCACAGGTTGCGCTCGGCCGCGTCGAGCTCCACCGTCCGGTCCAGGTACTCCCGCGCGAGCGTCTCCCGCTCGGAGTACGCCTGGTCGTTCTCCGCGGTCGGGCCGAGCCGCACGTCGACTAGCCGCTGGCCGGCGTGGGCGCGCAGCGCGTCCAGCCGCCCGTACAGCATCGTGACATAAGCCTGCTCACGGGCCAGTTCGGCCTCGATATTTGACGCCGTCTCCGCAGCCGTGGTAGGTTTAACGTGAGGCAAGAGTGTGTACTCCTCTTAGTTACCGGCAGAGATTTGCCAGTATAGCTCCCCTGCGGTCTTTTTGGGTCACCGCAGCCTTCCTGGGTCACCTTCCTGAGGCACCGCGCTTCCTGAGGCACCGCGCTTGCCGCTGCCACGTTTTCCCGCCCTCGTGTTTCTCGGTGCCCCCGTTCCGGCGCTTCCTGTTGCCGCCTTGCCGCCCCTGGCTTCCGGGCGCCCGGTGCTGCCCTTCAAACTGCGCTACCTCGCGGCGCTGCGCGACCGGCGCGGCCGTGCCGATGACGGCCGTGCCGATGACGGCCTCGCCGCAGCCGGCCGCGACGTCTGGGGCTGGCTGGCTGACCCCGCCCACCGCCCGCTGCTGGCGCTGTGGGTGGAGGGCTACGCGCGGTCCCTGCTGGGCGAGCCTGGCCCGTGGGCCGACTTCGGCCGCGATACGGTGACCGACTGGCTCGCCCTGCTCGCCGGCCGCCAGGCCGGCCGCCCGGGCGCCGCCCCCGACAGCGGCCAGGACGGCGCTCCGGATAGCGCTCCGGATAGCGCTGCCGCGGAGGCCGGGCGCACCCTGCTGCTCGCCGTGCTGCGCGGTGCCCTGCTGGACCTGCTCGCCACCGGCGAGACCGAGCGCGTCACCCGGGCGGTGCACCAGTACCTGCGCGCCCTCGACGCCGCCCGGGACCTTTAGCGGGCCTTTGATGGCCGCTGCCAGGCTCATGGGCAATGCGGCCTGCGCGCGCTATTGCGGCGGGCGGGCGGCCAGTAGCGTTGTCCTCGTGGCTAATCAATCGTTCCTTGTTACGGGTGCTTCTAGTGGTATCGGCCGGGCTTGCGTGAATGACCTGGCCGCCAAGGGCGCCCGGGTCTGGGCGACCGTGCGAACCGATGACGACGAGAAAGCGCTGAAGAAGGATCACCCCGACGCGGTAACGGTGCTGCGCGTGGACCTGGCCGACTCCGATTCGGTAATCGCCGCGGGGGAGCGGGTATGCGCCGCCGGGCCGCTGAACGGGCTGGTCAACAATGCCGCCTGGGCCGT
Organism: Trebonia sp.; assembly: GCA_036276115.1. Lineage (GTDB taxonomy): Bacteria > Actinomycetota > Actinomycetes > Streptosporangiales > Streptosporangiaceae > Trebonia. Next base: position 31,881 of record DATBEM010000135.1, read on the forward strand.
GCCGGCCCCGCTGGAGCTGACCCCGGTCGATCACTTCCGGCGGCAGGTCGAGGTGAGCCTCATCGGCCAGTTCGCCATGACCAGGGCGATGCTGCCGGCCTTGCGCCAGGCCCGGGCGGCGGGCCAGCCTGCGCGGATCATCATGATCGGCTCAGTCGGCGACCGGATCGCCCGGCCGATGTTCGGCGCCTACTGCGCGGCGAAGTTCGGGCTGGTCGGGCTGTCCGACACGCTGCGGGCCGAGCTCGCCCCGTCCGGGATCGCCGTCGCCCTCGTGGAGCCGGGGGCCATCGCCACCCCCATCTGGGACCGGGGCCTGGTCGAGACGGCCGACCTGGTGAACCAGGCCCCGGCCGAAGACCGTGCCCGCTATGAGCGGCACATCACGGCCTTCCTGGACATGTGCGCGAAGATGCCCACCCAGGGGTCGCCCCCCGAGCAGGTGGCCGCGGTCGTCACCCAGGCGCTGACCGGGCGCCGGCCGCGGGCGCGCTACCTCGTCGGCAAGCAGGCCCGGATGGCCGCGACCATCGCGTCGCTGCCATCCGGGGTCCGCTATGCTCTCGCCGCCCGGCTCTGAGCTCCCGGGCCGGCGTTAAGCCGCCCGTGCTCAGCTCGACTTCCACACCTGGCCGAAGCGCAGCTCCAGCGGCGGGTTGACGGTCGAGCCGTTGACCTTGCTGCTCATCAGGTAGTTGATCGTCTCGTAGTGCACGAACACCAGCGGCACGTCGTCCCAGATGATCGCCCGGATCTGCTCGTAGAGCGACTTGCGCTCAGCGTCGCTGGTGGAGCGCGCCTTGGCGATCAGCGCGTCGACGGCCTTGTTGGAGTACTTGGTGGCGTTGTTGGGCGACCCGGTCGTGATCTGGGTGGAGTAGAAGTTGTCCGGGTCGATCGTCCCCGACCAGTAGGCCGAGGTCATCTGGTAGTTGGCCTTGACGTAGCGCTCGAGCCAGACCGTGACCTCCAGCTGCTGGATCGACACGTTGATGCCGATCTTGGCCAGCTGCTGCTTGAGGACGATGCCGGTCTTCTGCAGCTCCGGGTACTGCGGCAGCGACAGGTAGGTGACGTTCAGCCCACCTCCGTGCCCCGCCTCGGTGACGTAGCGGTAGGACGAGTTGGCCTTCAGCGCGGTCAGCTCGTCCAGCGGGACCGCGTCGGCCCAGTCGAGCTGCCCGGACTGCAGGGCCTCGATCCGGCTCTTGCCGACGTTGAGGAACTTGAACGTGACCTCGTCGAGGTAGGGCTGGCCGGCCTTGAAGTAGCCGGGGTACTTCTTGATCGTGATGTGGTCGTTCTGCACCCACTCCGCGAACTGGAACGGGCCGGTGCCGACGGGCTTGCGGGTCGGGTCGCTGGACTCGATCGCCTTCTGGTTGACGATCTCGCCGTTCTGGGCCAGGTTCGTCAGCAGCGGGGCGAACGGCTCGCTGAGGTGGAACGCGACCTTCGTCGGGGAGACCACCTCGATCGTCTTGATCGAGCTGTAGGCGCTGGCGTAGGAGGACGCGGTCTTCGGGTTGACGATCCGCTCGAACGTACTTCACGTCGGTGGCGGTGAACTTCTCGCCATTGTGGAACGTCGCGTTGCTGACCAGGTTGAACGTGTAGGTGACGGGGTCGTCCTGGGTCCACGACGTGGCCAGCTCGCCGATGAAGGCGCCGTTCTCGTCCATCGTGATGAGCTTGCTGAAGATGTTGTCCAGCACCTGCAGGCTGGTGTACACGCCCGCGGCGGCCGGGTCCATGCTGGACGGGTTCCCGGTCAGGGCGGCCGCCAGGGTGCCGCCGGCGACCGGCTTGGCGCTGGCCGCGCCCGCCCCGGTCCCGGTGCTGGCGCTCGAGCTGGTTCCGGTCGCGTCCGTGCCGCAGGCCGCGAGCAGCGAGCTGAGGGTCCCGGCGCCGACGGCGAGGCCGCCGGCGGCGGCCGAGCGGCGCAGCAGGTCACGGCGGCTGATCCGCCCGGACAGGTATCCGCGGGCCAGCGCGCGGGCGCGGCCGTCTTCTTCTGGGGTCATCGGGTTCTCACTCCATGCTTCACGGTCGGGGTCAGGTTCTGGCGGCGTCGGGGGTGCCGGCGCCCTGGCGGGCGCGGAAGTCATCGGCGATCTCGCTCATCTGGGCGAACCACACGTCCTGGTGGCCGAGCACGTGCACGATGAGCCGCTCCAGCAGCTGCAGGCGGTGGTGGCGCCCGATGATCCGAGGGGGCGGCCAGGCCGCGCAGGTAGTGGGGACTGAACGCGAACATGAACAGCGAGGAGTCGCACAGCTCCCACGCGCCGGGGACCTCGACGATGTTCGTCCGCTCGCCCTTGTCGTGTACCCAGTAGGGCCGGTCGGCCGCCAGCTGGCTCGCGTCGTACTCGATGCCGTACTCCGCCAGCAGCGAGAACGTGTTGTGCGAGAGCTCCCAGGCGGGCGACCGGTAGCCGCGCGGGCGCCGGCCGGCGACCCGCTCCAGCGCGTCGATGCCGCGCTCGATCATCTCCCGCTCCCCGGCCTCCGTCAGGCCCGGCGGGGGCTCGTGGCAGTAGCCGTGGTGGGCGATCTCGTGCCCGGCCGCCACGATGTCCTTGGTTTCCTTGGGGTGCCGGTCGGCGGTGTCCCCGGGGATGAAGAACGTGGCCGGCAGCTGGTACTTGTCGAGCAGCTTCAAGATGCGGGGCACGCCCTCGTTGGCGCCGTAGGCGCCGCGCGACAGGGCCGACGGGGTGTCCACCTTGAACGAGCCGAGCCAGGCCGCCTCGGCGTCGAAGTCGAAGGTGAGGGCCACGGCGAGGCGGCGGCTGGCCGCCGTGCCCCGGCTCGCGGCCGGGCTGGCCGCAGGGGTAGTGGTCACGGCTGGGTTCCCTTCTGGTCGAGCGCGATGGCCGGGCCGGGCTGGCCGGGCGCGCTCGCGCTGGTAGAGGCGGTGGAGGCACCGGTCGAGGCGGGGGCACCAGCCCCTCGACCGCCCGGCGGCACATCTCCGCGCTCCTGGGGTCGGGGATGGTCATCCCGCGCACCGACGTGAGCGCCTACGCCGTCAACCGGCCGGTCCAGGTCTACCTGTGGGCCAGCGCCCCGGCCGACTCCCTGACCGACACCGCACGGCTGCTGAGCCGGTTCCGGCATGCCCGGCTGACCGCGACCGTGACCGCCGGCCCGAACCTGGCGCTGTGCTCGTGGCTGCAGACGGTCGAGGAGGTGCACCGGCTGGAGCTGGCGATATCGGCCAAGCTGCCCCGGCTGCAGATCATCGACCGGCTCATGGTGCTGCGCACCGTCAAGCGCATGGGCCGCCTGCTGGACGACTCCGGCCGCGCGGTCGGCGTGGTCCCCATCAACTTGCGGGACGACCCGATGCCGCACGGCCGCCCCGGCCCCGTGAAGTTAAGTTCCTTGTTTGCGCCCGCGGCCCTGGGGCAGGCGCTGCTGGTGGCCGATGACGACAGAACACGCGACAGCGCAGGGGACCGGGCCTCGGGAGACCAGGACGCGGGGGACCAGGGCGAGACGGTGACGACGCGGGTGCCGGCCCGGCTGGACCGGCTCCCGTGGTCACGCTGGCACTGGGTGATCGTGATCGGCCTGGGGACCGTGTGGATCCTCGACGGCCTCGAGGTCACGGTCGTGGGGAACATCTCCGGCCAGATCAGCAAGGCCGGCAGCGGCATCGCGATCTCCCAGTCCCAGATCTCGGGATTCGCCGCCGCCATGTACGTCCTCGGGGCCTGCGTCGGGGCGCTGTTCTTCGGGTGGCTGACCGACCGGTTCGGCCGCAAGAAGCTGTTCATGATCACGCTGCTGACCTACCTGGTCGCCACCGCCCTCACCGCGCTGTCCTTCGCGCCCTGGTGGTTCTTCCTGTTCCGGTTCCTGACCGGGTTCGGCATCGGCGGGGAGTACGCGGCGATCAACTCCGCCATCGACGAGCTGATCCCCAGCCGGCACCGGGGCGTCATCGACATCGTCATCAACGGCACCTACTGGGCCGGCGCGGCGGCCGGGGCGCTGCTGACGGTGCCCGCGACCAACGACCTGCCGGTCGACGTGGGCTGGCGGATCTGCTTCGGCGCCGGGGTGGTCCTCGGGGTCGTGGTGCTGCTGGTGCGGCGCAACGTCCCCGAGAGCCCGCGCTGGATGTTCATCCACGGGCGCGGGCGCGCGGCCGAGGACCTGGTGGACGGGATCGAGGAGCGGATCGAGCGCGAGACGGGCACCCGCCTGCCCGAGGCCACCCGGTCGATGACCATCCGCCCGCGCGCGACGGTCGGGTTCGTCGCGATCGCCAAGACGATGTTCACCGCCTACCCCCGGCGCGCGATCCTCGGGTTCTCGCTGTTCATCGGGCAGGCGTTCCTCTACAACGCGATCACGTTCGGGTATGCCCAGATCCTGGCCACCTTCTTCGGCGTCACGACCAACCCGGGTTACTACTTCGCCGTGATCGCGGCCGGGAACCTGCTCGGCCCGCTCGTGCTCGGGCGGCTGTTCGACACCCTCGGCCGCAAGCCCATGATCGCCGGCACGTACCTCCTGTCCGGGCTCCTCCTGCTGCTCACGGCGCTGCTGTTCAGCCAGGGGCTGCTGTCGGCGACGACGATGACGGCCTGCTGGTGCGGGGTGCTGTTCTTCGCCTCGGCCGGCGCGAGCTCGGCCTACCTGACGGTGAGCGAGATCTTCCCGATGGAGACCCGGGCGATGGCGATCGCGTTCTTCTACGCGCTCGGGACGGGGGCGGGCGGGATCGCCGGCCCGCTGCTGTTCTCCTCGCTCGTGAGCACGGGCAAGGTCGCCGACACGGTGGTCGCGTTCTGCGTCGGCGCGTCCCTGATGATCGCGGCCGGCCTGGTCGAGGTGTTCCTCGGCGTGCGGGCCGAGCGGCAGGGCCTGGAGGACATCGCCCGGCCGCTGAGCGCGGCCGACGACACGAGCGCGCCGCAGGCGCGCGCCAGCTAGCGAGACCGGGCAGCCCCCGGGAAAGGAGAAGCCAATGACGGACGCGGCCCACCTAGCGAGCCCCGCCCCGCCCGGCGTCGTCGTGGAGGTGCAGGACACCGGCCAGTCCCGCGGCGCGATCCAGGTGGCGGCCCGGGAGGCGCGCTACCGGGGCGCGGGCCTGCTCGCGATCATGGCCTACCACCCCGAGCACCCGCTCGGCGCCCCGGCCGCGCGCCCGCTGGCCATCGCGGGCGACCCGGGCCAGGACCGGCTCCGGGCCGAGGCGGCGCTGCGCGACGCCGTCGTCGACGCCCTCGGCGACCGGGCCGGCCAGGTCACCTTGCAGGCGGTGACCGGCGCCAGCGGCCGCGCCCTGCTCGAGGCCGCGCATGCCCTCCCGGCCGACCTCATCGTGCTGGCCAGCCGGGACGCCGGCCCCCTGACGCCCGGCACCGTCAGCTCGCACGTCCTGCGCCAGGCCCCCTGCCCGGTCCTGGTCGTCCCGTCGCCGGCCGCCTAGCGGGCCTCGCCTCCGGGGGGCGCCGCCTTGACGGGGCGCTCCCCGCCGCCGGCGCCAGGAGAGGGTGTCCTTGACGGGTGCCGGACGCCGGGTAGCTGGCCTTGCTGCCGGGATCGGCGACGGTGGCCGCCCTGGCCGTTCCGGCCACCGCCCCCGTGCACGCCAGCGCCACGCCGGCGACTGCCACCGCGCGGCCCAGGCGCGTGCGGCGCTTCCGCATGAGCTTCCCTTCGCTCGCTGGTGAACCTCACCGCCGGGCCCCGCCTGCCGGGGCCCGGCGGCAAGCGCCGCGCTCAGGCCAGCGCGGCACCGCAATCGTACACAGAAAGTAATTGAATGATTGCGTAATGATGTTATTGGCTGGCCCGGGGCCGGAGCGCAGCCGAAGCGGACGGGAACGCGGTCGTAGCACCGCTCGACGAGCACGCCGTGCCACCGCAGCTCGCCCTCCGGGACCGATAGCCGCAGGCCGGGCCGCTGGCGCAGCAGCGTGCTGAGCGCGGCCGTGGTTACCGCCCGGGCCAGGGGCGCGCCCGGGCAGTAATGCGGGCCGTGGCCGAACGCGAGGTGGGCACGGGCGCGGCGCCCGCCCGTCAGCACCGCCTCCGGCTCCCCGAACGCCTCCGGGTCCCGGTTGGCGGCCGCCAGGCTCACCAGCACCACCGCCCCCGGCGGTATGCGGGTGCCGGCGAGGGTGACCTCGCCCAGGGCGAAGCGCCAGCTCGCGACCGGAAACGGGCTGGTCAGGCGGAGCAGCTCGCCGATGACGGCGGGCGCGGTGGCCGGGTCGCGCAGGGCGCCGCGCGCGGCCGGGGCGCGCGCCAGCTCGACCGCGCCCGCCGCGATCGCGGTGGTGACGGGGGAGACGCCGCCCGAGAACAGCCCCCAGGCGACCGAGGCCAGCTCGCGGGCCGACAGGTGCCCGGCCTGGTGGGCGGCCACCAGGCCGGTGAGGACGTCGTCGCCCGGCGCGCGGCGCTTGTCGCCGATGATCCGGGCCCACAGCCGCAGCAGCTCGGCCCGGTCCCGCCCGGCCTCCGGGCCGGCCGGGTCGCGCTCGCGGACCATCGCGCGCGTCAGCTCGCCGAGCCGGGGCACGTGCGCGCCCGGGATGCCGAGCAGCGCCGCCGTGAGGCGGGTCGCCAGCGGCCGGGCGTAGTCCGCGACCAGGTCGGCCGCGCCCGGCTGGGCCCGCCCGCCCGGCCCGTTCAGGGCGCCCGGGCTCTCCCGTCCGTCCAGCTTCCCCAGTCCGTCCAGCAGCGCGGTGGCCGCCCGCCCGGCCCGGGGCTGCCAGCGCCGCGCGGCGGCCGGGGACAGCAGCGGCGCGACGACCGCGCGCAGCCGCCGGTGGTCGGCCCCGTCGCTGTTGAGCAGGTGCCGTCCCTCGGCCGCGAAGATGTCGCCCGGCCAGCGCCGGCCGCCGAAGCCGTGGGCCGGGTCGGCCACCCGCCGCGGGTCCAGCGCCAGCCGGTCGTCGGCCAGGGCCGCCCGCGCCTCGGCCGCCCCGGTGACCAGCCAGGCGACGAGGCCGCCAGGCAGAGTGACCGGCTGGACGCGCCCCCGCTCGCGCAGCGCCCGCAGCGCCGCGGGCTGGTCCCAGGTAGCCGGGTCGCCGGTGACCAGGGGAGCGGGCGCCCCGGCCGGGCCGGTCAGCACGGGGCGAGCCGGACCGGCAGCTCTTCCAGTCCCCGGATGGCGGCGGTGATGTCCTTGTGCCGGGGCCGGGCGGTGGCCAGCTCGGCGTGCCCGGCACGGGCCAGCAGCCGTCCCAGGGCCAGGCTCGCCTCCAGGCGGGCCAGGGGAGCGCCGAGGCAGTAGTGGATGCCCGCGCCGAACGACAGGTGCGGGTTCGGCGAGCGCTGCAGGTCGAGCCGGCCGGGCCGGGCGAACACGCGCGGGTCGTGGTTGGCCGACCCGATGAGGAGGGCGACCCGGGTGCCCGCGGGCAGGGCCGCGCCCGCGACGACGGCGTCCCGCTGGACCGTGCGGAACGTGACCTGGATCGAGGAGTCGTAGCGGATCAGCTCGTCCATCGCGGCCGGGGCGAGCTGGCCGTCGCGGGCCCCGGCCCGGGCCGTCGCGGTCGCGCCCGGCTGGCTGAGCAGGGCCAGGGCGGCGTTCGCGATGACGTTCGCCGTCGTCTCGTAGCCCGCCAGCACCAGCAGCGCGAACATCGGGATGAGGTCGCGGCGCGCCAGGGCGCCCGCGTCGCTGCCCGCGATCAGCGCGCTGAGCAGGTCGTCGCCCGGGCGGCGGCGCCGGTCGCGGGCGCGGGCGCTGAGGTAGCGGACGAAGACGGCGGCGGCCGCCTCGGCCGCCGCCAGGTCGGGGCCGCTGATCGAGTAGGGCGGGTCGAGCAGCCGCCCGATCGGCGGCGTCTGCGCCCGGATCCACGGCTGGTCCGCCTCCGGCAGCGCGAACAGGCGGCCGATCACCCGCAGCGACAGCGGGTAGGCGAGGTCGGACAGCAGGTCGACCTCGCCCTTGTCCAGGGCGGCGTCGAGCAGCTCGTCGGCCAGGCCCGCGATCGCCGGCCCGAGCGCGGCGATCGCGCGCGGGGCGAAGAAGCGGGCCGCGACCGCGCGCAGCGGGCCGTGCCCGGGCGGGTCCAGGCCGAGGAAGGAGAAGATCCGGTCCGGCCCGGCGGTCGTCCCGTGGCCCAGGCGCGGGTCGCGCAGGGCGGCCGACACGTCGCGGTGGCGGGTCACCACGGCCAGGCCGTGCGGCCCCCGGCACAGCGGGGCCGCCTCCCGCGCCCGCGCGTACCAGGCGTAAGGATCGTCGTGCAGGGCCGGGGCGAACAAGTCGAGGTACGGCGCGGCGGCGACCTCGTCCTGCTGCTGGAGGGTCATGGGGGCTCCGGGGGAGTGGCCGGGCGGCGGGGGCGCGGGCTGCGCCCGCCGGCCGCCGTGCTCGGGCGGCCGCCGGGCGCGCGCGGCTAC
>DATBEM010000136.1:0-2232 GCA_036276115.1 Trebonia sp.
CATTCCTCCACTCTGGCCTGTCATACAGATTGACAGGCGAAACCCGGCCGGTGTGACAGCCGGCCGGGGCGATCGCCCGGCCGATCGGACCACCAGGTCACTGCCCGCGGGTCGCTCCCGGGGACAGTCGCTCCTGGGGTCACCGGGCCGAGGTCACCGGGCCGAGGTCACCGATGACGGCGACATGGCTCCCGTCGACAAAACAAAAGCTTCCGACCGCTGAGAGGAAGGCGGCGCGCGCAGCGTGCCGTCAGCCGCGGCGGCGGAGACCTGGCGGGCGACTCATTATCAGGGTTGCCGGCTGCCTGGAGAAGAGAAAACCGGAGGGAAATACCATGAACCTGCAGCCCCGCATCAAGAACCCGGCCGTCGTGATCCCCGAGGCCATGAAGCCCATCCAGGCCCTCATGGGCGCCACCCAGAAGGGCGGCGTCCCGGCGGCCACGCTGGAGCTGGTCCACCTGCGGGCGAGCCAGATCAACGGGTGCAGCTCGTGCGTCCAGTCCGGTGCCGCCTCCGCCCGCAAGGCCGGCGAGACCGAGGACCGGCTGGCCACCGTGGCGGCCTGGCGCGACGCGCCCTACTTCAACGACGCCGAGCGCGCCGCCCTGGCGCTGGCCGAGTCGGCCACCCGGCTCGCCGACATCCCCGACGCGGTGCCGGACGAGGTCTGGGACGAGGCGGCGAAGTACTACGACGAGCAGGGCCTGGCGGCGCTGGTCCTCATGATCGCCACGACCAACCTGTTCAACCGGCTCAACCTCACCACCCGCCAGGTGGCCGGGGCCTGGGGCTAAATCCCCGATATCCGAGATCCCCGGGCCCGCGACAACGGGCCCGGGCTCTCGGCCCGGCGGCAGCTATTTCAACTGACGAACCGCGACAGTTGAACATCGACCAAGGCTCGATGTCCCGTTATTCCTTCATGTGTACCGTGGCGTTGGTGATTAATGGGTCACGCACATGAAAGGACAGCTAATGCAGACTGCTGTAATAGTTGTCGGCGCCGGGCCAGTCGGCCTGATGATGGCGGGCGAGCTCAGCCTGGCCGGGGTGGGCGTCACCGTCTACGACCGGCTCCCGGTCCCGACCGGGGAATCGCGGGCGCTCGGCTTCAACCGGCGGGCGGCAGAATCGCTGGACCAGCGCGGGCTCCTGCCCCGGCTCGGGGACTTCCGCTGGGGGCCCATGGGCCACTTCGGCGGCGTCGGCATTGACCTCGGCATGCTCGACGAGGATCACAGTGGCGTCCTGGGCCTGTCCCAGGTGAGGACCGAGAACGCGCTGCGCGCCTGGCTGTCGGACCTCGGCGTGCCGGTGCTGCGCGGGCACGAGGTGACCGGCCTTCGCCAGGGGCCCGACGACGTCACCGTCACCATCGAGGGCCCCGACGGGACCATCGAGGCAAGCGCGCCCTACGTGGTCGGCTGCGACGGCGCCGGCAGCACCGTCCGCGCGCTGACCGGCATCGAGGCCCACGGCCAGGAGGCCACCCGGGGCATGTACACCGCCGAGATCTCCGGCGTGGCCCTGCGCCCCCGCCCCATCGGCGAGCGGCTGCCCGGCGGCAACATGGTGATCTGCACCCCGCTCGGCCAGGGCCGGTTCCGCGTGGTCATCCACGACAAGACGATCCCGCCCGGCGCCGACTCCGCCTCGCTGACTTATCCGCAGGTGGCCGACGCGTGGCAGAAGCTCACGGGCGAGTCCATCCACGAGGCGACCCCGTCGTGGATGTGGGCCAGCGACAACACCGCCCGGGTGGCGCGGGAGTACCGCCAGGGCCGGGTGTTCCTGGCCGGCGACGCCGCCCACGTGATGCCGCCCCTGGCGGCCTGGGGGCTGAGCGCCGGCCTGCAGGACGCGGCGAACCTCGGCTGGAAGCTGGGCGCCGCGATCAACGGCTGGGCGGCCGAGGGCCTGCTCGACACCTACCACGCCGAGCGGCACCCGGTCGGGGAGCAGCTCCTGCGCAACGTCCAGGCGGCGCAGGCGCTCTACCTCGGCGACGCCGACATCAACCCGCTGCGCGACGTGTTCGCCGAGCTGATGACCCACAAGGACGCCGCCAGCCAGGTCATGGGGCACGTCAGCGGTCTGGGGATTCGGTATGACGTGGGGGCGGGTGATCATGGCTTGCTGGGCGTGCGGATGCCGCCGGAGCGGGTGGTGGTGCTGGGGGACGGGACGCGGGTGCGGATAGCGGACTTGCTGCGGCCGGGTCGCGGGGTG
>DATBEM010000137.1:0-20564 GCA_036276115.1 Trebonia sp.
CCGACCACCTTCACCGTCAACCTGGGAGCCTCCCACTCCCTGACCTCGGTCGTGGTCGACCTCCCGCCCGCCGCCGCCTGGAACACCCGCACCCAGACCTTCTCCATCCTCGGGTCAGCCAACGGGTCCAGCTACACCACCCTCAAGGCCAGCGCCACCTACACCTTCAACCCGTCCACCGGCAACACCGTCACCATCAGCCTGCCGGCCGGCACGACCGACCAGTACGTCCAGCTGAGCTTCACCGCCAACAACGTCCAGAACGGCGCCCAAGCCTCCGAGATCCAGGTCATGGGCACGTAGTCCCGCGAGGTCCCGGCGGCCGGCGCAACAAGCCGGCCGCCGGGATCGTCTACCTGTCATGAGGCTCATCCGCAGCGCGAGCCGGCCGCCCCGGCCATCCTGGGCGGCACCGCTCGTATCGGCACCGCTCGTATCGGCACGGTTCCGATCCGCACTGGCCTGATCGGCACTGTTCTTATCGGCACCGTCCTGGCCGGCTCGCTGACGGGGTGCGCGGCGGCCACCTCGTCCGCCGGCGCGGCGGCCGGGCGCGCGAACGTGGTGGCGGTGAGCAGCGCGGGGTCGCCGCAGCAGCGGGCCGGCGCGGACGCCGCCGCCCTGCTGACTGCCTTCGTCTCCCCGCCGGGCGCGCGCCGGCTCCCGGCCGCGCCCGTCGTGCCGGGCGGCTACCTGCTCACGCAGCCGGACTCCTTCGTCGAGGACGTCTTGAGCGCGGCCGGCCTGCACTGGCCGGGCAGCCTCCCGCTAGCGCCATAGGCGCCCGGGCCTGGCCGTGGCCCCCGTCGCAGGACCGGGGCCACGGCGGGACGCGAGGCGGAGTGCTGGTCAGCAGCCGGACGTGCTGGCCTTGTAGACGTACTGCTGGTCGGCGCTCAGGTTCTTGGAGCTGATCGCGATCAGCGGGGTCGGGATGCTGGCCGTCACCGGCTTGCCCTGCAGCGCCGCGACCGCCTGGTCAATGCCGTCGGCGCCCTCCACCGCCGGCTCTTGCGCGATCACGAGCTGGGCGACGTTGGACTGGAGCATCGTGATCTCGGCCGGCTCGGCGTCGAACGTCACCATCTTGACCTTGCCCGCCTGGCCGGTGTGCTGCAGGCCGGCCGCGACGCCCTGGGCGGTCACCGTGTTGGCGGTGAACACGCCGCTCAGGCCGGAGTGCGCGGTGATGTCGCTCTCGATGAACGTGGTGGCCTGGGTGGTCGTCGCGTCCACGTCGTTCTGCTCCGGCAGCAGCTTGATGCCCGGGTACTTGGCCGCCATCTCCTGCTGGAAGCCGGCTACCCGGGCGTCGGTGGTGGAGGTGCCCTTGGCCATGCTGATCACGGCCACGGTGCCCTTGCCGCCCAGCAGCTGGCCGAGGTTGTCCGCCGCCAGCTTGCCGCCCGCCATGTTGTCGGAGGAGATCCGCGACACGCCGAGGGACGTGTCGCTCGACGCGGTGTCCACGAAGACGAGCTTGGTGCCGCCCGACTGCACCCGCGACAGGTCAGAGTCGAGCTTGCTGGCATCGGTCGGGGCGACGAGCAGCGCGTTCGGCTTCGTCACCTCAACGTCGTCGATCAGTGGCTTCTGGCCCGGCACGGTGAAGCTCGGCGGACCGCCGACCTTGAGGGTCACCCCGAGCCTGGCCGCCTCCTGCTGGGCGCCGCACTCCATCGACACGTAGAACGGGTCGCTGGCGTTGCCCACGATGAGCTGCGCCGACATCGACCCCGAGGCCGACGAGGACGAGGAGCTCGCCGAGCCCGCCGGGCTGGACGACCCGGAGGCCGCCGGGCTCGAGGACGACGAGGAGCTGCTGCAGGCCGCCAGGCCGAGCGCCGCCATCGCCGCCAGGGTCAGTCCGGAGATCCGGATGGGAAGTCTTCGGTACACGGGGGGTCCTCCTTGAGCGGGGGGAGTGCGGTGGATGCGGTGCCATGGAGATTGCGGTGCCATGGGGATACGGTGCCGAGGAGCTGCGGCGCCATGGAGTCGTGGTTCCGTGAAAGGGGGAAGAGAGGGCGGAGCGGGGCCCTGGGCTCTCAGGCGGCCCGCTCCCGGAGCCGGCGGCGGAACCGGTCGAGGTAGACGGCGCCGACGAGGATGAGGCCGATGGCGACCTGCTGCCAGTACTCGTTCACGCCCGCGATCTCCAGCCCGCTGTTGAGCACCTGCGGGATGAAGATGCCGATGAGCGTGCCGAACATCGAGCCCCGGCCGCCGAACAAGCTGGCGCCGCCGAGCACCACGCCGGTGATCACGATCAGGTTGTCGGTTGAGTGCCCGGTGAGCGTGGTGCCGTCGTTGAACGCCAGCGACAAGATCCCGGCCACGCCCGACAGCGCCCCGGCCAGCACGTAGACCTTGATCAGGTGGGCGTTCACGTTGAGGCCGGCCCGCCGCCCGGCTTCGGGGTTGGAGCCGATCGCGTACGTGTAGCGGCCGAACCGGGTGTAGGCGAGGACCAGCCCGAAGACGAGGGTGACGAGGAAGCTGATGATGATCATCCAGGACACGCCGCCGGCCGAGCCGAGGCCGATCGTCTTGGCCAGCGGGTCGGGCGGGGCGCCGAGGTCGGTGCCGCCGGTGATCAGGTAGCTGGCCCCGAGCGCGGCCCCGAACCCGCCCAGGGTGGCGATCAGCGGCGGGATGCCCATGAGGGTGACCGCGAACCCCTGGATGAAGCCCCAGGCCGCCGCGGCCACGATGCCGAGCACGACGCCGATGACCACGACCAGCCACCCGGCGTGGGTGCCGCCGTTGCTCGTGTAGTACTCGTCGGCGATCACGCTGGCGAAGATCAGGATCGAGCCGACCGACAGGTCGATCCCGGCGGTGAGGATGACGAACGTCTGGCCGACGGCCATCACCAGCAGGGGGGAGGCGTTCTCGGCGATCAGCGACAGGTCGTTCGCGCTGAGGAACTTGCCCGGCGACGCGATCGTGAACGCGATCATGATGATGAGCAGCGCGCCGATCGTCCATGACTCGTTCGCCACCAGCACCTGGCGGCCGATCCGGCTGGCGAGGCCCGGGGCGGGCCGGTCGTCGTCGCCCGGGGGCCCCGGCGGGCGCGGCGCCGCCGGGAGCGTGTCCTGCTGGCCGCTGGTCATGCGAGCCTCCCGGGGGTGTCGTTCCAGTCTTCGGCGTCCCGGCCGGACAGTTCCGCCGCGCCGGCGGGACCGGTGCTGCTCGCGCCGGCCTGGCCGGGGCCGCCGTCGGCGGTCGCGGGGGAGCCGGCGGCCGCCGCCCTGAGCTCCAGGGCGCCGGTCATGGCGCCGACGAGGTCTTCCACGCTGGTGCCGGGCGTTTCGAACACCGCCACCCGGCGGCCCATGCGCATGACCTCCACCCGGTCCGCCACCGCGAGCACCTCGGGCATGTTGTGGCTGATCAGAACCACGCAGATGCCCCGGTCGCGGACCCGCCGGATCGTGTCGAGGACCCGCTCGCGCTGGACCACGCCCAGGGCCGCGGTCGGCTCGTCCATGAAGATGATCCGGCTGGCGTACAAGACGGCCCGCGCGACCGCGACCGCCTGCTGCTGCCCGCCCGACATGGTCCCGACCGGGACGGACACGTCCGGCACCCGGGTCCCGATCTCCCGGAACGCCGTCACCGCCCGCTGCCGCATCCCCGCCTTGTTCAAGATCCGCAGCCACTTAACGTGGTACAGCTCCCGGCCGAGGTGCAGGTTCGCGGCCGCGTCGAGGTCGGGCGCGAGGGCGAGGTCCTGGTACACCGTCTCGATCCCGTGCACCCGGGCGTCCAGCGGGCTGCCCAGCCGCACCGGCTTGCCGTCCATGAGGATCTGGCCCTGGTCGGGCCGGATCGTTCCCGACAGCGTCTTGACCAGCGTGCTCTTGCCGGCTCCGTTGTCGCCGATCAATGCCACGACCTCGCCCGGGTAGGCGGTGAAGTCGGCGCTGTCCAGGGCGAGCACGCGGCCGTAGCGCCGGGTCAGCCCGCGCGCCTCCAGCAGCGGTTCAGTCATCCGGCTAGTCCTCCCGAACTGCGTCCGCGCCGCGCCCGACCAAGGTCATTAGCAATCTGACCTGCGTCATTGTTGGCCTCGTCGCTGATGGCCTGTGTTGTCGAGGATCCAGAGCGGCGGCGGCCGTAGGCCCTTGCTGATCCGAGTCCACCTGGTAACGTTCACACGCTATATAGGTGATTCTTGGATCATTGTTCGGTTCGTGTCAAGGCCTACGAAGAGCCGGGTCTGTCCGGATGCGGACACGTATCGCCCCGCGGCGGCCGTCAGGGGCGCATGAGCAGCCGGGTAGCCAGGACGACCTCGCGGGCGGGGGAGGCGTCCCCGCCGATCCGCGAGAACAGGAGCTGGGCGGCGGTGGCGCCGATCGCGGCCGGGTCCTGGACCACGACGCTGACCGGCGGGGTGAGCTTGTCGGCGAGGGCGAAGTCGTCGAAGCCGACCAGGGTGACGGGCTTGCCCCGGCCGTACAGGCCGTCGACCGCGCCCATGGTCATCACGTCGTTGCTGGCGAAGACGGCCGTCGGCGGGGCGGGGTGGCGCAGCAGGGCCGCCGCCGCCGCGGCCGCCTCCGGCCGGGTCCGCAGCCCGTGCCTGATCAGCGACGGGTCCGGCGCGATGCCGCGGGCGGCGAGCGCCTGCGCGTACCCGGCGTAGCGCTCCTGGACGGTCCAGATCCCCTGGTGGTCGCCGAGGTAGCCGATCCGCCGGTGCCCCTGGTCGATGAGCCGCCCGATGGCGGTCAGCGCCCCGCGCCGGTTGTCCACCACGACCCGGTCCAGGTCGAGGCCGTCGGCCCGGCGGTCGACGCAGACGACCTTGGTCCCGGTGGCGATGTGCTCGCGCAGGAACCGGTGGCTGCCGGCCGCCGGGACGATGATCATGCCGTCCACCCGGCGGGCGCTGAAGGCAACGATGAGTTCCCGCTCCCGGCGCAGGTCGCTGTTGGAGCTGCCGATGAGGACGATGTACTGGCGCTGGCGCGCCACGTCCTCGACCGCGCTGGCCAGCCCGGCGAAGAACGGGTTGGCCAGGTCGTCCACCACCAGCCCGAGGGTCTGGGTGGCCTGGCCCTTGCGCCGCAGCTGGCGGGCGGTGTCGTTGCGCTGGTAGCCCAGCTCCCGGATGGCCCGCTCGACCCGCGCGGCCGTTTCCGGCTGGACCGAGGGCTCGCCGTTGACGACCCGGGACACGGTCATCGGGCTCACGCCCGCGGCGGCCGCGACGTCACGCATGGTCGGGTGGCTCATATCGCTCAGCGCTTTCCCGGACGGTGTGAACTTTTTGTGAACGTTACCAGACTTGGCGCAACAATCACCTGCGTGTTTGCGCCAAACGTACCGAGTGAAGCGTACCGAGCCCGCGACCGATTGGCACTAGGGCTCTTGACGAGCGGCGGCGACCGGAAGAAGCTGTGCCTTGCCGGGGTAAACCGTACCAAGTTGTTCAATAGATGCCGCTCCTGTTGAGAAGTTATCGTTACCACTCGCTCGGAGGAATTGAGCGAGTTCACCCGGCCCGCCGCGCGACCCGAGGTGATTTGGCCTGGCGCGCCCGCCAGGAGCGTGTGCCGGACAACGCCGCCCCAAGGAAGGACCACCCATGTCCCTCCGGAGGAGGTCAACCTCCGCATGAAACGTTTCAATCGGACATTGCTCCCGTCCCTGGCTGGCCTGAGCCGACCCGGCGGTAGCGCCGGGCGGGCCGGCCTGCGCACCGGGCGAGCCGGGCGCCGGGCCACTGCCCTGGTGGTCGGCATCGGGGCCGCGGCCCTGCTCGCGCTGGGCACCGCCGCGGCAGGCAGCGCGTCGGCCGCCACCCCCAGCCCTCGTGCCAGCGCGAGTGCCACTCCCAGCCCCAGCGCGTCGCCCACCAGCGCCCCCAACAGCACCAGCGCCCCTACCAGCACCAGCGCCCCCAGCGGCGGCAGCGCCACCTCCGGCGGCGCCGGCGGCAGCGCCAGCTCCAGCGGCGCCGGCTCCGCCTGCGTCAAGGGGAACAACGGGCGCCTGGCCAATTGCCCGGGGCCCGTGCCGTCAGCCAAGCTCCCGGCCAGCGCCCGCAGCAAGCAGCCGGTCCCCACGCCCGTTTCCGACCCCTCCTCGCTGGTGGACACCCGCACCTGGACCACCGGCGGCGGCAACACGTTCCCGGGCGCGGAGTACCCGTTCGGCATGGTCCAGTGGAGCCCGGACACGTCGCCTGACCGCAGCGCGGGCGGCGGCTACTCCTACGGCGACGCGCACCTGATGGGCTACAGCCTGACCCACGTGTCCGGCCCCGGCTGCGGCGCCGGCGGCGACGTGCCGATCCTGCCGATGACGGGCGCGCTGCCCAGCGGCAACCCGAACAACGTGCTGACCTCGTTCACCAACGACGGCGAGGTCGCCCAGGCCGGGTACTACCAGGCGACCAGCAACGGCCCGGCTGCCCCGATCACCTCGGCGTTCACCGCCACCCCGCACGCCTCGCTCGGCCAGTTCACGTTCCCGCGCACCAGCGCCGCCGACTTCCTGATCAAGCTGCAGGACAGCCAGAACGGCGACAACGGCGACAGCGCCCAGGTCGTCGGCGACGACGAGGTCATCGGCTCCGACACCAGCGGCGGCTTCTGCGGCGAGGGCAACAACGACGGCCAGGTCCAGCAGTACACGGTGAACTTCGACATCAAGTTCAGCCAGCCGTTCACCGCGTCGCAGGTCATCACCGCCTCGGGCCAGGCCGGCCCGCAGGCCGTGTTCCTGACCTTCGACACCACGGCGAACCCGGTGATCGACGCCAACGTGGCGATCTCCTACGTGAGCACCGCTAACGCCCAGGCGAACCGGCAGGCCGAGGCCCCGGGCTGGAACTTCGCGAGCGCGAAGGCGGCCGCCCAGAGCGCCTGGAACGCGCTGCTGCTGAAGATGCAGGTCGCCGGGGGCACGCTGTCCCAGACCCAGGAGTTCTACAGCCTCCTGTACAAGGACCTCCTCCAGCCCAACATCACCAGCGACGTCAACGGCCAGTACACGGGATCTGATGGTGAGGTCCACACGGTCAGCGGCGCCCAGCAGGACCAGTACGGGATCTACTCCGGCTGGGACATCTACCACTCGCTCTCGCAGCTCCAGGCGATCCTCGACCCGCAGGTGGCGTCGGACCAGGCGCAGTCGCTGGTCAACTACTACGACCAGAACGGCATCCTGCAGCAGTGGGGTTACCTGAACCTCGACAACTACGTCATGGTCGGCGACCCGGCCCAGTCGGTCATCGCCGACTCCTACGCGTTCGGGGCGAAGGACTTCGACACCTCCGGCGCCCTGGCCGACATGCTCAAGCAGGCCACCACCGTCAACGACGTCCGCCCGGGCGAGGCGCTGGAGGACCAGTACGGCTACCTGCCGGAGGACGGCAGCTACGGCTGCTGCAACTCCCACGGGCAGGTGTCCACCCTGCTGGAGTACGACACCGAGGACCTGGCCCTGTCGCAGTTCGCGAAGGCGCTGGGCGACAAGGGCGACTCCACGATGCTGGAGGAGCGCGCGAACAACTGGCAGAACGTGTTCGACCCGAACGACGACCTGCTGGGCCCGCGCGACTCCAATGGCCAGTTCGTCCCCGGCATCACCGCGACCTCGACCGATCCCTACGTCGAGGGCGACGCCTACGAGTACCTGTGGAACGTCCCCAACGACTACCAGTCGCTGTTCGCGCTGATGGGCGGTGACTCCAAGGTCGTCCCCGAGCTGGAGCAGTACCTGTCGCAGCCGAACGGGTTCGGGACCTTCGCCCAGCTGTCCAACGAGTTCGACTTCGGCGAGCAGTACGCCCTGAACTACGCGGGCGACCCGGCCGGCACGCAGACGGCCGTCGCCGCGATGCTCGCCACGATGTACCCGCCCGGTCCCTCGGGCCTGCCGAACAACGACGACCTGGGCGCCAACAGCTCGACGTACATCTGGGAGATGCTCGGCCTGTACCCGGAGAACTCGGGCACCGGCACCCTCGACATCTCCGGCCCGCACTTCCCCTACGCCAAGATCACGCTGGCAAACGGCAAGGCGGTCACGATCAACGCGCCCGCCGCTTCCAGCAGCGACTACTACATCAAGTCGCTGAAGGTTAACGGCCAGGCCTACAAGCAGGACTACATCGACTACAGCGACCTGACCCACGGCGCGACGCTCAGCTACACCATGACCGCCAGGGCCACCAACTGGGGGAGCGGGGCCAAGGACGTCCCGCCGTCGTATGCCAAGGGCGCCGCCTCGGCCGTCGGCTACCTGCCGGCCCAGCAGGTGGACGTCACCCCCGGCGGCAGCGCCACCGCGCAGGTCGGCGCCCGCGACGCCAGCGGCGCCCGGCAGTCGGTCACGGTGCAGGTGAAGGCCCCGGCCGGGCTGACCGTGCGCCCTGCCGCGGGCACCATTAAGGTCCCCGCCAACGGGTCCGGCACGGTAAGCCTCACGGTGACCGCGAAGTCCTCGGCCGCCCAGACGTTCTACAACGTGCCCGTCACCGTCAAGGCCGCGTCCGGCGGTACCCAGACGCTGAACCTGCTGGTGCTGGTGGCACCGAAGGGCAGCCTGCTGACCGCGTTCAGCAACGCCGGCATCGCCGATGACGCCAGTCCCGGCGGGGCCGAGTTCGACACCAGCGGCTTCAGCTACTCCGCCCAGGCCCTGGCGGCGGCCGGCCTGGTCGCGGGCCAGCCGGTCACCGCGGGCGGCGTCCAGTTCACCTGGCCGCTGCCCGCGCCCGGCTTCCCCGACAACGCGATCGCCGACGGGCAGCAGGTCAGCGTGAGCGCGCCGGCCGGCACCCAGACGCTCGGGTTCCTCGGGGCGGCCAGCAACGGCCCGAGCCGGGGCATCGCCACCCTGCACTACTCCGACGGCAGCTCCAGCCAGTTCTGGCTGGGCCTCAGCGACTGGACGCTGAACGGGGGCGGCGGCACGCCCTCCTACGGCGACGCGGTCGCCGCCAGCACCCCCTACCGCGACGGTGGCGGCGGCCAGCAGCAGGTCGGCACCGACGTGTTCTACACCGCGCTGCCGGTTGACGGGAGCAAGACGCTGACCAGCGTGACCCTGCCGGCCCAGGTCACGGCGGGCGCCCTGCACGTGTTCGCGGTCGGCACGTCCACCGCGGCACTGTCGCCCCTGGCCGCCAGCCTGTCGGCGACCTCGGCACCGGCCGGGCAGCAGGTCACCATCACCGGCTCCGGCTTCGGCGCCACCCAGGGCAGCGGCTACGTCGCGTTCTCCGACAACGACACCAACTGGGGCGCGCCCGGCAACACGGCCGCGTTCCAGGTCAGCAGCTGGAGCGACACGGCCGTCACGTTCACGGTGCCCACGCCCAGCGGCGGCTTCTCGGTCTCGCCGGGCACGTTCGCCGCGGTCAGCGTGACCAGCGCCAGCGGCGCCACCAGCGACCTGCCAGTGCTGGAGATCACCCCGACCGCCAACCCGGCCGACTACTACGACAACGTCGGGATCTCGCCCGACGACAACCAGTCCTGCAGCGACTTCGACGGGAACTACGCCTACTCGGCCGACGCCCTCGCCGCCGCCGGACTGACCCCGGGCGGGACGTTCACGGCGGACGGCCTGTCGTTCACCTGGCCCGACGCGGCCGCCTGCGCCAGCGACAACATCCTCGCCGACGGCCAGGTGATGCTCGTCCACGCGGCCGCCGGGGCCACTACCCTCGGCCTGGTCGGCGCGTCGGGCAACGGCTCGGCCACCGCCCCGGTCACCATCACCTACACCGACGGAACGTCCGACACCCAGCCGGTCACGTTCAACGACTGGGCGAACGGCCCCAGCGCCGGCGACACGGCGGTGGCGACGATGAGCTACCGCAACCAGCAGAACGGCTCCTCGCAGTCCATCCCGATGTACGTCTACGCGACGACGGTCCCGGTCAACCCGGCCAAGACCGTTGCCTCGATCACGTACCCGGACGTGGCCGGCGACGTCAGCGACACCGCGATGCACATCTTCGCCGTGAGCCTCGGCTCAGGCAGCTAGCCCGGAGGTAGCCCAGCCAGGAGGTAGCCCAGCCCGGTGCCCTCCCGCTCGCCCGAGCGGGAGGGCACCGGGCTGCTGGCTGGCCGCGCTACCGGCCGAGGGCCTCCGCCGCCAGGGCGGTGCCCTGCACCCGGGCGGCGACCTTGGCGAACGCCGTCTCGCGGGACGTGGACGTGTCGTCGGCGAACGGCGCGAAGCCGCAGTCGTCGGTCGTGCCGAGGCGGTCCGGGTCGATGTACTCGGCCGCCAGGAGCACCCGGTCCCGCACCTGCCCGGGCGTCTCGACGACGGGGTCGATCGGGTCGGTCACCCCGATGAAGATCCGCTGGTCGGGCTGGGAGTGCTCCGCGACGACCGCCAGCACCCGCCGCGGGTCGGCCTCGCTGGCCATCTGCAGGTAGAAGTTGCCGGCGTGCATCCCGAACAGGGCCGGCAGCAGCTGGGCGTAGTCAACATCCGCGCTGTGGGTGGAGTCCTGGTCCCCCCCGGGGCAGGTGTGCACGCCGATCCGGGCGCGCTCCTCGGGCGTGAACCGGTCGAGCACCCGGTTGTTGAGGGCGACGAAGTCGCCCAGGAGGCCGCCGCTCGGGTCGAGCTTGAGCGACAGCCTGCCCTCAGTGAAGTCCAGCTGCACCACGTGCGCGCCCGCGTCGAGGGCGCCCCGGATGTCGGCCTCGGCCTCGTTTGCCAGGTCGTCCAGGAACTGCTCGCGCGAGTAGCCGTCAATTCCCGTGGCCGGGTAGAGCAAGCTCAGCGCCGACGGCGCGATGACGGCCTGCTTGACCGGCACGGTCGCGAACTTGCGGGCCTCCGTCAGGTAGCTGGCGGCGTTGACTCCGTAGCGGAACGGGCCGGCCGTGAGCACGGGAAGCTGGCGCGAGTGCCCGTCGTCGAACGGGATGACGGCGCCCTCGGGCGCGAGGTCGATGGCGCCAGCGAGCGGGTAGGTGGCGAAGCTGGGCTTGGCCTGCTCGCCGTCGCTGACCACGGGCGAGCCGGCCGCCTCCAGGCGCCCGATGGTGTCGCGGACGGCATCGTCCTGCAACGCGGCCAAGGTGGCGTGGTCGGTCGTGCCGGCCTGCGCGCCGGCCATCGCCGCGAGCAGTTCGGCGGAACGGGGGATGCTACCAACCGGTTCAGTGGGGATGGGCATGCCGCAACCCTAGGGCAGCGCAAGGCGGGCACTCAACAGGCCATGGGATTGCCAGTGAGATTTCGGGCGACTACCCGGTCGTGGCCCGCTCGATCCAGCCGTTGACCAGGGCCGCGACTACGTCGCTGTTGGCGTCCATCATCGGCGCGTGGCTGTTGCCGGGGTGGCCCATCGCCGGGAGGCTGAAGTAGTCGGCCCGGGTGCCGCCCGCCGCCAGGTCGCCCAGGTGCCCGTGCCATTCCGCTCGCAGGCCCCGGTAGACGGGGGACTGCTCGATGAAGTCGCCCGCCACGATCAGCCGGGGCGCGGCCGCTCTGCCGCCCGGGCCGCCCGCTCTGCCGTCCGATCCGCCCGCTCTGCCGCCCGGGCCGCCCGCTCTGCCGTCCGATCCGCCCGCCCCGGGGAGGCTGTGCGGCTCGATCAGCACCAGCGCGGCGACGTGCTCCGGGGACCGGGCGGCCGCGTGGGCGGCGATCCCGCCGCCCTGGCTGTGGGCGATCACCGCGCAGCGCCCCACCCGCGCCAGCACCGCCTCGATGGCCGCGATCGCCAGGCCGGTCGTCGTCGTCCAGCGGGGGACGGTCATCGCGCTCAGCGCGGCCAGGTCATCCACCGGGAACAGGCAGCCCGGGTAGGGCCGGGCCTCGTCGAAGCCCTCGGGCGGGCCGATCCGGAACACGGTCCAGGCCTCCTGGGCCGAGCGGGACAGCGGTGCCCGCTCCGCGCCCCAGCCGAGCGCGTCCCAGCCCGCCCGGCCCCGCTCGACGTTGTCGACCACGTAGACCGGGTGCCCGGCCCGCAGGAAGTGCCACGCCCAGCCGCTGCGCCCGTCCGGGGTGCTCTCCCAGCAGGAGCCGGTCAGCCCGCCGCCGTGCACCAGGACCAGCGGCAGCCCGCGCGGCCGGGCGGGGAGGAAGTACTGCACGTAGGCGTGGTCGGCCTGGTAGGTCCCGTTGACGTCGACCACGTACGGCGGCAGGTCCGGCGACAGCGTGACCGTCCGCTCGGGCCGCCCGCTCACCTCGACCCGCCGCCCGCCGACGGTGAAGCTGCCCATCGCCGCCAGCGTCACCGTCCCGGCCGGCATCCCGGCTGCGGACATCGCGCTACCCGTCACGCCGCCCCACCCCTTCCTGAAGCTGGTGGCCACGATAGCGAATGGCCGATGGGCCACTCTGGCCCCACCTCAAAGATCGGATGAATCGACTGGTGTAACAAACGCTTGCCTGCGGAAACAACCCGGAAACTCTGGACGATGGTGCCCGGACGGGTTATAACAAGTCCGATGTCTTGCGTGAAGTTGGCCCTTCGCGTGAGGAATTGCTCGCTCGCCCCTCGCAGCAACGTCGCGCCCAGGAGGGCTCATGTCCGTTCGGTACCCGCATTCCCGGCTCCTGGCCGGGCTAGCCGGGCTTGTGCTGGCCGCGTCGGCGGCCGTCGGCTTCACCCAGGCCCGGCCCGCGGCCGCGGCGACCGTCACCACCGCCTGGCAAAACGGCGCCTTCTCGGTCAGCCCGGCCGGGGTGGTGTCCCGCTCCGACATCGTCCTCGGCAAGCCGAACACGGCCGGCGCGCAGTCGCTGCCGCTCGGCAACGGCTCGCTCGGCGTCGCCGCCTGGGCCGCCAATGGCTTCACCGCCCAGCTGAACCGCAGCGACACCATGCCCTACCGGCTGTCGCCGGGCCAGGTGAGCATCCCCGGCCTGACCGCGATGACCTCGGCGTCGAACTTCACCGGGACGCTCGACCTCTACAACGGGGTGCTGAACGAGTCCGGCGGCGGCATGACCCTCCAGGCGTGGGTCCCGGCCGGGAAGGACGAGCTGGTCGTTAACGTGACCGGCGCTAGCCCCGGCACCCGCCAGACGGCGACGCTGAACCTGTGGGCCGGCCGGTCCCCGGCCGCGGCCGTGTCCGGCGCGATCGGCACCCTCGCCCAGACCTGGGTCGACAACAGCCAGAGCGGCAGCTCCGGGCAGACGTTCGGGGCGATGTCGGCGATCACCGCCGGCGGCCAGAACGTCACCGCCTCCGTCGTTAACTCCACCTCGGTCCAGGTCGCGTTCAACCCGAACGCCGACGGCTCGTACCGCATCGTCGTCGCCTCCCCCAAGTGGACCGGCGGCAACGCCGCCACCACCGCCTCCAGCCTGATCGGCTCCGACGCCACCACCGCCGCGTCGTCGCTGCTGGCCACCCAGTCCACGTGGTGGAACGGCTACTGGGCGAGCTCGGGCCTGATCGAGGCGAGCTCATCCGACGGCACCGCCCAGTACATGGAGAACCTGCGCACGATCTACCTCTACGACGAGGCCGCCTCGATGCACGGCGGGGACTACCCCGGCAGCCAGGCGGGCGTGGCGGACATGTTCGCGTTCGACGAGGACCAGCAGGACTGGTACCCGGCCGGGTACTGGCTCTGGAACCTGCGCGGCCAGGTCGCCGCCAACCTGTCGTCCGGCAACTTCAGCCTCAACCTGCCGATCTTCGACATGTACCTGGGCGACCTGCCCGCGATCGAGTCGTGGACCAGCGCCCAGATGGGCGGCAAGCCCGGCGCCTGCGTCCCGGAGACCATGCGGTTCAACGGCAACGGCTACTACAACGGCGGCAGCGCATCGCAGGGCGCGTCCTGCGCGACCGCGTCCAGCCCGACCTACAACGCCCTCGACGTCACCAGCGGGGCCGAGATCGCCCTGTGGATCTGGCAGCAGTACCAGGACACCGGCAGCCTCAGCTTCCTGCAGAAGTACTACCCGGTGCTGGAGCAGACGGCCACGTTCCTGCTCGCCTACCAGTCCAAGGGCTCCGACGGCTTCCTGCACGCGACCGCGAACGCCCACGAGACCCAGTGGGCCGTCACCGACCCGACCACTGACCTGGCCGCGAGCCAGGCGCTGTTCCCGGCCACGGTCGCCGCCGCGACCCTGCTGAACACCGACGCCTCGCTCGTGTCGCAGCTGCGCACCGCTGAGGGGGAGATCGAGCCGTACGCACGCACCGACGCCGCGACCAAGAAGCAGCTGCTGAACGCCCAGCCGACGTCGGCCGCCGCCGTGGCCAGCATCGACGCCCAGGGCAGCGACGTGATCGCCGACTCCTACCAGCCCTCGGCGACGCTGGAGAACGACGAGAACATCGGCCTGGAGCCGGTCTGGCCGTGGGGCGTGATCACCGACAACGACACGGTGAACGGCGACAACCTGACCGCGCTGGCCGACCGGACCTACAACTCCCGGCCCAACGTGAACAGCCCGGACTGGAGCTTCGACGCGGTCAACGCCGCCCGCCTCGACATGGGCAGCCAGGTCGCCTCCGACCTCACGGCCATCACCGAGAACTACCAGACCTTCATCTCGGGCCTGGCGAACCTGGGCGGCGGTACCGGCGACGAGCCCTACATCGAGCAGTCCTCCACCGTGGCGACCGCGCTGGACGAGGCGCTCGCCACCCAGTACGACGGCACGCTGCGGTTCGCCCCGGCCTGGCCGTCGGGCTGGGACGGCTCCGGCACCGTCTACGTCCAGGGCGGCACCAAGGTCGACGTGCAGGTCGAGGGGGGCACCCTCGCCACCGCCGCGATCCAGGCCGGCACCACGCAGACGATGAGCGTCCGCAACCCCTGGCCCGGCCAGCAGGCGCAGGTCGTGAACGGCTCCAGCGGCGCCACCGTGGTCGCCGCCACCACCGCCGCGACCCTCTCGGTCCCGGTCACCGCGGGCAGCACCTACCTGGTCGAGCAGCCGTCGGCGCCGACCACCGGGCTGCCGTTCGCCCAGGTCACCGGGACCAAGGCGACCGCCGCGAGGCACCTCGGGGGCAAGGTCCAGATCGGCCTCGACGGCGCCACCCCGCCCGCCGCGAGCCTGGCCGCGACGTTCAACAACGTCGGCATCAGCGCCGACAGCAACACCGCCCCCGGCAACTTCGACGGCGGCGGCGCCAGCTTCTCGGCCACCGCGCTCAGCAACGCCGGCGCCGGCCAGGGGGCGGCCGTCACCGCCTCCGGGATCCGCTTCACGATGCCGAACGCCGCCGCCGGGGTTAACGACAACACAGTCGCCGAGGGCCAGTCGATCACCCTGTCCGGCAGCGGCACGCTCGGCTTCCTCGTCTCGGCCAGCTACGGCCCCGCCGCCGGCAGCGGGACCATCACCTACACCGACGGCAGCACTCAGGGCTACTCGCTGACCTCCCCGGACTGGTTCTCCACCAGCCCGCCGTCGGGCGGCGCGCTCGCGGTCAGCTCCGCCTACCAGAACCGGGCGGGCAACACCACCTACGCCGGCAGCGGCAACCTGTTCTCGGTGCCCATCACCTTGACCGCGGGCAAGACCGTCGCCTCGGTCACCCTGCCGTCCGGCTCGCCCCTGGCCACCGGGACCCCCGCCCTGCACGTCTTTGCCCTGGCGACCAGCAGCGGCGGCAGCGCCGAGGCGCCGTTCGGCGGCACCGCCGCCGCCGTGCCGGGCACCGTGCAGGGCGCCAACTACGACACCGGCGGGGCGGGCGTGGCCTACAGCGTGGCCTCCGTCAACGGCACCGCCAACAGCTACCGGGCCGACGGGGTGGACCTGGAAGCCTGCTCCGACTCCGGCTGCGGAGACGACATCGGCTGGACCGGGACCGGCCAGTGGTTCCGCTACACCGTCAGCGTCGCCACCGCCCGCAGCTACACCGTCAGCCTGCGGGTCGCCTCGCCCAGCGGCGCCACTGACGGCCTGCACATCGCCAGTTCATCCGGCACGAACCTGTCCGGCGCGATCAACGTGCCGAACACGGGTGGCTGGCAGGCCTGGGCGACGGTCACCGCCACCGTCACCCTCCCGGCCGGCCAGCAGACCCTGGTCATCGACCAGGACAACGGCGGCTGGAACATCCGCCAGCTCACGTTCTCCTAGCCGGCTCCAGCATTATTCAACGGGCCCGGGCGCCTCGCTTCCCCATTCGCGACGCCCGGGCCTCGTCCTGCCCGCCGGCGGCGGTCCCTGAGCGGCTTGTGGCTGGTCATGTGGCATGATCAGTTGCGTGTCAGAGGCGATGGCCGGGCCGCGCGGGCGAGCGCGGGCGCGGTAGGGGAGCGGACGCGCGCACATGGGGATCGCGATCGTGCTGTCCGTCGTGGCCAGCTTCTGCACCGCCACGTCGTCGGTCTGCCAGCGGGTCGGCGCCCAGGACACCCACGTCTCCGGCTTCGACCCGTGGCTGGTGTTCCGGCTGGCCCGGCACCCGGTCTGGCTGCTCGGCTTCGCCAGCATGCTCGTCGGGTTCATCTTGCAGGTCGTCGCGCTGCACTTCGGGCCGCTGGCCCTGGTCCAGCCGATCCTCGGGGCCGAGCTCCTCTTCGTCTTCGCCTACCTGGCGATTCTCGGCGCGCTGCACCATGGCCAGCGGGTCCGGCCCCGGGACTGGCTCGCGGCCGTCGGCATGTCCGCTGGCATCAGCGTCTTCCTCGCCGCCGCCGCCCCGTCCGGCGGCCGCCTGCACGCCCCGGCATCGCTGTGGTGGATCTCGGGCATCGTCGTCGGCGGCTGCGTCCTGGTCGCGGTCCTGGTGGCCGGCCGGCTGTCCGGCCCGGTGCCGGGCACTGCCCCGGGGCAGCCCGCCGACCCGGGCCTGGGCGCCCGCCGGGCGGTCCGGCGGGCAGCAATCCTCGGCGCCGCGACCGGCGTGAGCTGGGGGTTCGTGGCCGCCGTGATCAAGGAGCTCAGCTCCCACGTCGGCCAGGGCGTCGGCGCGGTGTTCGGCAACTGGGCGGTCTACGTCCTGATGGGGGCGGGGGCGGCCGCGTTCCTGCTCGTGTCGCACGCGCTGGCGGCCGGGCCGCTGGCGGCGTCCCAGCCCGGGTTCACGATCGGGGACCCGGCCACCGCGACCCTGCTGGGCGTGTTCATGTTCCGCGAGTCGATGCGGACCACCCCCGGCGCCCTGGCCGGGGAAGTGCTCGGCCTGCTGTTCCTGGTAGCCGGCGTCGCCGCCCTCAGCCACAGCCGCCTGATCACCGGCGACGACCACCCCGGCCTGTCCGGCAAGGTCGATGGCCACGTCCACCCCCTCGCCCGCCTAACCCCCCGCCCCCACCGCCATCAGCCTGATAACAGCAAGTAACAGCCACCGTCCCCGGGGCGCGCACCGTCCCCCGGGCAGGCGCCCGGGCCCGTGAGAGAATGCCGGCCTGAGTCACCAGTCGTGCACCGAGCCGTCCAGCAGCCGGTTGACGGGCAGGTACGCCGGCTCGTAGGGGAAGGCGGCGGCCGCGGCGTCGTCGTAGTCGACCCCGAGGCCGGGCTGCTCGGCCGGGCTCAGCCGGCCGCCCGCGAACGTGAGCCCGCACCGGAAGACCTCGTAGGCCGGGGCCGGGTGGCGGGTGTACTCCTGGATCCCGAAGTTGGGCAGCGCCAGGCCCAGGTGCAGCCCGGCCGACAGGCCGACCGGCGAGATGTCGGCCGGGCCGTGCATGCCCGACTTGACCTGGTAGATGGCGGCGAAGTCGAGGATCCGGCGCAGCCCGGTGACCCCGCCGGCGTGGGTGACGGGGCTGCGGACGTAGTCGATGAGCTGGCCCTCGATGAGCGAACGGTAGTCCCACACGGTGTTGAACACCTCGCCGATGGCCAGCGGGGTCGTGGTGTGCTGGCGGATCAGCCGCAGCGCGTCCTGGTTCTCGGCCGGGGTCGGGTCCTCCAGCCAGAACAGGTCATACGGCTCCAGGGCCTTGCCCAGCCGGGCCGCCTGGATCGGCGTGAGCCGGTGGTGCACGTCGTGCAGCAGCGGGAGCTCGGGGCCGAACTCGGCCCGCACCGCCTCGATCACGCCCGGGACGTGCCGCAGGTAGGCGGCGGTGTCCCAGCTCTCCTCAGCCGGCCGGGGCTCGCCCGCCGGGCCGCGCGGACCGGGGCCGGACGCGCCCGGGGCGGAGGCCACCCCGTAGGTGCGGGCCAGGCCCGGCACCGCCGCCTGCACCCGGATGGCGCGGTAGCCGTCGGCCAGCAGCGCCCGGACCGAGTCCAGCAGCTCGGGCAGCTCGGCCCCGCTGGCGTGCCCGTAGGCGAGCAGGCCGTCGCGCGACCGGCCGCCGAGCAGCTGGTACAGCGGCATCCCGGCCGCCTTGGCCTTGATGTCCCACAAGGCGGTGTCGACGGCGGCGATGGCGGCCATCGTGACCGGGCCCCGGCGCCAGTAGGCCCCCCGGTACAGGTACTGCCAGGTGTCCTCGATGCGGGCCGCGTCCCGCCCGGCCAGCAGCGGGGCCACGTGGTCGCGCAGGTAG
This sequence comes from Trebonia sp., assembly GCA_036276115.1. GTDB lineage: Bacteria > Actinomycetota > Actinomycetes > Streptosporangiales > Streptosporangiaceae > Trebonia. Next base: position 18,441 of record DATBEM010000137.1, read on the forward strand.
GCGGCGACCGCCAGCTCGCGGCCGTTCAGCGTCGCGTCGCCGAGGCCGGTGAGCCCGTCGTCGGTCGTAATCCGCAGCGTCACGAAGTTCCGGCCCGGGCTCGCGACGAGCACCTCGGCCTTGGCGATGTTCATGATCCCTTATCGTCCCGCTGGCCGGCGGCGGGCGCTACCGGGTTTCGCCCGTGCTGCCCGTGCGGCCCGTGCCGTGCGGCCCGTACCGTGGTGGTCATGACCGTGCAGCCCGGCCCGCCGGCCTTCATCGTGATCGGCGAGGCGCTCATTGACCTGCTCCCGGCGGGCGACGACGGCTCCTACCTCGCCCGGCCGGGCGGCGGGCCGATGAACATCGCGGTCGGCCTGGCCCGGCTCGGCCAGCCCGCCGCGCTGGCCGCCCGGCTGTCGGGCGACCTGTTCGGCTCGATCTTGCGGCGGCACCTGGACGCCTCGGGGGTGGACCAGCGGTACGCGCTCGCGGCGCCCGAGCCGTCCACGATCGCGCTCGTGGAGCTGGCCGGCGGGCAGGCGCGCTACCAGTTCTCCGCGGGCGGCCCCGACTTCCGGTGGATCGCCGGCGAGCTGGCGTTCCTGCCCGGCGGGGCGCGCGGGGTGCACTTCGGCTCGCTCGCGTCCTGGCTCGGGCCGGGCGACGCCGCCATCGCGGCCGCCGTGGGGCGCCTCCGGGCAGCCGGGGACGTGCTGGTCAGCTACGACCCGAACGTCCGGCCGGGCCTGCAGCCGGACCGGGCGGCCGCCCGGGCGCAGGTCGAGTCGGCGATCGCCCGCGCGCACGTGGTGAAGGCCAGCGCGGATGACTTCCAGTGGCTGTACGGCCCGGCCCCGCTCGGGCCGGCGGACCACGACGCGATCGCCCGCCGCTGGCTGGACCTCGGGGCGGGGCTGGTCGTGCTGACGGCCGGGGGCGACGGGGCGACCGCCTGGACCCGGGCAGCGGTGGTCGTCCGGCGGCCCGCCTATCCGGCCGTGGTGGCCGACACCGTCGGCGCCGGCGACGCCTTCACCAGCGGGCTGCTCGACGCCCTGGCCCGGCGCGACCTCCTGGGCCCGGGCCCGGTCATGGCGGGCCTCGACCCCGACGCGCTGGCGGCCGTGCTCGACGCGGCCGGGCTGGTGGCCGGGCTGACGTGCGAGCGGCCGGGCGCGAGCCCGCCCTGGCGGGCCGACGTGGACGCGCGGCTCAGCCGCTAAGGCGCGAATCCTTTACCAACTGTTTAGAGTTCGTCGCAATCCGAAACCGGATCGTCACCGTACTGCTGTTGTCAGGTTCCCTCGAAATTTTGCGAGGTGTCATGCACGCAGCGTTTTCCGGGTCCGGGTCGCGCCGGCCCGGCTGGCTGAGGGCCGCGGTCCCGGCCCTGGCCATCGCGGCCACGCTGGCGATGGCCGGCCCGGCCTTCGCCAGCGGAGGCGGCGGTGGCGGCGGTGGCGGTGGCGGCGGCGGCACTGTCACGCCGACGCTCAAGTCGATCACCTTCACCCCGTCCCCCGTGATCGGCGGCGGGGGCGAGACCGCCACCGTCACGTTCACCTCGGCGCCCTCCCAGGGGGCCGTGGTCCAGGTCTCGTCCAGCAATGCCGCCGCCGGCTTCTCCAGCCTGACCAACGGCAGCGACGTCATCCTCCCGCCGGGCCAGGCCAGCGGGCAGATCGCCCTGATCACCAGCGCGGTGACGGCGCCGGTCGCGGTCACCATCACCGCCACCGCCTTCGGCACCACCACCATCAGCGGGGTGCTGACCGTCAACCCTGGTGCCCCGCCCGCCGCCGACACCGTCCGCGTCACCCAGTTCCAGTGGCAGCGCGGCATCCAGACCATCCAGGCCACCAGCAGCAACTCCAACGCGGTCCTCAACGTCTTCGACGCCGACGGGACGTGGACCGGGATCACGCTGACCAGCCAGGGCGGCGGCCGGTACTCCAGCACCCACGAAGAGGTCTTCCCCCCCGATCAGCCCATCATCGTCGAGAGCAACTTCGGTGGCTCCGGCACCGCGACAGCGCAGATCTCCAACTGAGTTAACTCTTTTCCCTCTCACCTCTTTCGCGTTTCACGTTTTCATGCCTTGGCCAAGCGGGGCCGGGGCGGCCGCGATTCTGCGGCCGC